>JAIDPA010000013.1 GCA_029062985.1 Muribaculaceae bacterium
TGTTGTTTGTTTTTAGGTTTCTCTTTTAGGCTTTTGGTTTTAGTGAATAGGCTGTAGGGATTAGGTGTTAGGCAATAGGCTGTAGGCATTAGGTGTTAGGCATTAGGCTGTAGGCATTAGGTGGGAGGCATTAGGCGGGAGGGGTTAGGATCGAGGTTGGGGATTGGGTTATTGGTCAGGAATAAATTCTCTGGCTGGTGGCAGGATATAGAGTGGGGAGGAGGGGGTGGGTGTATTTTTGCCGGCGAGATTTAATTTGAGCGAGATTTAATTTAATAAAGTATCAGTTATGGCAAAACATGAAATCATGATTCCGTTTATCTGTCATTTTGCGGCAGGTGTGTTTGGTAAGGGTGGGGGAGATCTGACGCTTAGCTATGAGGAGGTGTTCGAGAAGGCTCGTATCAGAGGCTGGAGCGATGATCCGGACGATAGGGGCGGGGCTACTATGGTGGATGTGACGCTTTCTACTTATAAGACTTTTCGTCTCCGCAAAGGTCTGCCTCTTCCTGATAAGGATGATTTACGAAAGATTACTTTCGAGGAGTGGGTGGATATTTTGAAGACAATGTTCTGGAATCGCTGTGGCGGCGACAAAATAGTGTCGCAGGGAATTGCCAATCTAATCACTGACTGGGTCTGGGCAAGCGGATTCTCTGTATTGAAAAGAGTGCAAAGAATTTTAGGCGTGGTGCCGGATGGGAAAGTGGGCTTGAACACACTGGCTGCAATAAATTCTTTTTCTTCTGCGTATCTGTTTGAAATCATAAAGAGGGAGAGAGAAAAGTATTACAGGGGTTGCCCGGGAGCATGGAAATATCTGAAAGGATGGCTCAGGCGTCTTCATTCGATACAGCCGGACGGTTCGTTTCTGATAAATGGAGTTAGGATATAAAAATAAAGGTCTGACTCAAGAGTCAGACCTGATAAAAACTTGTCGGGGTGAAAGGATTCGAACCTTCGACCCCCTGCTCCCAAAGCAGGTGCGCTAACCGGACTGCGCTACGCCCCGAAAGGTTTTTGTGTTTGCGAGTGCAAAGTTAATAATAATTTTTTAGAAAACAAGAATAAAATGACAAAATTTTATTCCTGTTTTCTTTTTTGACGTATAACTGCCTGGGCGAAAGTTATTTCCGAGGGTGGTATGAGATGCTTCTCTTTGAGAATCTTATAAGCATTCTCTCCCTCTTTATCCATTATTTCCTCCACTTTGTCGATAGTCGCCTGAGGAATAATTCCTGAGGGGTTCTGGATTTTTCCTTCATCAATAAGTTCGGCAAGATGATTGAGTATAGTTCCAACCTGCAGACTCTTGATGGCAGCAATCTCTTCCGGAGATTTGCCGGCGTTGAAGAGATAGAGGGTTTCGTATTTGCTGTATCCGATAGGTGTCGAAGGTTTTATCCCTTGAAACTTCCTTATTGCAGACACAAATTTCTGTCCGTATTTGATCAGCTTAAGCTCACCGACTCCGGTAACCTTAGAGAAAGACTCGACATCGCCGGGGAGTTTCTCTACCATATCTGCCAGAGTAGCGTCGCTGAAAATACGGAATGCAGGAATCTCTTCCTTTTGAGCAATATCAAGGCGCAGTTTCTTGAGAATCTCGGTAAGTTCTTCCTCCTTTGTAAGATAGCGAGGCTCCTCAACGATATTTTTCTTACGTGAAGAGGTAGTATATTGAAATTCAGTGTGCGTTGCCAGTTCGATACGCTCCAGCCCTTTCACCACCTTCATGCCGTAAGGAGTAGGGCGCAGATGGAAGTTATCCTCATAAGCCACTTCAAACAAACCGAGCTGAATCATCTGAAGAATGTAGCTATGCCATTGCCGCGAACCGAGGTCGCGTCCTGCTCCGTAAGTCTTAATCTGATGATACCGTTTCTGGATTATTGTGCTGTTGTTAAGACCGCGTAAAATATCGATTACGGTGTTGATTCCTTCCGCACAATTTATGCGTATGACGGCGCTCAGAGCTTTCTGGGCAAGAATGGTGCCGTCAAACTTGGCACGAGGAGAACGGCAGTTGTCGCAGTTTCCGCAGTCGCAATTGCTTTCTTCGCTGAAATAACTCAGGAGGATGCGGCGGCGGCAGATGGTTGCCTCGGCATAGCGCTGCATGAAATCAAGTTTCTCGTTATTGACTTCCCGCTGCCCGCTTTCATCCACAAAACTGCGCCGCGTGATGATATCACCGAAATTATAGAACATTATCGCCTTTGCGGGCATTCCGTCTCTGCCTGCCCTTCCAATTTCCTGATAATAGCTCTCGATATTGCCCGGGATATTGTTATGGACAACCCACCGGATATTACTTTTGTCAATACCCATTCCGAAGGCTATAGTAGCACAGACCACCTGCGCCTCCCCATTGACAAACATCCTTTGTGCATGCTCACGTTCCGAAGGATGCATTCCGGCATGATAGCATACTGAGCGATAGCCCATTTCAGAAAGCGCCTTATGCATATCCTCGGTTTTCTTTCTGCTCAGGCAATATACAATTCCCGAATCAAGAGGATTAGAATCAATGAGCTGAGCAATTACACGCAACCTCCCTTTCTTCCCGGGGTCGTTGACGACCTGAAGCGAAATATTAGGGCGATCGAAAGATCCGATCCAGCAGAAAGGGTCTTTAAGTCCGAGAGATTCTGAAATGTCAAGCCGGGTGAGCCGGTCGGCGGTTGCCGTCAGCGCCATCACCGGCACATCCTGAAACTTTGTCTTGACCGCAGCCAACTCCTTATATACAGGACGGAAATCATGCCCCCACTGAGATATGCAGTGAGCCTCATCTATCGCGATGAGACTCACCTTTACTGAAGCGGCAATCCTGTCGATGTCAAGCATCAGGCGCTCCGGAGAGATGTAGATAATCTTTACGCTTCCATCGGCAGCTGCCCTGAGAGCAACCTGATTATCGAATTCCGACTGATTGGAATGGAGCGCCATAGCAGGGACTCCGTTTGCCTGAAGCGACTGCACCTGATCATTCATCAGAGCAATCAGGGGAGAGACTACGATGGCAGTGCCGGGGAGTGCTAAAGCCGGAATCTGATAGCATAAGGATTTTCCGCCCCCTGTCGGCATAAGCACGAGAGTATCCTTCCCGGCAATGATATTATTGATTATTTCTTCCTGTCCGGGGCGGAAGGAAGAGTAGCCGTAATATTTCTTTAATATCTGCAGCGGCTGCATGAAGGAGATTACTTGTTGTAGAAAATAGCCTCCTTGAAATATCGAGCCATAAGTGTGCCCGACGCCCAGTCAGTGCAAGGAGTGATGTCTATTCCGAGAGCTTCCTTTATGATATAGTCAGTGATAGGAGCGCCGGCATATATAGAGCAGATAACGCCCCCGGCAAGACGGGGATTCACTTCCATAAGGAGGTAGCGGTCGGCATCAAGATCGTGAATGAACTGGAGATTCACAGGACCCCTAAGAGAAAACTTCTCAATCACCTCACGGCTCAGTTTCTCAAGAATCTCGTTATGGCATGTGCGGGTGCGGTTGGATTCACCGCCCATTATTTCAAGACGTTCGCGAGGCACAGTCACCATAATCTCATTTTTGGAATTAATATAGCAGTCGACTGTATATTCCTTTCCGTTCTCAATATATTCCTGCACGAGATAGTTCTTGAGGTCGTTGAGATGCATTAGGTCTTCCATATTTGTGAAGATCTGTATTCCTCTTGAAGATCCACCTTTACGAGGTTTGGCAATAGCAGGCATCTTAGCCGACAGAACGGAATACGTTCGCGGGATAGGCAATCCGGCTTCCTTGAAGACAGCGGCTGCCTCAGCCTTGTCAAAGAGCTGGGCAGCGATGCCGAAATCAGTGACAGGCACAAACACGTCAGGCATCTTATCCCGGCATATAGAGGCAATCTCGATAGCACCATTGACGAAAGGAAGAATGATGTCGATGTCATACTCTCTGACAACGCGCATGATATCGGCAACCACATCGGGATCAGACCAAGGCAAACCCTTCACCACCTTCCCTACGAGAGAGATAGGCGCTTCAGAGATAAGCTCATAGCTGACAATCTCCACTTTGCAGCCGATACGTTCGCCGCTGCGCTTCAGGAGGTCGGCAAGCGACACTCTTCTGCCGCCACCGAGGAAAAGGATGGTGATTTTCTCTTTCTTCATCTATTATAGATTTCTGGTTTGTATTTTTTTAGATTCTCATTGCTGCAGACCCAGTCGATAGTGCGCTTTAAGCCCTCTTCGAGCGATACCTGAGGACGCCAGTCGGTCAGACGTGTGATTTTCTCATTCGAGCCGAGCAGCCTGAACACCTCACTACCTGCGGGACGGAGCCTTTCGGGATCGACCACCCATCTGACGTCAGCATTCATCAGTGAAGCTATGGTCTTTAGGGTTGTCTCCATGCTGACTTCTTTCTGTGTGGCAATATTTATCTCTTCACCTACTGTGTCAGGAGATTTGGCAATAGCTATGAACCCACGGCAGGTGTCTTCCACAAAATTAAAATCGCGAGTCGGAGAAAGATCGCCAACTTTAATTTCTCTGATTCCGGATGCTATCTGAGTTATAATTGAAGGGATGATTGCACGCGCACTCTGACGCGGTCCGTAGGTGTTGAACGGACGCACCACCGTTACGTTAAGACCGAAAGCATTATGAAAACTGAGTGCAATAGCGTCTGCTCCGATTTTTGATGCAGAATACGGACTCTGCGGCTGTTTGGGGTGATGTTCGTCAATCGGAACGTATTTTGCCGTGCCGTAGACTTCCGATGTAGAAGTTACAAGCAGGCGGTCAACCCCTGCATCTCTGGCAGCCTGACAGATATTGAGAGTGCCCTTCACGTTTGTATCAACGTAGCTGTCAGGGGCTATATAACTATAGGGAATAGCGATGAGGGCTGCTAAATGAAAAACGGTGTCGGCGCCTTCGACGAGCTTACGGCAGAAATTAGGGTCGCGCACATCGCCTGTGACAATTTTGAGGCGAGGATGAGATAGCCCTTCCAGCCAACCCCAGTTATTGAAAGAATTATACTGGGCAAGCGCCGTCACGTTGCAGCCCTCTTTGAGAAGAGCTTCAGTGAGATGACTTCCGATAAAACCATCAGCGCCGGTGACTACTACATTCTTCATGATGAGATTATTTTATTGAAATCCCGGGCACGATGCCGGTCTCTATGAATGTCTGTATATGACGGCGTTTTTTCTCCTCGAATATTTCAGAAATCTTGAAGAAAATGCCGGTCTCCTCCACATTTCCGAATTCATGATTCACAGCCGTGCCAAACACTTTCATTGTGGAAGACAGCGACATGTATGCATTGACGAGGGGAGGGATATTCTGTCCGTGAGAGCGGATTGCATGATTTAGAATCTTGTAGTCTTCGCGGAACGAACCTCCGGTGAAGAGTTGCTGAATCTCCGGACTTTTTGCATTGCTGTTCAGTTCTTCGATAGGCCATACCATCCGGCTCTCATCATGGAAATATTTATGCATGAATCCAAGAAGCATGTCGCGGCATTCGCTGCCATAAGCGGGATACATGGTCACTTTCCCGAAAAGATACTCTATCTGAGGATATATGACTGTCAGCGCTCCGAGTCCGTCCCAAAGATTATCAAGCACGTAAAGCGCCTTAGGATTTGACCGGGTGCTCTGATAGTTTACGGCAACGAAAGATCTGCCGAGTTCGAGGGTCTTGGGCAAGATATTCTCCAGAAATTCTTGAGAGAATCCGAACATGTGGGAGGTAGCAATATTGGGGACACCGTTTTTTATCTCAATATCCTCACCAAGAATAAACCGATAGCCGCCGACTATTTCGCAAGCATGCGGATCCCACACGATTAATTGTCGGCATGGTGATGACATTGTGTCAAATTCATCGATATCGCAAGACGTACCTGTCCCTCCGCCGGCATCGCGAAATGCAATTTCACGCAACCGTCCGATTTCTCGCATTGTATTGGGGGCGGTATGTGCGTCTACCACGTAGAGCACGTTGTCGCCTTTGTTGGCATGGCGCAGAAGGCGATCCTGGGTAAGTTCTCCCATTATAAGCTCTCTGTCAACCGGGTCAATTATCTTCTCCATTTACTATAATAAAACTCCCTGAATTCCGGAATTTTTGCAAATTTAGTAAAAAAACGTCAGTACACAAAATAAAAGGACTCCGCCACACTCGCAGGAGAGTGGCGGAATCCTTTAAAATTGAAAATTTAAAATTGAAATTTGAAAATTATGACATAGGCTCGAGGTTTGAGGTGCGGGGATTTGTCTGCGCGTGGGGAAGTTGGGGACAACATCCCTCTCCAGTGTGCCTCCCGGCTCCTGCCTAATGCCTTGAGCCTAATGCCTACAGCCTTAAAACAGGAATGTCACCAAAACATAGAAGATATGGGCGCAGATTGCAGCGACGACTCCTCCTATTGTATGGGCAAGAATAGCTTTGGAGGTGAGTTCTCTGTAACCCAGAGAATCAAGCATGGCTGTGTGAGTGGAGAGATAGCCGCTCCAGCACATACCTATAGCCGTAAAGACAGCTATTGCATTCCCGTCAATCCATCCCTGGCTGACAAAATTAGGCACAAGACCGAGAGCAGCTCCTACAGCGCCGAGGGCAGTGATAGGGAACGCAATCAGGTGAGGATCGGAAAAACCGAAAAGAAACTCAAATACGGGTCCTATCTTCTGAGCTGCGAGAGGGAGAAATTCCACCCCTTCATAGGCACCCCCGGTGAAAGTTCCGTCGGCAGCGGGTCCGAATGTGAGAAGCATTACAAATGTGGAGATTATGAGCACGCCGGGTATGATTGCCAATCCTATCTCGACACCCCCTTTGCCACCGTCAAGGATCGCATTGAGCACCCGGGCAAAAGTTGATTTCCCGACATTGCTATCCTCTTTTTCCTCATGATGCTCTTCGACTGCTGCATCTTCTGTCAGGAATTTTGGAAAAGCCTTCACGACAAATCTCTGCATCAGTCGGGTTGAGACTATACAGCCGCAGAATGCGCCTAAGAAACCGATAAACGGTTCCCATGTGTAGCCCTGACCCACCATAAAGACTAAAACAAGGAGTCCCATTCCGAATGCCGTGCCGAAATTGGTGAGTGAGATAAGCTGAAATTTTTTGAAATAGCTTCCGAAACGCTTGTCATGGGCAAGGGTAATTATGGCAGGGTTATCGCTCAGGAAAGTCATTACGGCTCCCAGAGAGGCAACTCCGGGAAGATTGAACAAGGGTTTCATGAGCGGGCGCAGTAGCTTCTCGAGAAGGCTGACCACGCCAAATTCAACGAAAATCTGTCCGAGCGCACCTGTCAGCACACATATAGCCATAAGATAGAGCACCGTGTTCAGCAGCAGATCATGGGCAGTCTTCATCATTGTATTGAGGAGATTTGCCATTCCCATCACTCTACCCAGACCGTAGAAAATGGCAAACACTATAGCCAGACAGATGACGCCGGAATATTTCTTCAGAAGAGAAGCTTTCGACGAGGAAGTTTGAGCAGTTGGCATTTCTTGTAAAGATTGAGATTCCATAAGTTAAGGATTTAAGGATGCGACATTATTGCGTCGTTATGAGGGATTTAACTGTGTATCTTTAGTGTTTCCTTTTTATATTGAGGAGATTCATATCCCAGGTGATTCCGACATTGCCCAGAAAAGTCTTACTCTGCATCACGTCGGCTGAATTGGCATTCTTACCCCATGAATAGTAAGCCGTCGCATGCAGACGCAGGGAAGTCCGGTTTTTCAGAAGGGGATAGAACTCCACTCCGCCCCCAGCCATTGTGAGTTCGGTGCCGTTCAGGACAGTCATGTCGGCATCAGTGCCGCTATGATTGACGTCGTAAGTCATTTTGGCGTGGATTCTCCATCGGCTGTCGGGAGCAAATGAGACCTCACCGATAGCCGAGCAATCTTTAAATAAGAAAGCCTGATGTCCGGCTGCGCGGTTCATGAAATCGGCTTCAATTCTCCATTTTCCGAAATCAAACCTATTGCCTAAGCTGATATAATTGATGTAATGTCCCTTGGAATACTCAAAAAGGTTGGCTGACCATATTGGCTTATAGAAAGAATGCGACCCGTTCCAGCGTATGCTATAGCCGTAAAGATTTCTGTTCTGACGTGTAAAGAACGGACTCTGGGTCGCTTGGAGACTCAGTTGGTCGGTTGCTTTAATCTGATATCCTGCTGTGGCTCCTAACTGATAGCAGGGAATGTTGTTCCAGAATACAGAGGTGCCGTATAAGTCCATAGGCGCACGGTCGTATTCCCATCCTCCAATGGCAACTATCTCTTTTCCTGCCTCGAAATTCCAGTTTCCAGTCGCATAGTTGACGTAAAGCCAGTCAGTAGCGTCGAAGAAAGGCTGGTCGGAATGCAGTTTATTGAGTCGCTGGCGCCAGGAGTAAGTTAGCCCCGGGATAATTTCTCCATCTGCTCTAAGCATGAGATATTTTCCTTCAAAACCGGTATTACTGTCGTCGGTATGTCCGAAAGGGCGATTAATCTGCCAGTCAATCCGGGCAGAAACGTTCAGGCGAAGCAGACCTGTAGAATTGCAGTCGGTTTCTTCTGCAAAGATGGGAGAGTATGAGATGCCGGCAATTGCAACAGCTGATAGGAACCGGCAAAATGCTCTGCGTTTCATGGTTGTAGAGGTTGTTTGGTAGAATCGTGGTTAAAAAATGCAAGCGAAAACTCTGTTTTGCATGCGCAAAGTTAGTAATAAATTTTTACCGGACAACTTCTCAATAAATAAAATTCAAATAAAAATGATGTCTTCAATATAAACTAAACGGTTTAATTTGGCGTCTATAATAATATGAGGAGGCTTTAGGCATTAGGCTTTAGGCATTAGGCTGGAGGCTTTAGGCTTTCACTTAATTAAATTAGATATTTATACGAAAAATATAATTTGCGATATGAAAAGCAATCAAAGATTTAAAGGCATCATGCAGCTTACGGGCATTTTGTTTATGCTCGCCGTTGCGTTGCCGATGTTTGCAGGAGGCAATAAGCCTCATGTAAAGGTGGAGAATCCTACCCATGATTTCGGAATGGTGAAAGAAGATGGAGGACCGATTTCATGTGAATTTACTCTCGTCAACGAAGGGGAAGGAAATCTTGTCGTTATAGATGCCAAGGCTGATTGCGGCTGCACACGCCCCTCTTTCCCAAAGGCGCCCATCGCTCCGGGGAAAAGCGGAAAAGTAAAGGTCACGTATAATCCTTTAGGACGTCCCGGCAGTTTCGATAAGGTGGTCACGCTGCGCACTAATGGTTCGCCTTCCAAGGTTCGTCTCAAAATCAGAGGGACTGTCACTCCGAAAGGTAAATAAAACACCTTACCCATAAAGCTCGAAAATATGAACCGTAGAATTTTAATTCTTATTGCCGCTACTTTGTGGTCAGCTTTCCTATTCAATGTCCGGTCGCAGGTCAGATGGCTTGCTACCGAATACGACTACGGCACATTCCGAGAGGCAGCCGGTCCGCAAAAGGGGTCGGTACAGTTTATAAACGAGAGTAAGGAGCCGACATTCATAAACAGCGTGCGCCCGAGTTGCGGATGCACGGCGGCAGCTTATACAGAAAGCATGATTCAGCCCGGCGACACTGCCACAGTCAGTTTCATATATAATCCTTACGGACGGCCGGGACGTTTTGACAAGACTGTGAAGGTATTTCTGGGAAAGGAAAATGAGATGAAGGTGATACGCATCCGCGGCACGGTCATAGGTCAACCGGAGACGCTCAAGACCACCTATCCTTACACAGCCGGTCCGCTTCGTATAGAGAAGTTGACAGTGCCCGTAGGGGAGATAGTAAAGGGGGGCTCGCGTCATCTTTTCCTGAACATATATAATCAGAGCGAAGATACAATCCGCCCCAAATGGATAAACTCCGGACGGGCGTTGGAAATAGAGATGACACCATCCGCACTTGCTCCCGGAGACATCGGGACACTCGGGTTTTATTTACGCACTCCACTGGAAAAAGAGATGGGTCCGGTGGAATATCCGGTCACTCTCATAGCCGACTCCTCAGATCCTCATTCAGAGCAGAAGGAGATTAAAGTAACAGCTGTAATCACACCCAATCCGAAAGAATCACTCATCACTTCCGGTTCGGAAGTCGCTCATCTTTATGTTCGTCCCGAATTTGTTGATTTGGGAGAAGTCACAGGTGACGAGCTGCGGAAATTCCGTTTTCAGCTTGTGAACGACGGGAGTTCATCTTTGAAAATAGAACGTATATATTGTCTGGACGATGCTGTAAAGCTAAAAAAGACCGCAGCGAAGATAAAGCCGGGAAAAAATATTACGGTAGAGGGAGAATTGCGCCCCGGACGACTCAATGAGGGTCCGTTCAGGATTAATATAGAGATTATGAGTTCTGACCCTCTGAATCCCGTAAAGACGGTGAGAGTGGTGGGAATGAACACTAAATAAGAAGTTATTGAAAAGTTATCTACAACTTAATATTGTAAATATAAGAAATTTATAGAAGTTATTGACAATTTTGAAAAGAAGTTGTTGACAACTATCCGCAAAACTGCAAAAAATCTAAACAGTATCATGGAACATCCCGAGAATGATTCAGCCTACAAAGGGCTTCAGGTAAACACCGGAGTAGGCTCTCAACCGATAGTAAACCCTTACAGGAAAGCGCGTCGCGCACGTCCTCAGCTAAGTGTCAACGACTATGTTGAAGGCATCTTGAAAGGAGACGTAAGTGTCCTTGGCAGGGCAGTGACCCTTGTGGAAAGCACAGCCGAAGCCCATCAGGCGATAGCCCAGGAGGTAATAGAAAAGTGTCTTCCTTATTCAGGGAAGTCAAGAAGAATAGGCATTACGGGCGTTCCCGGTGCCGGCAAGTCAACGTCGATAGATGTCTTCGGGCTGCATGTGCTCAGGCAGGGGGGACGTCTGGCAGTTCTGGCAATCGACCCGAGCAGCGAGCGCACTCATGGCAGTATCCTCGGCGACAAGACCAGAATGGAAAAACTGTCGCAGGAAAAGGATGCGTTCATTCGTCCCTCCCCATCCGCCGGCTCTTTAGGCGGAGTCGCAAGAAAGACGAGAGAGACAATCGTGCTTTGTGAGGCAGCCGGCTATGACAATATTTTTGTTGAGACGGTAGGTGTCGGACAAAGTGAGACAGCCGTTCATTCAATGGTGGATTTCTTCCTACTGATTCAGCTTGCCGGGACGGGAGACGAACTGCAAGGGATAAAACGAGGAATCATGGAGATGGCAGACGGCATCGTCATCAACAAATGTGACGGAGACAACGTTGAAAGAGCAAAGCTGGCAGCCTCTCAGTTCAGGAATGCCTTATTCCTTTTCCCTCCGACACCAAGCAAATGGAAACCGGAGGTAATTACGTATAGCGGCTATTACGAACTTGGCATAGATCTTGTCTGGGACATGATTGACCGCTATTTTGACTACGTGAAACAGACAGGCTATTTTGAGCGTAAGCGCAACGAACAGGCAAAGTATTGGATGATAGAGACAATCGACGAGCAGCTGCGGAGTCATTTCTATAATACGCCGGAAGTGAAAGCCCTTTTGGAACAGAAAGAGATGAGGGTGCTCAACAACGAACAGTCATCGTTCACAGCAGCCAAAGATGTGCTTGACTGCTACTTCAGGGTGCTTCGCGAAGAAATGAAATGAATAATTGACAGATAGCCGGCTGATTTCTCGTAAAATTTTGTTAACTTTACGCCCGATTTCCATACGGGTGAAAACTAAAACCCAATGGGATACAGATTATGGCAAACAGATTAGTCGAGACAATCACCAACCAGGCGCGGCGTTACGGCGACCGCGAAGCCTACCGTTTTTGCTGGCGTAAGGACGGAGAATGGCAGTCGACCTCCTGGAGCGACTTCAGCCGGCAGGTAGAGGTGGCAGGAAAAGCCTTAGCTCGCCTCGGGCTTCTGGAGAAAGATACAATTGCAATATGTTCTCCCAACACCCCGCAGATTCTCATCACCGAACTTGGCGCTTTTCGTAACCGTCTTTCGGCAATTCCGTTATATTCAAGCTCCTCCCAGGATCAATATGACTTCATAGTAGAGAATGGGGGAGCTAAGGTTCTCTTCGTGGGAGATTCTCATCAGTATCCTCTTGCGTACAACTACTGGAAAAAGAATCCTGATAAAGTCACCAGAATAGTAATTTTCAAGGATGCGGGTCTGTCGCTGTTTGATGACGACACAATCTCAATCTTCTGGGATGATTTTGTTCGTCTGGGTATGGAGGCTGACGAGGAGATTGCCAAGGAGGTGGAGGCTCGCAGTGAAAGAGCGCTTCCGGAGGATATGGCAACCTTGATTTATACATCCGGCACGACCGGAGAACCCAAGGGAGTCGCGATTACCCACTCCAACTATGACGCTGCCATAGAAGCCCATATAAAACTTCTCACACAGATCAATGACTCCGATCTTTCAATGGCTTTCCTTCCAATGAGCCATATTCTTGAGAAGGCATGGACATTTTTCTGTCTGACCAAGGGAATTGCGGTAGCCATCAATTATGACCCGAGGGTGATTCAGGATACAATCCATGAAGTTCATCCCAACATAATGTGCTGTGTGCCGCGTTTCTGGGAAAAAGTCTATGCCGGCGTAAAGGAGAAAATAGCAGGGATGTCGAAGATGCAGCGTGCAATGGTGCGGAGAGCCCTTAACTGCGGTAAGAAAAGAAACCTTGACTATGTAAGGCGTGGCAGGAAAGTGCCATGGCTCGTGGAAAAGGAATATCAATTCTGGAATCAGCGCATTTTCAATAAGCTGAAACATGCCATAGGGATTCCGAATCCGAATTTCTTCCCGACTGCAGGCGCTCCTCTCAGCGACCGTATCGTGGAGTTTATGCGTTCAGTCGGAATAGATATCATTATCGGATACGGACTCAGCGAAACCACTGCCACTGTAAGTTTCTATCCTCCGGTTGATTATGAAATCGGCACGGTAGGAATTCCTCTGCCCGGGCTTGATGTGAAGATTGACACCAACGGGGAAATCCTTGTGAAGGGTCCGACAGTCACACCGGGTTACTACCGGAATCCGAAAGCTAATGAGGAGGCATTCACCTCCGACGGCTTTTTCCGCACCGGTGACGCCGGCTATTTCAATCGTCAGGGAGCGCTTGTGCTCACAGAGAGGGTGAAAGACCTGTTTAAGACTTCCAATGGTAAATATATTGCTCCTCAGATGCTTGAAAGCCGTCTGGCAGAGAATAAATATATCGACGAAGTGGCAGTCATTGGCGACCAGCGTAAGTTTGTGACAGCTCTTGTCGTGCCGAATCTCTCGCAATTGCGCAGATGGGCTGAAGAGAAAGGAATCGACTATTCAGACACAGATTCTTTTGTCTCCAATCCGGAAGTCGTGAAGTTTGTGATGAGTCAGATTGACTCAGTGCAGGCAGATGTGGCAGCTTATGAGAAGATTAAACGCATAACGTTATTGCCTAATCATTTTTCTATAATGCATGGGGAAGTGACCAACACAATGAAAGTGCGTCGTCCGGTAGTGGCAAAGAGATATGCCAAGGAAATAGAGGCAATGTATGCTTACTAAATCAACTTTCGCAAGCTCAAGTTGATGGTTATTAGGTTAACAACCTTAAGTTGCGCCTGCGAAACTTAAATTATCAAATTATTTCATTAATGATAACACAGGAACAACTCAAGGAGGCAGCCGAAAGAACGGAAGCCCTGAAGAAATATCTTGACATAGACAATAAAAAGATAGAAGTGGAGGAGGAAGAACTCCGCACTCATGTGGCAGATTTCTGGGAGGATAGAGAAAAAGCAGAAGCTCAGATGCGTAAGATAAAGGGATTGCATTTCTGGATTGATTCTTACACAGAGCTGGAGAAGCAGCTTGAGGAACTGCAGCTTGCCTTTGACTTCGTGAAGGAGGAACTTGTCACCGAGGAGGAGGTTGATGCTCAGTATGCCAAGGTCATAGAGAATGTGGAGAAGCTCGAACTCCGTAATATGCTTCGTCGTGAGGAGGATAAGTTGGGAGTAGTGCTGAAGATTAATTCCGGAGCCGGAGGCACGGAGAGTCAGGACTGGGCTCAGATGCTCATGCGTCTGTATCTCCGTTATGCAGAAAAGCACGGTTATAAGACCTCCATTGCACAGCTTCTCGAAGGGGATGACGCCGGAATCAAATCCGTAACAATCAATATTGAGGGAGATTATGCCTACGGTTTCCTTAAAAGTGAGAACGGAGTTCACCGTCTTGTGCGCGTAAGTCCATATAATGCACAGGGAAAACGTATGACGTCTTTTGCCTCGGTTTTCGTGACTCCTTTGGTCGATGACACCATTGAAATCAATGTTGAGACCGCAAGAGTCTCTTGGGATACGTTCCGTTCGGGAGGCGCAGGAGGTCAGAACGTGAACAAGGTAGAATCCGGTGTCCGTCTGCGCTATCAGTATAAGGATCCCTATACAGGAGAAGAGGAGGAGATATTGATAGAAAACACAGAGACCCGCGACCAGCCTAAAAATAAAGAAAACGCCATGCGCCAGCTGAAATCAATTCTATATGAGAAGGAGCTTCAGCACCGTATGGAGGAGCAGGCAAAAATTGAGGCAGGAAAGAAAAAGATAGAGTGGGGCAGCCAGATACGCAGTTATGTCTTTGATGACCGCCGCGTGAAGGACCACCGCACCAATTACCAGACCTCTGACGTCAATGGCGTTATGGATGGTGGTATCGATGCCTTCATAAAGGCTTATCTCATGGAATTTGCCGAGACAGCGGAAGGGTGAGATTGGGGGATTAGGTGATTGGGTGATTGGGGGAGCATTATCAGGGGAAGTAATAAGAAATTTCTTATTACTTCCTCTCTTTTATTAATCCACGCCTATAGGCATAGAGAAGTTCGCGCAGCTCTTCGATTTGTCCGGTCAGCTCTTTTCCGCGGTCTGTGTCCCTGACTCTCACACGCTGTGTGTTCAGCTCAACGAGTCGGTTGACGGATATAATATCAGTGCCGTTTTTCACTGCCTCGTCAGCAGACGTGAAAGGTTCGTGCTGCACGAGTTCAAACCCGCGGCTATGGTAGACAAGCGTATATCCGGCAATACCCGTCGTGTCATGATAGGCTTTTGAAAAACCGCCGTCAATCACCATAAGTTTTCCATCAGCTTTGACGGGATTTTCACCTTTCCCTACTTTGACAGGCACATGTCCGTTGATTATGTGTCGGTGTTCCCCCTCAACTCCGAATTCATCAAGAATCATATCGCATACCTCCGGCTTTTCACGCAGATGATAATAATGACCTTTCTCTTCGTTATGGGTAGCTTTATCCTCAATCAGGTATCTTTCAAAAGTAGCCATCTTAGCCTTATCAAAAAGAGGAGAGTCAGGACCACACCATGCATAGGTATAGAAATCAATAGCATTCCTTCTCACATCCTGAGAGGCATCGCTGTTGACAGCGGTACGGAGAAGCATTTCCGTCTGTCTCAGCAGTTCGGCTCCCTTGTAGGTGTTTCCGTTCAGTGCAACCTCCTTCAACGACCCGTCGGCATTCAGAGGAATCGAGGCATGGAAAAGAAGATTGGAATTGCATACGTTGAAAAGACTACCGTGGGAATAGAAAAGACCGACATGGCGCTTCAGCTTATCGCTGACAGAAAAAGAGTGAATGAGCTTCTCCATAAGCAACTTCTCTTCGCGGGTCAGTCTGTAGGGATCAGAAGCATCAATTGTAGGGAAATTTTTATCCTTAAGGGGGAAAGTTTTCCCATGAATCTCTATTGTGCCCTTATCGAAATCGATATGATGAAGGAGGCGGCGGTCGTCCATCTTCCATTCAGGATGACGCTGGAACATCTGTCCCTCAAGTTTAAACTGAATCACACTTATTGCCTTATGCATTTTTGCAATCAGCTGCCTGTTTTTGTCGGAAAGAGGTTCTTCATCGACGTTGGCTTTAGGCATGAAGACAGTGCAGGGATCGTCGGCGTATGCATCCATTGCAAAGGTGGCGAGAGGCACGAGATTAATGCCGTAACCATCCTCGAGCGTAACCATATTGCAATATCTGAGAGATATGCGTAAGACATTGGCTATGCAGCATTCATTTCCGCAGGCAGCTCCCATCCACAGCACATCGTGATTGCCCCACTGGATATCGAAGTTGCGGTAGGTCAGGAGCGTATCCATCACCGTGTGAGCGCCGTCGCCACGGTCATAAATATCGCCTAAAAGATGCAGCTGGTCAATACTCAGTTTTTGAATGACATGAGAAATGGCGCGGATGAAATCTTCAGCCTGTCCTGTGGATATTATAGTTTCGATTATACGGTTGTAATAGGGTTGCTTGTTTTCCTCTGAGGGAGATTCATGGAGGAGTTCCTCAATTATGTAAGAAAATTCCTTAGGAAGATTTTTCCTTACTTTTGAGCGGGTATATTTAGATGACACTTCCTGGAGCACCCGTATAAGCTGATACAGGGTTACCTTATAGAAATTGTCAATGTCATGTTCGGTCTGCTTCACGAGCGCCAGTTTACGGGAAGGATAATATATGAGGGCGCAAAGTTGCCTGATATCATCTTCGCGCATGGAATTGCCGAAAATTTCATTGACCTTCCTCTTAATATTTCCGGATGCGTTTTTAAGGATATGTCTGAACGCTTCCGCTTCGCCATGCACGTCTGCAATGAAATGCTCTGTTCCCTTCGGGAGATTGAGAATGGCTTCGAGATTGATTATTTCAGTGGCAGCAGCAGAAATATTGCCGAAATTCTGTGATAATAATTCCAACAGCCGGCGGTCAGATTCTATTTTTTCCGGAGTAAGGTTTGCAGACATGATTCAAGAGGGAAGATTTGACTTCCGCATTGGCAAAGATAATAATAAACCCTAAAAACAAAAAGAATAATCAACATAAAACCGCCGGGGAGTGTTAATAAAAAAGTATAAACCATAGATTTTATGAAAAAAGTTGTGATAATAGGCGCTTCTACAGGGATAGGTTATGCCGTGGCAGAGGCATTGGCATCCCGTGGAATAAAAGTCGGAGTCGCTGCGAGGCGCACGGATTCACTTAAGGCTTTAAAGGAGAAATATCCGGGGTTTGTAGAATATATGTCGATAGATGTAACGTCTGCTGACGCTCCTGATAAGATTCTGTCTCTTATAGCCCTCCTTGGAGGGATGGATATATATTTCCATGTGGCAGGCATACTTGACGAAAACCTCTATCTTGATCCTGAGCGTGAGGTAAGGACGGTCAATACCAATGCCTCCGGATTTGCCGCTTCTTTATCCACAGCTTACCGCTATTTCCGTAATAGCAGAAGAAAGGGACAGATAGCGGCAGTAACTTCTGTGGCAGGCACAAAGGGAATCGGCAGACTGGCGGCTTACTCTGCAAGCAAGAGCTTTTGTCAGCAGTATATGGTGGCTCTCGAACAGCTTGCTAATGCTGAAGAGGCTGACATAACTTTCACAGATATTCGACCCGGTTGGATAAAGACTCCGCTTGTCGATTCTGAACGTGTCTATCCTATGGAGATGACTGTCGACTATGTTTTGCCGCAAATCATCAAGGCGATAGTAAGGAAAAAGAGGGTAGCGGTCATTGATTGGCGATGGAATTTGCTCGTTGGCGCCTGGCGTCTTCTTCCGGATGCCCTATGGGTAAGAATGAAAATGAGTATTTCCACTCCTGAGCCTCCTCTCCCGACAGTCAGCCAACAGATTGAGGAAGCCCGGAAATGGAGAGCGCAGCACGTCTGATTGCCTTTTAGAATTTTCTGAGTTCAACGACAGTTTCCCCGTCGCGGATCACCATCTTTTCTTTTGAAAGAGATTCGATGGTGAACGTGGCAGGATTGCTGTTTATGCCATATTGCCTGAGCATGACTTCAGCCGTTTCATTTCCTATGGCGTAAGGAAAGTCGAGGGAAAGCGTATTTCCCTCATATCTCATGTTGCCTGTCATCCATCCCCCCCCTGTGGGATAAGAAAGCTGGCAGACATGCATATAGAAGCTGATATATAGCTTTTGGGTTATTATCTCCTCGGCAGGTTCCGGCGTAACCTTGACAATATTCCACATTCCGTCAAGATCACCGTTCATCGGAGCTTTCTGACATCCCGGAGCAAAGAAGGACAGCAGCGGGAAAAATATGAGAAGAGCCACCCACTTTGGGAAGACGTTTTGACGCAGATTCGATTGCTGGGAAACAGAATCGTTTGTATGTAGTTTCATTTCAATATTTGTTTAAATCATGATTATTTGCTTGAGGCTGTCTGCTCGATTGAGGTCTGAGAGCATTGAGAGCACTGAGAGCATTGAGAGCACAGAGAGCACTGAGTCTCAGACCTCGAGCCTTGAGCCTCGCGCCTAATGCCTACAGCCTAACGCCTCTTCAAGGAAAAATCTCCTGTTTTGCCGATTGAAAGGAGCACTCCGAAGCTCTTCCCGAGAAGCTTACCGGTGTCGCCGGCAACGCCGACCTTTCCAAACCAACCCCGGAATTTATTAGGAGTCCATGTGACCTCCAAGAGCCCGTTGAAATTATTAAGCACATCCGGAGCCTGATAATCATAAGAACCCCAGCTACGTGTGAAAGACAGCAACAGACGATAATTCAGTTCATCGGTGGGATTCCCTTCCAGTCCGAAATGATGCCCGATAATACGGTTGTTGAGAAAGTGAAGCATCCCGTTTGTATTGAATACAGGAGAAATTACGAGAGGATTGCCGATGCCCATGCCCCAATGCTGCCAGCAGTTGTAGAGATAATGGTTGTAGTAATCGTCTCTTCCGCTGACTTGTTCAGGCACTTCAGGTGTGGCATTCCACAAGACTCCTCCTGTCTGATCTTTGGTGTGAAGAAACTCGTAGACGAAATTTGAAACGAATCTGTTTTCCGGCAATTGCACTTCAATTCCGTAGAGACCATCCTTCCATCCATATTCGAAGGTCATCTGCGACTCATCCTCAAAGAAATGTTCGTAATAAGCGCGAATACTCCAGTCAGCTTTTGGTCGCCAGGCTAAAGCAATGTTGTATGCTCCCATCATGTTTCCCTCCACGCTCCGGTTATCCTCCCCGGCGAAAGTTGAATGTGAGTATTTGGGAAAGAAAGCCTTGAGCCATTCCTTGATGCCATGGCTCATGTGATACCACTCACCATCAACGAAAGCCTTTCCGCCGAATTGAGTAGCCATTTCAATGCCAAGTTCTCCCCGGAGAGGAAACTTGTCAGTATTTCCTCCTCTCAGCCATAGCCCCTTGCTATGATAGAGCACATTCTCGGTGCGGTTTCCTTCAATGCCGGCTTTTGATTTCTGCCATTTCGAGTCGGTAAACATTCCGTAAGCAAAATATCCTTTTACCGAAAACCAACCCTTACAGCCCCAAACATCTGCATAATCAAAAATGCCGAGACGCAATTGCGGCACGGGCAGGGCATTTCCGGAATAAAGCAAATCTCCGGAGGAAAGCCTGTGATTGGTGAATTCACCCCATATTTCCTTACTCCCCAATAACCCCTGAAGAGAACGGTATTTTATTTCGCCGTAGAGCTGATGGATATAGAAAGGGGACTGAGCGTTCCATGCTCCGACAAGATCAACTCCGGCTCCCCACGTGAACCTGTTCTCCTCATTGAGGTCTTTAAACAAAGCGCCTCTGACGAAACCGTTATTTTTTTCCGGGGAACCAAGTCCCTGCAGATTATTGACGAGCCAGAAAGGGGTATGGCTTCCCCCCGAAAAAGTAGCCCTGACTTCCCCTTCATAACGAAGAGAATCCGGCTGTTCAGCCCCGGCAACTATTGGCAGAAGAAATGAGGCAATACCTAATATTGCTCCTGATTTTATTTTTATAAATCTATTCAAGTGTCAAGTTATTTAGTGAATGATAATGCAAAGGTAGCAATTAATTTTGATGAAACTCCGGGGAATGTTGCAATGATGTCTGAAAAAATCACTAACTTTGCAAAGAATGCCAAACAATACTAAAAATATATATGATAAATTGGATCGCCAACGATATAGTTACCTTTATAATTGCGCTCGGTCTAACGGGAATCATAATTCCCCAGATATTACTTATAGCTTTCAGAAAGAAGCTTTTCGATGATATAGATGAACGAAAGATACACAAAGGGGTGGTTCCGCGTCTGGGAGGCATAGCGTTTTTACCCTCAATTCTCTTTTCCTTAACAGTTGTCGTAGGCTGGGATTTACGTTTGGGAGGACTTGACGCATGGAGTCAGTTCAGCTCATCGATCGTTCCTATGTATTTTATGATTGGCGCGACGTTATTAATGTTTCTTGTCGGGATTGCCGATGATCTTGTAGGGGTAAGGTATGTCGCCAAGTTCATTGTGCAGATTCTCTCTGCCATATTAATAGTGATGTCAGGCTTGTTTGTGGACAACCTTTACGGTTTCCTTTGGTTGAATAGCCTCCCTTCATGGTTTGGAGCATTAGTTACTGCTTTTGCTGTCGTATATGTGGTGAATTCAGTCAACCTCATAGACGGTATAGATGGGCTTGCATCCGGATTAAGCACGGTAGCTTTAGTGTTTTATGCCGTGACTTTTTATTTGGGAGGCGATTATGTATATTCAATGCTTGCGTGTGCATCGGCTGGCACTCTTTTCCCTTTCTTTTATTATAATGTGTTCGGGAACGCCGTGAAAAGGAAAAAGATATTTATGGGCGATACGGGAGCCTTAACGACAGGCATGATTCTCGTTTTCTGTGCGATTGCAGTGCTTCATATAGATAACCGCACTTTTCCTTCTGAATATAATCCTTTTGTCTTGGCAATTTCTCCCCTTATAATACCCTGTTTCGATGTTGTGAGGGTTTATTTCCATAGAGTCCGCGCTCATAGGAATCCGTTTTTACCCGATAAATGTCATATCCATCATAAACTGTTGGCTTTAGGACTTAATCAGAGAGCTGCTCTGTGCGTGATTCTGTTATGGGCATTGGGATTTATAGTAATCAATGTGTCTTTGTCAAGCCTCATCAATCCGACGTTATTGATATTGGGTGATATCGTAATCTGGACAATAGCCAATGTAATATTGTCACGCTCCATACGGGCAAGAGAGAAAAGGCTCAATGTTCATCTTTTCGACTAAGGAGCAAGCATGACAACCGGATAGAGTGCTGTTGAAGATTTCGACTTTCAGCAGCGCTTACTTTTTTATTTCACACTTATAATAGAATTATAGTTTTTAACGTTTCTTTAGAGAATGTCATTAAAAAGAATATTATTGTATTGTTCTGCTTTGACATCCTCCTAAAACAATGATTAACCTGATAACTGAAATGATAGGAAAAAACCATCTGAAACTTATTCTTTCTGTGGCGGTTATTGCTCTGACCGTTGCGATGACAGGATGTAAGACTCCCAAGAATGTAGCATATTTTCAGGACGTTACTGAGAATGTCTATCCTTCTCTCCCTCCTAATCAAATAAAAATAGAACCTAACGACAGGCTGTCAATAGTGGTAAAGACCAGCGATGTCAGATTATCTCAGCTCTTCAATAAAACTCTTCCTTCTGATCGTCTGGGCGAGGGTTACTCAGATTATATAGTTACGCCCGAGGGAATGATAGATTTCCCAATTTTAGGACCACTGAAGGTGGCAGGAATGAACCGAAGCGAACTTGCAGGATTTATTAAGGGGGAACTCATAGGAAAGGGATATGCAAAGGATCCGGTTGTTACTGTTGACATCATCAATTTAGGTTTTTCTGTATTAGGAGAGGTGAATAATGCCGGCTATTATGGTTTGATAAAGGATGAAATGAATGTCCTCGAAGCGTTAGCAAATGCAGGGGATCTGACCATACAGGGACAGCGAGAAAACGTAAAGGTTATCAGGAGGGAGAATGACGGCATTCATACCTATTCTTTAGATCTGACCAATCTTTCAGAACTTCATAAATCTCCGGGATTTTATGTGAAACAGGGAGATGTTATATACGTAGAACCTAATGGGCAGAGAAAACGAGAGACTACTACAAATGGAAATGCAGTCATGAATGTTTCTTTCTGGGTATCAGTGGCATCTCTTCTCACCACCGTTATTGTGTTAATTAAGAAATAAAAGTCAATAAGAGATGAATACATCGGATAAAAATTCCACAGAGATAACGGAAAGAGATGACTTTTCAATTCAGGAATTTTTCCAACTTTGTTTGTCAAAATGGAAATGGTTTTTGTTGTCGTTTATATTTTTTGTAGGAGTCGGAATCCTATATATTCTTCGACAACAACCTGTATATGAAAGAGAGGAACAAATCCTTATTAAAGATCAGGATAATGAGGGAGGAATGGGTTCTCTCCCAAGTTCATTTTCTGCGATGGGATTATTGTCGGGGAATACAAATGTCAATAACGAATTGATAGCTATTACATCTCCGGCTGTGATGTATGAAGTGGTTGATCGTCTTGGTCTTGATGTAGATTACACATGGAAAAAACTGCCACATGGAATCACTCTTTATGGCACCACTCTTCCTTTTGAATTTGACTTTAAGAATATCGGTATAGATGAGAATGCCTCTGTAAGGGTAACCTTAAAAAAGGATGGGTCAATAGAACTGTCCAAATTCGAAAAGATTACTTTTGAAGGAAAAGAAAAGTTTGAAAAAGAGGTCAGTGTAAATAAGGGCACACAGATTGTAAATACTCCGTTAGGTCAAATTCAGATCAAAAGGCACAGCGATTTTGATTTTGAAAAGATTTTCAATGATAATGATGAAGTAACTATTAGCGTTTACAAGACTGCGCGTCAGGATGCCGTCGAACACTACAGCGAAAAATTGATTGGAGATTTGACAGATGAGGATGCTGATGTCATTGACCTTTCCATAAAGGATGTCAATGTTGAAAGAGCAGTTGACATTCTGAATACTATTCTATTGGTATATAATGAAAATTGGGTAGCTGACAAAAATAAGGTGGCAGTGGCTACTTCGCGTTTTATTAATGAACGTCTTCAAGTAATACAGCAGGAATTAGGTGACGTAGATCAAGCAATTGCTAAATATCAGGCATCGACAAGAACTATTAGTCTGGATGAAAGTGCCAAACTTTCTATGAGAAAAGAATCAGATTACGAACAACAGATTGTTAAGGATGCCAATAAATTAAGCATTGCTGAATATATGCGTGACTATATTCATGATGCAAGGGGCAAGTTTGTTCTTCTTCCCGTGAATATGGGCGCCGGGAGTCCGGAGGTTGAAACGCAGATAGCTGAATATAATGATTTGCTTTTAAAACGAAATAGCTTGATAGCTAATTCATCTGAACAGAATCCTTTGGTAGATGACTATAATACAAGACTTCAGGCTTTGCATTCCGCAATCCTGAAAGGCATTGACACGAATATACGCTCTTTGAAAGAGCAGCTGTCAAGTTCACGATTCGAGAGAGCAAAGGAAGAAGGGAGGATGGAGAATACTCCGGCAAAGGTGCTTCCATTATTGTCAGAAAAACGTCAGCAGGCGGTAAAGGAAGCATTATATCTTTTTCTGCTTGAGAAGCGTGAAGAAAATGAGCTCAGTCAGAAATTCACGGCAGATAATCTTCGAGTATTAACACCCCCGATGGGCTCCCTTAGACCGGTGGCTCCAAAAAAGAAATTAATTATTTTGATAGCCGCAATTTTGGGTTTAGGAATCCCGGGAGCGCTGCTGTATTTTTCTGAAGTTCTTAATACGAAGATACGAGGGAAGAAGGATCTGGAAGCAGTTAAGATGCCGTTTGCCGGAGAGATACCTCATGTCGGCAAAAAGCGCAAGTTAAAGCTTGACGCTAAGGGTCGGATTATTGGAAGAAAAGAAGAAAAGGCTCCGCTTGCTGTAGTAGAGGAAGGAAAGCGTGATGTTGTCAATGAAGCCTTCAGGGTTATCCGAAGCAATATCGACTTTATGTCGGGCAAGGACAACCGCTGCAAAGTTATTCTGATCACGTCATTTAATCCGGGAAGCGGTAAATCCTTTATTTCTTATAATCTTGCTTTGAGTTTTGCTATAAAGGGAAAACGAGTCCTCCTGATTGACTGTGATCTTCGCCATGGTTCATCCTCAATGTACGTAGGGATGCCCAAGACAGGCTTATCCGACTATCTGACTGAACATGTCGACAATTGGAAAAGCCTTGTCAAGACTGTACCATCCCGTCCTGATCTGTCAATAATGCCAATCGGAAAGATGCCGCCTAATCCTGCAGAATTGCTCGAAAACGGGCTTCTTGATCAGTTGGTGGATGAGGCAAAAAAAGACTATGACTACATTATTCTTGATTGCCCGCCTGTAAATATTGTTGTAGACACTAATATTGTCGGGCAGCTCGCTGACAGGACCCTCTTCGTAGTTCGCGCCGGTCTGCTTGACAGGTCAGCGCTAAAAGAACTTAACGAGCTCTACGAGGATAAGAAATTTAAGAATATGAGTCTTATCCTTAATGGCACGGAGGCTATACATAGTCGTTACTATACTTACGGAAACTATCAGCATCTCAGTGATTAAGTAAGTTAAGATATTAAAATCTTAAATTTTATTCTTGTGTGGCTTTTTAAAAAGAAAATCTCACTAAAAGATTCAGGACTCCTCCAGGGGCTGACTGACTATCATTCTCATATTCTCCCCGGAGTCGACGATGGAGTAAAAACCATGGAGGAATCATTAACAATTCTTCAGGCTTTTGAGGAATTGGGAGTAAAGAAGGTCTGGCTTACTCCTCATATAATGGAAGATTATCCGAACAAGACCGAAGATTTGCGTCGACGTTTTGCGGAATTCCGGAAAGAATGGAAGGGAAAAGTTGATTTAGGATTAGCTGCCGAACACATGCTTGACTCTCTATTCGAGCAAAGATTAGAGGCTAATGATCTTCTGCCGATAGGCGATGAAGGGAATCATCTGTTGATTGAGACCTCTTATTATACCCCCCCTTATGGTATGGATGATATGATAGAGGCTATTTTCAGCAAGGGCTATTTCCCTATTCTTGCGCATCCTGAACGTTACCGCTATATGGAAGAGAAGGATTACAGGAATTTGAAGGATAGAGGGGTAAAGCTCCAGCTGAATTATCTATCCTTGGTAGGGGGATATGGAGAACAGGCAAAGAAAAAGGCAGAATGGCTTCTATCTCAGAAAATGATTAATTTTTGGGGAAGTGATATTCATCGTTTTTCACATATAAAAGATAGTCTGGATCTTAAGACTTCCGTAAAAAACCTTCAGCTATAAATATTGTATTTTCTATTATGAAATTTCCACCCATAAGCACTATAATCACAAATCCTTTCATGATAAATGGATTTGTGTGGTTATTGGTCTTGCTTGTTTATCAAATGGGTTGGAGCAAACTATGCGCACCTCTTTCGTCAGGTCTTACATTTTTTCTGATTTTGACTATCATCATATCTTTTATCATAGGGTTATTTTCAGTCAGAAGGAATGTAGTAAAATTTTTACCTCTTGACCATATCTCATTGAAGAAGATGAGTTTTTTAATGGGTTTTTTTTATGCCCTCTTCATAGCAGAATCAATCGCAGGTGGAGGTGTGCCATTATTAGGATATATAACAGGAAGTATCTTAATTACTTATAAAGAATTTGGGTTGCCCGTTGTTCATGTGATCCTTGTAAACGGTCTGTCATGTCTGATTCTATATTTATTTTATGCTTATCGTTCTTATGAGAAAGGAAGAGTAAGGAAGCGCTTAATGATATTGATGGCAATAGGATTTTTGCCATTTATTGCAATGTTCAATAGGGGTGCGATAATATCAATATTATTAGGGATGTTCTTAATCAGTATTTTATCAGCAAAGCATACTCTCCTTACAATAGGCAAGATTTTAGTTGGTTTTCTGATTATATTTTTTGCTTTCGGCTTTTTAGGAAATCTCAGATCGGGAGAAAAGTTAAGCAACTTTATAATGAAAGGGGGAAAAGCGACCAAAGAATTTTATGATTCTCCTTTTCCGGATGAATTCTTCTGGGCATATCTTTATATGGCGACCCCATTGGCAAATGTCCAGAACACAATTGATAAAGTGAATAAAACAACAGGAGACTCCGAGGATCTTGAAAATATGATTCTATATGAGTTTACTCCTGAAATGATTACCAAACAGATTAAGGGGGATCAGGATAAAGACAAGACATACAAGCATCATAGATCCTTGTTGAAAGTGAGTTGGTTAAATGCAACCTCGGTCTACGGACGTGTTTATAAATATTTAGGCTGGACAGGTATGTGGCTTATGTTTGCATTCACACTTTTATTTATATATATAAATTTTCGGATAATTCCTAAGACCAGCAAATGGTTCATACCTGCCCTAATAACGCTTGACGAGATAGTGATAATGAATCTCTTCGATAATATGTTTATATTTATGGGGATGATTCCGCAATTATTTATTTTTGTGTCTATCTATTTCTTATCCAAGGTTATGTTTAGAAAATGAACCTATACTGATTAAAGAAATGATTCGCAATTTTGCGAATCATTTCTTTAATTTATTAATGCAATTACGATTTCTTCTGACTCTTCTTTTATCGAAAATCCATCCCCATTTATTGAAATACTTTATTATTGATTGGATATGCATATTTCTCATCTTTTTGTTTTTGTATGAGCCTTTTGCATATTCATGAAAGACTGAGACTCCGGGGTAGAAAATAGTGGTTGAGACTTCTCCAATTCTTCTGCAAAGGTCAACATCTTCTGCATAAAGAAAATATCTTTCGTCAAAACCTTTAGTTTGTCTTATTGTATCACACCTTAACATCATGAAGCAACCGGAAAGAATGGGCACTTCCATAATTTTGTCATATCCTGTCCATTGCAATTCATAGTTACGGTTATGACTTGTCTGCCAACTTTTTATTGGAATAAATCGTCGTAGAATTAAGTCTCCGGGTGTTGGAACGAGTTTACACAGATATTGAATGGAACCATCAGGATAAAGAATATTAGGCATTATAAGACCACATTCAGGGTGTGCGTCCATATATTTTGCAAGTTCTGCAATAACCTTATCTTTCCAATATACATCATGATTTAAGACGACATGATATTTAGACCCTAACTCTAAAGCCTTACGTAGACCTACATTATGACCTGCCCCATAACCTCTATTTGCATTATGAAAATAATTAATTCTGTTTGAATCAGGAAGATATTTGTGAATATAATCCTTCTCAGAATGATCTATTATGAACAGTTTGTCAATTGATGAAGAAAGCACACAATTAATCAACCTGTTCAAGTCTTCAATTGAGGTGTTGTATGTGACTATTGACGCAGTTATCATTTGTAACTTTGTTTGTAATCGAAAAGAAATAGATTGACAACCAGTAGAACCCTATAGTGAATCTTTTTAAAAAATGAAAGATGACTCACTGAAGATGCAGAGGAAATGTTTGACTCATGACGTCGGAATTTCGTGAGAGGAGTTTTGATGAATTTTGTTTTGCCTTTTAGTTCGGCGCGGAGCCCAATCCATTGGTCGTAATAATAGCTCTTAGACGAAGGAATAGGAAGAATTGAGTTGATCAATTCTTTACGGAAACACATACAACAGCCTGTGAAACCATTCCGAAAAATATTATGTAGCAGTCCTTCGCGAGCATTGATTGTAGAAAACAGAGAGTTATTTACAATCCTCAAATTTTCATCAGTAATGGAACAGTCATGCACGACACAGTCAGATGTACCGATTTCTTTCAGACATAATTTTATTTTATCAGCAGCCCATACATTGTCTTGATCTGATAAGAAAATTATATCTCCATTAGAATGACGTATCGCATTTTCAAAATTTGAATTTACGCCCCGGGTGTTTTCATTATTGAAAATCTTAATTCTGGAATCATTAAAGGAGGAAATAATATCTAATGTTGAGTCAGTAGAACTATCATCTGAAACGATTATCTCATCTTCAGGCTGTAGTTGAGATAAGATGGAAGTGAGCTGCTCCTTTATGAAACGCTCTCCATTATATGTAGCCATGCAGACAGATATCATGAGTAATTTCAGCCTTTAATAAATCAATTATTCAGGATATGCAACTCATTTTGAATAATGGCAACAGTAAAAAACTATCACTCTGAGATACTCAGGTGACTGAAAAGTCATCAGAATCACAATCCTGAATAGGAAAATTATTTTGACATTAGGTCAAGACCAGCTATTTAAATTTTTAGAAAGCTGATCTTGATAGATGAAAGAAATTGGTCTACTAAAGCAGTCTGCAGCCATCTGTTATTAGGGTCATCCTATGAAAAATTTTATTGGTTTAAACATAGGAAAACCATTCAATGAAATACAGATGCTTAAAGTATTCAATGTCCTTTTTATTAACGCTAATTAATGTTAATAATTGTATGAAATATTTCTTTTATCTAATCAAAAAGTTTTAGAATAAGTGTTTAAACTTTACTGAACGCCTTCAACAGATAACCGTAGGGGTTAAACTAATTTATATCAACACTAAATTTCCTTATTTCCTCTTCCGGCAATTTGAGGGCTGCCGCTATCGTTCCGACCGACATTCCTCCTTTCAAGAGCTGACTTATTATTTCGGCTCTACCTTCAGCTCTACCTTCAGCTCTACCTTCTTTGCGTCCTTCCTGCAGACCCTCTTCCCGGGCTGTGTCGAGCACATCATTCTGCACCATGATGTTGTCCATGTGTGCGTCATATTCTCGTCTCTCTTTGGGTGACATCGACATGATCCTGAGCTTTTCCCTTACTTCCTGTAAGCCGGGAGTGCGTGTATCTTCCTTTATCTTGCCTGTCTTCAGATAGGTCATCCATTCATCGAGCGGTGTCTCCGGTATCTTGTCATAAACGTTTACCCTGACAAGATAGTATTCGGGAAAAACCTGACGCGGAAGGTGAGGCACAATGACCCCCTCTTCCTTAATATTCACAATCAGGTCGTTGCCCGTATGAATGCCTCTGAATCTTGTCTCTCCCTGGTAGACATAGTCATCCCCCTTTCCGAAATGGCAGTAGAGGATGCTGATTGAATAGACTTTCTTGACCTGGTCATATTTATCTCCGATGTTGAAATGCTTGGTAATAACTGGACACTTACCAAAAAGGATCTTCTTATAATATTGGAATTGACGAGTTAAATGAACCATTACGATTATAAGATGTCCTTTGCTGTTTTTAGCTTTTATATCAACGCGGTTAAACTTATCGCTTGCGTCTTCCTGATTGGATTCGCTTTCAAGAAGTTCCATAATCTTGACCTCTTCGCCGGTGAGCACGGTGATCAGTCCTTCAAGAATATCGAAGTTAGCCTTATCGCGTAGGATATGCTTTATTGCCCAATCAAAACGTATGTAGGTGTTATCCTGTTCCATATTGAATCATCTAAGAGAAAGTTGAATCATCTAAGAGAAAGATGTAGCCCTCATTTTCAACTTTCACCACAAATTTAATCAAAAATTCCGATAATTAATATACAAGGATGAAAATAAGATTCAAACCTTCGTGTCCCTGCTCCTAAAGCAGGGACGCGGTTTTACTAATTCCCCGGCATATATTCCCAAATATGAAGTTTTTATTTACTGCCAATAAATAAAAATTATCCACCCCCGACCTGACAATTGAGGTCATTCCTCTCTCAAAGTTTCTTTTGGCGTTGGAATAGTAGGCTCAAGGCACGAGGCTCAAGCCTAACGCCTAATGCCTAACTTACTTCCAGATGCGGCGGAAGAGTGCTTCGCGTTCATGAATTGTGACCGGTTCGAAGATTGAAACGTAAGGATACCAAGTCGGGAAGAGTGAATAATAATAGATTGATTGCGTAAGGCATATCAAGCCGATGACAGTCAGTCGGAGAGGAACCTTCACATGGTAATTAACCAGGTAGTTTGCCAATGCCGCAGTGACAAAGAGTGTGGTATAATTAGTAAACCGCTGAAAAATCACAGGTATTGCAAACGCTCCGCAACAGAAAATTATCTGAAGGAGGATTAAATGCCTGAACGGTGTCCGCAGGCGTGAAAAGTGATAAAGAATAAGAGTGAGCATGGCAGGAATTCCTGTCTTTATCATCTCGGATATTCGCCAGTTCATATTGACATTATCCACATCTTTCACGTAGGTGGAAATCTTTTCCGAGACCACGCCCAATGAAAGCATCTCGTTGAATTTTTCCACTAAAGGCGTGACTGCAAGTATGCCGACGCAGAAAATATAGAAGAAAATATTAGGACGAAGATATTTTACGAAAGGAAGAAACCATATCAGGATAGCTGAATAATGAAAGGAAATTGAAAGCAAGGAGAAGAGATAATAACGAATCCACCTCTTTTCCCGCATATTTCTGTAATTTACTAAAAATATGCCGATTGCCGCACTCTCCCGCATAATCTCCGTCGAGAAATAGAGCCACTGAAGAATCAGAAACAGAAATATCCCCATGAATACGTTCCGGCAATTCCTGTAGAGGAAGATAAATATGCAGCTATTTGTTATGGCTGACATTATTAATTGCACGGGCCAGAATTCCTTTGTAAAGAGGCGGCATAGGGAACAGACAAGGAGATAGCCGGGCTCGTGATGCTCCCTGAATATTTTTGTGGTGAAGAAATTATCGAGAGGAACCGTATTCTTATAGGAGCTCATGTAACCCAATGTATCCATACCGACCCGGTAGCGAAGACCCATAAGCATGACAATATAGAGCAGGATAATCATTACGAACATCCTGCGTGAAGCCGGTGAAAAACGTTGGTTCAGTCCCACGCCGACCACTGCCAATATGATTCCTGCAAGATACTCCATTTATGGCATAAGATTTTCATTGGCAGATCTGTCAAGTCTGGACGACACGACAAACGTCCATGTTAACGCGCCTGCCACCTGAGCAGCAACAATCCCCCACAGGAGTAAGTATGTGCTGAGAAATGAACCTGCTGTCAGAAACAGTATCAGCAAAATAGAAATGAGAGTATCAATATGGAGCACCTTCTTAGTGGTGCCTAACGCTTTCATTACGTTTCTGCAAAGCACCTGAAGACTTGCCGGCAGAATCGTCAGCGAAAGGATACGGAAAATAGGAATTGCACCCTCCCAGCTCTCTCCTAAGGCAATTTTTATTATGAACGGGGCAAAAAGAAGAATCAAGACTGTCAGCCCTCCCAAGCCGATAACAAGGTTGCGGAGCAATTTGTGATATAATTCCTTCACCTCCTCCATTCTTTCAAATTTAGCCATCATAGGGAAGATGCTCTGATTGAAGATTGACGCGAGAGAAGTCTGGCAGAAAGTAGTCAGACGATTGGTCTGGGTGAAATAACCGGTGAATTGCAGGGTAGAAATCTTGGCGATAATGTTTGCTGATATATTATTGGCTATAGTCATTACAAAATTTCCTCCCAAAAGCCCGATACCGAATCTGAATTGATAGCGGAACGACTCTCTTGAGAATACAAAGGCAGGCATAAATCGGTTGTGCAGACTCATCAGCAGGACAATCAATGAGGCTACCACAATGGGCTGCCACACCAGTGCCCAATAACCATAGCCTGATTTTGCAATGATTATTGCCGCTATGAGAGAAATGACTCCGCTGACTACATTGATGACAGCATAGCTCCTGAATTGAAGATTACGCAGGATTATTATGAACTGAACCACTCTGAAAGCATGAATCACGACACACACGCTGATAAGGCGAATTACGTCTGTCAGTTCCGGGCGATGATAAAAAGAAGAGAGATAAGGGGCAGAGATATAGAGAATTATATAAATCAAGAGGCTAACGGCGAGATTATACCAGAAGAGGGTCGAGTAGTCAGTCTTGTCGGCATCTTTCTTACGCAGCAGCGACCCTCCCATTTCCGAATCAACCATCATCTGAGAAATTGCAATAAATATGGTCACGATTCCGATGAGTCCGAAATCATCCGGCGTAAGCATACGGGCGAGTATGACAGTCGATAGCATCGTGATGCCCGATTGCCCGAACTGGGAGATGACATTCCATATTACCGCTGTCCGAAACCGCATAACATTTTAACGGAAACCCTTTCCCGTTTATTTTAGAGTGCGCCTCAAACCTCTGATTCCATCCCTTATTCCGCGTATGATATTCCGGGCATAAACTTTACGTGGCGATATGAATACGGGATAATAAAATATCTTCAGTCCTAATTTGACAAGATTAATGAATTTCCATTTATTCTCCACGTAATCACGCCCTGACATAAGAATGACGTTGCGATAGAGGTAATAAATGCGGAAAGGTGAGGGCATAGCCACTTTCTTCCAGAGCAGCCTGCGGTCGCCTCCACCTATCTGATGATTTAGTTCCGTAGTAAGGTCTATAAAATGGCGATAGTCTCCTTTTGCTTTTGCCCGCCAGCACCATTCATGGTCAACAAGGTCAATAAAGAGGTCTTCCTCCATGCAGCCTGTATCCTGAAATGTCTTTGTAGAAATCAGACTTCCCGAACTTATCAACTCCGCCACTTCGCAACAAAGCATTTCTTTCTCTCTGCCTCCCTTTTTCCCCTGATAGGCTTCCCCATTCTGACGATTTATCGGGCAGGCTCCTACTGCTCCGACCTTTATGTTCTTTTCTAAGAGCCGGTGTCGGCAGGCTTTCAGATTTTCGATTATTCCGGCAGGGGAGAGGCTGTCCTGATCAAGAAAATATATCAGATCTACCCCCTCTTCAGCAGCATACCTTATTCCGATATTCTGAGCGGCAGCTATACCCAGATTCCTTTTTAAAGGGAAATAAGCATGTTTGCTCTCAAGGCAGTTCCATCCCGACAAATCCCCTTCCGGAGTATTGTCAATGATATAGACCTTACCCACCTGTGGAGTGATTGCCTTAAGATTCTTTTCCAGAAAATCAAGCTCCGGATGATATAAGACCATCACTGCCACAGTTTTCTCTCTTTCGTCTTCTTCCTCCATAAATTATTTTCTTCTCCCTTTGCTGAAATTCTTTAATGCCGTGAAATTATCTTCAAAATATACTTCTTCTTTCTCAACGGCAACTTTCCCTTTAATTCCGTTGACCTTACAGAAAGCATTGCTGAAATCGCCATCGGGATTTGTATCAAGTTCCTTGACAAACAATGATCTGGAAGTCAGTCCCAAGGGCTTAAAGATGACGGTATCGTTCCGTTGGGATGATTCTGCTGAATCTATTCTTGCTTGCTGGATACGGGCATAGGCGGCTGCCTTACCAGTCACGAGGTCAGTGATAGCTGTGGCTACGGGGCTATTTATTGAGTAAGCTCCTGTCATCAGAAAGCAGAATAGCGAAATGACAAGCATGATTTTTCCCTGCAATACATTAATCACGCCGTTAAGCCAATCACGGTGGTATCGTAGCACCAAGGTCAGACCATAAAAATAACTGACGATAAAAAAGAACAGCAGGGTGTTTGCAGTCCGGTCAATCACGACTGTCGAAAGTCCGAAGGTAGCCGGTATGTGGGAAAGGAAGAGTATGATTAAAAAACTGATGACAAACAATATCGGAGGAATATTGAAGACTTTATGCTCACATATATATCTTCCGATCAGTGGGATGTAGAGAAGGCTGCCTATGAGCAGGATAGGGAGCCAAATGAAAAACCAGCTTATTGTCTGGGCAAAGCTTACTGCCAAGGTCCAGAGATAAGGCGAAGTGCTGAGCTGATGCTGCAGGCGTATTCCGTTGCCGGGTGAGAATATGACAAAAAGGAGACCTGCAAGACCGATAAAAAAACTGATATTATTTCTGCGGGAAGGGTAAAAAAGGGCGATATAAGCTAATGTGCCTAAGAATGCTACTCCCAACACTTCGTTACCTCCGGGGATGAGGAGTGCGAGAAGATACCCGGCAAGTTTACAGAAAATATTTTTCCTTCCTAATAAACCTATATAGATAAGGAAAAGCAGACTCGGGAAAGTGTATGCAGTATAAGCTGAAAACCAGTAGAACCCTTGTGATATGCTCGGGAATAAAGCTAAATAACACAGCATCATGATTGAAGCAAGGCAAATCCGGCGCAGAATGCTGAGTTTCCTGAAAGCGGTCGTTGTCATGATAAACCATGAAGCCGTAAAGAGGAATATTCCAATCAATGACCAATATTTAAAATATGGCATACCTGCCCCCTGCATCGCCAGAGGATTAAGCGATGAAATAAAAGTGGCTAAGTATCTCCCGCTCCAGGACTGCCATGTTTCAAATGTAGCCTGAAACGGATTGGTATCTATATGAAGCAGAGAAAAGAAATAATCGTCATTTACGGGATAGACGTAGTTGGAGAGAAATAGAAAAGGGATAATAGATATAAGAGCAAGACACGTTGTCCAAATAGAAAATCGTTTTTCTGTCTGTGTCGGTTGAGTTCCTTTCATGATTTAGACTTAATGAATAAAAATGCCGGGATACTCCCTTAAAGAAGCACCCCGGCACGGGATATAATTTACCTAACAATTCTTATGCTTTACCGTCTGAGCCAAGAACGTTGATGATCTTGTGCTTGTAAAGTTTCTCCATTTCGTCGCGAGCCGGACCGAGATATTTGCGCGGGTCAAATTCAGCCGGTTTTTCAGCGAACACTTTACGGATAGCAGCAGTCATAGCGAGACGGCTGTCAGAGTCGATGTTGATCTTGCAGACGTCCATCTTGGCAGCCTTGCGGAGCTCTTCTTCAGGAATACCGATTGCGTCAGGAAGTTTACCGCCGTTTTCGTCGATAATCTTAACATATTCCTGAGGAACTGAAGATGAGCCGTGGAGCACGATTGGGAAGTCAGGAAGTTTAGCCTCAACTGCCTCGAGCACGTCGAATGCCAATGGAGGCGGAACGAGAAGACCTGTCTTCGGGTCGCGTGTGCACTGTTCGGGAGTGAACTTGTAAGCACCGTGAGAAGTGCCGATAGAGATAGCGAGGCTATCGCAGCCTGTACGGTTTACGAAGTCAATAACCTCTTCAGGGTCTGTATAAGTGTGGTGGTCAGAGCTTACCTCGTCTTCAACGCCTGCAAGCACACCAAGCTCACCTTCTACAGTCACGTCATATTTGTGTGCGTAGTCAACTACTTTCTTAGTCAGCTCAACGTTCTCTTCGTAGGGGAGGTGGCTTCCGTCGATCATTACAGAAGAGAAGCCGTTGTCGATACAATCCTTGCAGAGCTCGAAGCTGTCGCCATGGTCAAGGTGAAGCACGATCTGAGGATCTTCCCAGCCTAAGCTCTTAGCATATTCTACAGCACCCTGTGCCATATAGCGGAGAAGAATTGGGTTCGCATAATTGCGTGCCCCCTTTGAAACCTGGAGGATAACCGGTGATTTAGTGTCGGCAGCTGCCTTGATGATTGCCTGGAGCTGCTCCATGTTGTTGAAGTTGAATGCGGGGATGGCATAGCCGCCATGCACTGCCTTTGCAAACATTTCTTTTGTGTTTACAAGGCCAAGTTTCTTGTAATCTACCATGTTTTGTCTAAATTTTTTTGCGTGCGTTGCACATTTTGTTGCAAAAATACAAAAAAACATTTTCTCTGCAAAGAGTATGGCAATTTTTTTTATTGCCTGTTCAAATTTCCCAAGCGAAATCTTCCCGGGTAAACCCCTCAAGCTAAATATCCTGAAATAACTCATCCTTGCGTCTCGCGCCTTGAGCCTTGAGCCTTGAGCCTCATGCCTAAACCCTAATTTTATTCCGTTTTATTTGCAAATCACGCCAATCTGAGTTAAATTTGCATTCCTTTTCATCGTTCTTAGTTCGCCTGTGTGAAAATGGCTCCTATGATATATTTCTTCGTGTTATGAAAATTTTTACGTCAAACGTTATTCCGGAAATAGACAGCGCTACCTGCGAGGCTCAGAAAATTGACTCCATCGAGCTTATGGAGAGGGCAGCGGCGGCTCTAAGTGTCGAGATTATTTCACGCTTCCTCCCTTCGCAGCGTATTGTGGTGATTGCCGGTCCGGGCAATAATGGCGGCGACGCTCTTGCCCTTGCAAGGATTCTGTTTGAGCAAGGCTATAAGAAAGTTGAGGTCTTTCTTTTCAATGTAGTCGGCAAGCTCAGCCATGATTGCGACGAGGAGAGAAAGAAGCTCATCACAATGGAGGGTATAGACTTTACTGAGGTCAAACACGATTTCCAGCCTCCTTACCTTGGTGAGAGTGATGTCGTGGTCGACGGTCTGTTCGGCTCAGGGCTAAGCCGACCCTTGCAGGGCGGTTTTGTAATGCTCGCAAGGCTAATCAACGAATCGAAAGCTTACGTCATATCAATTGATGTCCCTTCAGGTCTTTCCGGCGAATGGAATGAGAATGCCTTGAAGAGAGACATGATTCATGCCAATCTCACGCTTGCGTTTCAGTTTCCGCGACTTGCGTTTTTCTTCAGCGAAAATTCCGATATAATAGGGGAGTGGCAGCTGCTTGACATTGATCTTGACGAAAAGAAAATTAAGGATATTCCTTCAAATTATCTTTATGTCGAGGCTAAGAGCGTGCGTCCTTTCCTGAAGCCGAGAAATAAGTTTACCGGTAAGCGCGACTTCGGCTCTGCCCTTATTATAGCAGGAAGCACCGGCATGATGGGCGCGGCTGTAATGGCAGCCAGAGGGTGCCTGCGTTCCGGTGCCGGACTTGTAACCGTCCACAGTGCCCGCGGAGGATTGCAGATTCTTCAGACTGCTGTCCCGGAAGCTATGTTTGAGCCTGACCGTCAGGAGCATTTCATTAAGGATATGACTGTCCATCATAGCCATCAGGCTATTGCCGTCGGTCCGGGTATCGGCACAAATGACGGCACAATCGATGCTCTCGAGTCTTTCCTTAAGAACTGTAAGGCGCCACTCGTGCTTGATGCAGATGCATTGAATTGTATTTCCCGACGCCCGCAACTCCTTTCCCTGATTCCCCCGGGCACAGTCATCACTCCCCATATCGGCGAATTTGACCGTCTCTTCGGCGAGCATTTCAGTTCGGAGGCACGCCTGAAGAAAGCTATAGATATGGCTAAATACTATAATATAGTGATTGTGCTCAAAGGGCATTACACGACAACTATTGCTCCTACCGGTAAGGTATTCTTTAACTCAACGGGAAATCCCGGGATGGCTACTGCCGGCTCCGGCGATGTTCTGACGGGTGTGATTACAGCTTTTCTTGCCCAGGGACTACGTCCGTCAATGGCAGCTACCATCGGAGTATATGTGCATGGGCTTGCCGGAGATTTCGCACTTGAAGAGAACGGTGAATATGGTATGATAGCTAATGATATCGCCCGTAATTGCGGCAAGGCAATCAAAGCGATAATCACCAGAGAGAGGCTTTAGGCGCGAGGCTCAAGGCTTTAGGCTCGAGGCTTTAGGCTTTAGGCTCAAGGCTTTAGGCTTTAGGCTCAAATAACTCTCAGTTCTCAGAGTTCTCACAGTTCTCTGAATTCTCAGAGCTCTCGCAGTTCTCGCTGTTCTCTGAGAGCTTTAACCCAAAAATATAAATTAAAAATTAAAAATAATGGCTAAACACTCTATATTGGCAGGATTGATGATTCTTGCGGCCTGTTGTCCCGCTTTTTCTCAACAGACAAAAATCCTTACTGCCGAAAAGCATAACGAATACGGCTTGATTTATA
>JAIDPA010000130.1 GCA_029062985.1 Muribaculaceae bacterium
AACGGCAGACAACTGACAGTCAAAAAGCCGGATTCTTCATTAAAATAGCCAATCAATATGGCTGATACTCAATGTGTCATGCCTGATTAAAGATATAGAAAGTCGTTATGATATTGATGTCAAATTGTTGTATAGTCCTATTTAACTAAAATTAATCCTTAACAAAAAATCCCTAACGAGACATCTGAAACATTTACTTTGAAGGCAGAGGAGCGAATCCCTCTGCCTATATTTTATAATCCTCCGCTCCCCGAAGAGTAACCCTATCCATAATTACCTTGAGCCTCAAGCCTTGAGCCTTCATCCTCAAGATTTCAATTAAAAAAGAAGCGGCCGATTCACATCGACCGCTTTCCAATTCTTTTTCGAACTAACCTAACATCATGAATTGATTTTCTGTATGTATAACATCTCCTATACACAATTGGTTCGATACAATAGAAAATTTTTCCGGATTTTATCAGAATTTATAACTATTTTTGTGTCCTGAACCCAATTCAGAAGAGTGCTCACCACTCTAAACGAAATGTTTGAATCCTCTGACAAAATTTCTACGGCACCTGTTCAATGAAAATTATCTACAACAAAATATTACCCTTCGGTCGGCGCTACTATGCCATCAACCTCTTCGGAATCCTCTTTGCCAAAGGTCCTTGTGATAAAGTCATGCTGAATCATGAACGTATCCACACGGCTCAGATGAAAGAGCTGGGATACATTTTTTTCTATATAATCTATATCCTGGAATGGCTCGTCAGACTGTTTCAGAAAAGAAACTCCTTCCGCGCATATAGGTCAATCTCTTTTGAGCAGGAGGCGTATGACAACGAAAATAACCTCTCCTATCTCTCTCATAGACATAAATACAATTTTTTAGATTATTGGAGACGAAAGTGTTAAAAATGCGAGCAAAACCACAATATTTTTTGCATCATTCCTATTTTTTTGTAATTTTGCAAAATATTTGACAACTGAAGCAATAATCTCCGGATTACCTTCGCTTCTCAGCTTCCATTTGCATATTGCCTCTCAATTTTATAAAAGGAAGCATAACATACTTATTTTCAGGTCTTTTTATGTCAACAGTGAAGATTCAACCAAATGGGGAAGGCGGACTGTATTCTCCTTCCTACGAACATGACGGCTGCGGCGTTGGTCTTGTGGTAAAGATTGACGGCAGCAAACACCATTCTATTGTCGACCAAGGTCTAAAGGTGCTTGAACACATGGCGCACCGTGGCGCTGAAGGTGCCGACGATAAAACCGGCGACGGTGCCGGAATTATGGTGCAGATTCCACATGAATACATCTTGTTGAATGGCATTCCCGTCCCTGAAAAAGGAAGATACGGTGTCGGGATGGTATTCCTGCCTAAAAATGAAGACGACCGCAAACGTTTTGAAGAAATTATCGACCGTGAAATAAAAGCACAAGGGCTCTTCCTTATGCACACACGTGATGTCCCTGTCGATTCATCCGTGCTCGGTCATGACGCTCTCATCACCGAACCCGTCATACGTCAGCTTTTCATCGTCGGATGCGATAATCGCGAGCGCCTCGAAGGTCTCCTTTACGTAATCCGGAAAAGAATCGAACAGGCTGTCCTCGAGAGTGAAGATATTGTTGACAAGGATTCCTGTTACATTGTCAGTCTTTCGACCCGAACTCTCATATATAAGGGGATGCTTTCATCCCTGCAGCTGAGAAGCTACTTCAAAGACCTTCAGAGCCCTTATTTCACAAGTGCGATTGCTCTGGTTCACTCACGCTTCTCTACAAACACATTCCCGACCTGGCGACTCGCTCAGCCTTTCCGTCTGATCGGACACAACGGAGAGATAAACACTATCCGCGGAAACCGTTTCTGGATGTCTACACGTGAGGCTATCGTCGAACCGGAAAACCTTGGCAAAATGGAGAAAATCGGACAGGTGATCCAGCCCGGAATGAGCGACAGCGCCTCTTTCGACAATGCGCTTGAATTCTTTGTCCGTTCAGGCATGAGTCTTCCTCATGCCCTCGCCATGATGGTGCCTGAAAGCTGCAACGAACAGAACCCGCTCTCAAGAAAGCTCCTTGCTTTCTATGAATACCACTCAATCTTCATGGCGCCATGGGATGGTCCGGCTGCCATAATATTCTCCGACGGACGCTATGCCGGAGGTATGCTCGACAGAAACGGGCTTCGACCTGCCAGAGTGGTCATCACCAAAGACGGAGAGATGATTATTGCATCTGAAACCGGCGTGCTTGATGTTGACCCGGCTGAGATTGAGCATAAAAGCCGTCTGAAACCAGGTAAGATTCTGATGGTCGATACTGAAGAAGGGAAAATTCTCATTGACCGCGACATCAAACGCGAACTCGCCAACGAGCATCCTTATAAGGAATGGATTGATGAAAACAGAATCATCCTCAGCGACATAAAGAGCGGCAGGAAGGTGAAGCACGAAGTGGAAGACCGTGAGCGCCAAATGGTGGCATTCGGTTATGATGTCGAAGACATTGAACGCATCATTAAGCCTATGGCTCTCACTTCTCAGGAACCGCTTGCCTCAATGGGAAACGATGCGCCCCCTGCCATTCTCTCCAAGATGCCTCAGCGCTTCTTCAACTATTTCCGCCAGCAATTCGCTCAGGTCACCAATCCTCCTATCGACCCTATCCGCGAAGAGCTTGTGATGTCTCTGACAAGTTATGTAGGCGCGGTCAGGAAAAATATCCTCCAGCCCTCGGCTGAACTCTGCAATGTCGTCATGATGCCCTCTCCCATCGTCAGCGACAGTGAGCTCGACAAGCTGCGTCATCTCCAGTATAAAGGATTCAATACCCTCACAGTGTCAATGCTTTTTGAAGCTGAAGGAGGCGTGAAAGCTATGGAAGCCGCTATCGAACGTCTTTGCGTGGAAGCAGAGGAAGCGGTCGACAAAGGCTACAACTATATGGTGCTGTCTGACCGCAACGTCAATGCCAAATATGCAGCTATCCCTTCATTGCTCGCGCTCTCTGCAGTGCATCATCATCTTGTCGCACGCCGCAAGCGCTCTCAGATTGCTATCCTTGTCGAGACAGGTGAAGTATGCGAGGTGATGCATGTCGCCCTGCTAATGGGATATGGTGCAAGCGCCGTGAATCCTTACATGGCTTTCGCAATCCTTAAGGACCTCGTCGACAAGAAAGAACTCCAGCTTGACTATGAGGGAGCGGAGAAACACTACATCAAGGCAGTCAATAAGGGCATTCTCAAGATTATGTCGAAGATGGGCATATCCACAATCCGCAGCTATCGCGGATGCGCCCTCTTTGAAGCTCTGGGAGTCAGCTCCCGCCTGCTGAGCAGATATATGGGAGGCGCTCCCTCTCCTATCGAGGGTATCGGCATTGACGAGGTAGCTCAGGACGTGCTCCATAATCATCGTCTTGCGTTTGGTTCGGAAGAAGCCAAGCTCCAGGATTTCGGCAACTACAATTTCCGTAAGGCAGGCGAGCTCCACGCATGGAATCCGCCGGTGGTCCGTGCGCTCCAGACTGCAACCGCTCAGGGCGACTACGATAAATTCAAGGAATACGTATCGCTCGTCGAAGATAAACCACAGCCTATTTTCCTGCGCGATCTCATCACAGTGGAAAGCGACCGCGAACCCATATCCATTGATGAGGTTGAAAGCGAAGAGAGCCTGATGCGTCGTTTCTGCACGGAGGCAATGTCGTTTGGCGCAATCAGCAAGGAAGCTCACGAAGCCCTCGCTATCGCAATGAACAAGATCGGAGGCATGAGCAACACCGGAGAAGGGGGTGAAGACCCGGAACGCAATAAAGTGCGTGAAGACGGCACATGGGCGCGCAGCAGCGTCAAGCAGGTGGCGTCAGGCAGATTCGGTGTCGATGCGGAATATCTTGTGAATGCCGATGAGATTCAGATCAAGGTGGCTCAGGGCGCCAAACCCGGTGAGGGAGGTCAGCTCCCGGGCTTCAAGGTGGATGAAGTGATTGCCAAGACCCGCCGCTCGCTGCCGGGCATTACCCTCATTTCTCCTCCGCCTCACCATGATATTTATTCAATCGAAGATCTTGCCCAGCTCATCTTCGACCTCAAGAATATTAATCCCGACGCCCTCATAAGCGTCAAGCTTGTCTCCGAAAGCGGCGTGGGCACAATTGCTGCCGGTGTTGCAAAAGCCAAGGCTGACAAGATTCTGATCAGCGGTTGCGACGGAGGCACGGGAGCAAGTCCTGCAAGCTCAATGAAGCATGCCGGCGTGCCTGCTGAAATCGGGCTTGCTGAAATTCAGCAGACCCTCGTCATGAATAATCTCCGCGGCAAAGTCCGTCTCCAGGTAGACGGTCAGCTGAAGAGTCCGCACGACGTCATCGTAAGCGCTCTGCTGGGTGCCGAGGAATATGGATTCGGCACGGCTGCACTCGTTGTGCTCGGATGCTGCATGATTCGCAAATGCCACACCAACACCTGTCCGAAAGGGGTTGCCACACAGAATCCTGAACTCCGCAAGAAATTTATCGGACGATATGAGTATCTCATCAATTATTTCCGTTTCATGGCGCGTGACATCCGTGAACGCCTCGCAGCCATGGGCTATAAGAATCTTGATGAGATTGTCGGGCGCGCTGACCTCCTCAGAAAAGTGGAGACAGCTCCTGATTCAAAAGCTGCCAAAGTTGATTTCTCCCGTCTTTTCCACATGCCTGCCGATTTCTCGGAGAGTCCTCTTCACTGTGTCGGCGAGCAGGATCATAAGCTTGATCATGTCAAAGACAGCGCTCTGCTCCAGTTGATCAGCAACGCTATCGATGCTCAGCAGCCTATATCATTAGGTATGCCTATTGTCAACACCGATCGTTCTGTCGGCTCAATGCTTTCAGGCTACATCACCAAACGTTTCGGTGGCGAAGGTCTTCCTGACAACAGTGTGAACCTGACTTTCTCAGGCAGTGCCGGACAAAGCTTCGGAGCATTCCTCTGTAAGGGTGTCACCCTGAAACTTGAAGGGGATGCAAATGATTATGTCGGCAAAGGTCTCTCAGGCGGACGCATCATTGTGGTGCCTCCGAGAGATGCCACATTCGATGCCGAAAGCAATACTATCGCAGGCAACACACTCCTCTACGGTGCCACTTCCGGAGAAATGTTTGTCAACGGAAGGGTCGGCGAACGCTTCGCAGTGCGCAACAGTGGAGCGAATGTGGTTGTCGAAGGTGTCGGCGACCACGCATGTGAGTACATGACCGGCGGACGCGTCGTGGTGCTCGGAAAAATCGGACGTAACTTCGGCGCCGGTATGAGCGGCGGTATCGCTTACATCTGGAACCGCACCGGCAATGTCGACTATTATATCAATATGGATATGGTAGAGCTTACTCTCCTGAAAGAAGACGATGAGATTGCCGAACTCAAAGGATTGATAGAGGAACATTACCGCCACACCCGCAGCAAGCTTGCAAAACGTATGCTTGACGACTGGGAGGCATACGTTCCTCAGTTCCTTAAAGTCACTCCTGTTGAATATAAAGCTCTGATGAAAAAAAATAAGAAATAATTCCTTTCTATCCTGAAAATCGGGCAGCCTGCATTAATACAGGCTGCCCGATTTTCAATCACCCTATCACCCTATCAAAAAAAATTCATTATAGACTGAACCATTTTCTACCCTCCGATGTTATATAATCAGAAAATCAATTCATGATGTTAGGTTAGTTCGAAAAAGAATTTAAGAGCGGTCGATGTGAATCGGTCGCTTCTTTATTTCTATACCAACCTATATTAAGAGCATTATTTTTATCAGGAAGGCGTTTAAACTCCCTTCTTCTCCCTCTCCATTCAAAATTATTTTTTAAATTTGCATTCTCTAACTCTTCGCAGTGCAGTCGACCGGAATTTATTCCGTGCTCTGTCTTCGGCAAACTGTCTTCGGCAAACTGATATCCATGTAAAACTAACTTTTTCTCCTTAAAATGCTGTCGATTCTTCTTTTAGCCTCTTCTGTGCTTAGCGGGTTCACCTTCGGTAATGTTTCTGCTCCTTCCGGAAAGGAATGGCAATCGCCCGATTCCCTTGCACTGAACAAAGAACTCCCCCGAGCTTATTTCTGTCATTTTTCCGATCTCAATTCGGCAAAAAATATACTACCCGAGTTTAGCGACCGCCATTTGTCGCTCAATGGCAAATGGAGTTTCCACTGGGTAAAAGATCCCGAATCGCGTCCCGTCGGATTTCAAGACAAAGAATACGATACTTACGAGTGGGACCTCATTGACGTGCCTTCCAACTGGAATATCGCAGGGATTCAAAAGGATGGAACGACAAAATACGGAAAACCCATCTACGTCAACCAGAAAGTCATTTTCAGCCATAAGGTAGAACCCGACGACTGGAAAGGGGGCGTCATGCGCACACCCCCCGAATCATGGACTACCTTTGACGCACGCAACGAAGTCGGTTCCTACCGGCGTGAATTTTCTATTCCGGAATCGTGGAAAAATATGCAGATATATATCGACTTTGCCGGCGTCGATTCCTTTTTCTATCTCTGGATTAATGGAAAATATGTGGGGTTCAGCAAAAACTCCCGTAATGCTGCCCGTTTCAACATCACCGATTATCTTCATCCCGGCTCAAACACCGTAGCAGTGGAGGTCTATCGTAATAGCGACGGGTCATTCCTTGAAGCCCAGGATATGTTCCGTCTCCCCGGAATCTTCCGCTCAGTTTCGTTGTATGCCACTCCGTCAGTACAGATTCGCGATCTCAATGCCATCCCTGAGATAGAAGCAGCCTCAGCCTCCCTCAATCTGACAGCTGACATCCGCAATCTCTCTGACGCCGGAGCCCGCAATTACTCACTCTCATATTCTCTATTTGCAAATCCTCTTTACTGCGACAGTGCCGACTCCCTTGTGGCGTCTGCAGCTTCCCTTCCTTTCAGTCTCAGGTCAGGAGGAGAAATTTCAATAGAGGATAAGATTTCCGTGCCAGCACCACGTCTATGGAGCGCGGAAGAGCCTTGGCGCTATACTCTCGTGGCAGAACTCAAAGACAATAAGGGAACTACTCTGGAAGCAGTATCCGTCGGCGTAGGCTTCAGAGAAGTGGAGATTCGTCATGTCGATGCGTCGCAGGATGAATTCGGAAAATCAGGTCGTTACTTCCTCATCAATGGCAAACCCGTCAAGCTTAAAGGGGTAAACCGTCATGAGACAAATCCCGAACGAGGTCATGCCGTAGATCGCTCCGACATGATACGCGACATAATGATGATGAAGGCTGCGAATATCAATCATGTCCGCAATTCCCACTATCCCGATGATCCTTACTGGTATTATCTCTGCGACCGTTATGGCATTTATCTTATGGATGAAGCCAACCTGGAGTCGCATGAATATTATTACGGTAAGGCTTCTCTATCCCACGTCCCGGAATTTCGCAATGCTCACGTAGCCCGCAATCTTGAGATGGTGCGCTCCAATATAAATTCCCCGTCGGTAGTCTGCTGGTCGTTAGGCAATGAGGCAGGTCCGGGAGTGAATTTCAAGGCTGCCTACGAAGCAGTCAAGGAAGCCGATCCTTCCCGTCCCGTGAATTACGAACGTAATAATGATTATGCCGATTTAGGCTCGTGCCAGTATCCTTCAATAGCATGGGTGAGACGATCTGTGGGAGGCGACAACAGCGAGATAAAATACCCTTTCCACATAAATGAATATGCCCATTCAATGGGCAATGCCGTCGGTAATCTCAAAGATTACTGGGATGCTATGGAGAGTTCTGATTTCTTCATGGGGGGCGCAATTTGGGATTGGATTGACCAGTCGCTCTATTCCTATGATCCAGCTTCCGGGGAACGCTTCCTTGCTTTCGGAGGAGATTTCGGAGATTTCCCGACAGACGGTCAGTTTGTCATGAACGGACTTCTCTTCGGTGATGGCACTCCCAAACCTCAGCTTGCTGAAGTGAAAGGTGTCTATCAGAACGTTGCTTTCTCACCTGTCGATTCTGAAAAGGGGAGGATCAGTATCTTTAATAAAAACTATTTCACCTCCCTTGATGGCTATGACCTTCACTGGGCGGTCTTGCGCGACGGAATGGAAGTGAAATCAGGCATCCTTGAATTTGACGGCAGCCTGATTCTGCCCCGCTCCTCTTCCGAACTGACAATTCCTGATTTTTCTGTTCCTGACGAACCGGGAGAATATTTCCTCAACCTCGATATGGTGCTGAATCATGATCTTCCCTGGGCAGAAAAAGGGAGCAGCATGATGAGCACTCAGATCCCTCTGGGAGGCTCCCCCGTCATAGCCTCCACCACTTCAGGAAAACATGGCAAGGTGAAAGTAAAGAAAAAAGATGACACACTCTCAGTTTCCGGCAGAGACTTCAGAGCCTCTTTCGACATGAATTCCGGTCTGCTTTCATCCCTGAGCTATGCAGGCAAAGAGATGATGACGCCGGATTCGCGTTTAGCGCCGGAACTATTCAGAGCCTATCTCAACAATGACACCTGGATCAGTAAAGATTGGTTTGCTGCCGGCATCTACAATCTCAAGCATAAGTGTATAGGTTTCGAGCAGGGGAAAGACTCCTCAGGGAATCCTGTGCTCACCTTCATCATAGAATCACAGGCGCCCCGAGGAGGCACGATGAAAGGAGGCAACGGCAATGCCCGTGGTGAGTATTCAATTGACGAATCTGAATCAGCACCTTTCGGTCCTGATGATTTCCGCCTGACAAGTGTGATGAAATGGACTATCCTTCCCGACGGAGAATTGCTTCTGGATGCTGATTTCTCCTCAAATAAGCCTGACCTCGTTCTCCCCCGCCTTGGCTTCTCATTGGAGATGCCTGCGGAATTTACGGACGTGATGTATTATGGCAGAGGTCCGGAAGAAAACTACAACGACCGCAAGTCGGCTCAGCGTATCGGACGTTATCGCACCACTCCTGAAAAAATGCTTACTCCCTATACCCGCCCTCAGAGCAACGGCAACCGGGAAGAAGTGCGCTTCGCTTCATTATCCGATGGAGCGACAGGGCTTCTTTTCAATCCTGCTGAACCAATGTCTTTCTCCGTTGTTCCATATTCTGAAATGGAACTCTTCCTCACCGACCATCTTCACCGTCTTCCGGCAACCCACCGCAATGTAGTGCATATTGATGCAGGTGTCACCGGGCTCGGAGGCGCCAGTTGCGGCCAAGGCGGTCCACTCTCTCCCGACCGTGTTCTTGCCTCTCCTCATAAATTCTCTATCCGTATTTCCCCTTTGAAATAAATTCAGAATCATGACCTGGCTTATTGATCTTCTGCGTGACAATCCCGTTATTCCTCTCTTCCTGACCTTAGGCTGCGGCTTCTGGCTCGGCTCCCTGCGTTATAAGGCTCTTTCCCTGGGAGTGGTGCCTGCCACTCTTCTTGCCGGAATTATTATCGGTCAGCTCGACATACCCATTCCCCCCATCGTAAAGTCGCTTTTCTTTATTCTCTTCCTCTTCTCGATAGGATATAGCGTGGGTCCGCAATTCTTCCATGCCTTTAAGGGGAACGGATTCAGGCAGGTTCTCTTTGCTGCCGTTGAAGCCCTCATCTGCGTGACAACCGTAGTGGTCGCATCAAAAATCATGGATTACGGCACAGGAGAGGCTCTCGGTCTTTTCGCCGGTTCACAGACGGCGTCAGCTTCGCTCGGTCTGATTGTCGACACAGTTGCCGGACTCGATATAGCTGCCCCTGAAAAAGAACATATACAGAAAATGGTGCCGGCATGTTACGCGGTCACATACGTTTTCGGGGCAATAGGCTCGGCATGGTTCCTTTCGATGGCTGGTCCGCGCCTCTTGGGAGGAATGAAGAAAGTCAGGGAGGAGGCTAAGGCGCTTGAGCACACTGCTCTCCCCACTCCTCCGAAAGAAGATATATCCCGGAAAAAGACAAGCGACTCCACCGACATGATTTTTATCGGTTTTGGAGTCGCCTTAGGGTGTTTCATCGGAGCAATCTCTTTCAATCTCAAGACAATTCCCATTTCACTCAGCACTACCGGCGGAGCGCTTATGATGGGTCTGGTGCTCGGATGGTGGCGCACACGTCATCCCAAAGTAGGGTATATTCCTCCCCAGGTGGTCTGGTTTCTCGACAACATAGGGCTTAACCTCTTCATTGCCGTCATCGGTCTTTCTGCCGGACCATCTTTCCTCCCAGCTATCCGGGAAGTCGGCGCCAGTCTTGTGCTCGTCGGAGCTATCGCAACTCTCATTCCGATGATTCTATGTATCTTCATCGGGAAATGGCTGTTCCGTTTCTCCGCGCCCGAAACGCTTGGATGTGTGGCGGGTGCCCGATGTGGCGTGGCTGCTATCGGAGCTATTCAGGACTCTCTCCAAAGCACAGTGCCTATGATTGGCTACACCGTCTGCTATGCATCCGCCAACTTCATCCTCGTCTTTTCATCTCTTATTGTCCTGTTTGTTGTCTGATCTGAACTTATATCTGTCGCCCGTGGTCTTGGCGATTATCTCATAAAACTCCTTGCTGTAGCCGGGAGATTCCGGAGATAAGGGCTTGCCGTATTTATTGCGTGCGAACTCTCCGTTCTCATCCATTTTCTTCTTGTTGCCGTCCATATATCTCACGATCAGGAACTGAGCGAGGTCACGATAGGCATCCGTAGCTTCCTTGGCTATGGCTGCTCCCTCTTCGTTGACGCTCTTTTCCAGACCAGCCGTATCGCCGGCTTCATAGAGAGCAAGAAGTTCCTGTTCCTTATCTTTTCTGGCATCGGCAAACTTCCCTTCAAGCGAACCCTGCACTTTCCGGATATCGTCAATCATCAGGTCATAGCGATGATAGGCTTGATTGGCAACCCAGTTGTTGACCCAGAAATTGGCTGTCGGTGAGAAATTATAAAGATCACCGTTACCCGCCTGAAGCTGCTCAGGCACTTCCGTCATAGAGCAATAGAAGGGCATATATACAGAGGTGTTGGCATCGTCTGTCCCGAACCATAGCACTCCGCCCACTGCATCCGGCATATCCGAACGGCTCTGGCTTACGAAATGCCATGCAGTCTGCTGAGTTGCAGTAGGACGCTCATGGAAATAGCTCTCTCCGTCTACCTCAAACTTATTGGGTTTCCATCTTACCGGTGCCTTATTGTTGCCTCCCCCTATATCCTGTGTCATATCAAGAGGAGTGCCTTCGTAATGGTCGCGCATTCTGTCCTGCATATCCTTCAGGCTGAGTTTTCTGTCAGGAATGATGTAAAGCGGAAGAGGCTCATCGCTTTCTGCCGTCACCCATTTCAGCCATTTCGCATCCTCTTCAGGAGTAGCGAAGTTTCGGTAGAAACTCCATACACGTCCGTCGCACGAACGCCTTTTGGCAGCCTTATGGTCGCTGAAGGCATCGGCAAATGAGAAATCCTCATCCTTCCCCTTCAGATAGCCGTGCTTACGCGCCCATTTGAAGAGATCCTTGGAATACATTACATTCTCCTTATCCTTATAATCCACCTTCCTTATCCTCGGCTCGTTGGCATGGGCAGCGATTGCATTGTCAGGAATACGCACGGCAATCCAGTTGGCGCCTTTCTCGCCGCTCCCCTTGCCTATCATCTCCATTATCCATGCCTCATTCTTGTCAGCTATAGAGAAAGTCTCCCCGGTGCTCGCATAGCCGTATTTATCTACGAGTTCACCCATTGTCTTAATAGCCTCGCGTGCATTCTTGCAGCGTTCGAGAGTGATATAGATCAGACTTCCGTAGTCAAGGATAGAGTTTCCGGTGGTGTCTTCCAATTCCGGATAACCGCCCCATGTGGTCTCTCCTATCACGAGCTGATGCTCATTCATGTTCCCCACCACATTATAGGTCTCGGCAGCCTGAGGAATCTCACCTCTCGGGCTGTCATCACCCCAGTCGACCACCTTACGCATCTCACCCGGCTGATGTTTTCCGCGCGGAGAATGATGCAGATAGCCGAAGCGTGTGTAGGAATCATCGGCATAGCTCACCATCACCGAACCGTCTGCCGACGCTTTCTTTCCGACAATAAAATTAGTGCAGGCAAAGGCATCCGCTGCCACCAAGGCAGCCCCAGCCAAGCCAATAAAGAAACCGATTTTCATAATATTAAATTTAAAGTTATCATTTTTTAGGCTCAAGGCTCAAGGCTCAAGCCACCCTTGGGAGGGAAGTTGTCCCCAACTTCCCTCCCAAGTATGCCCAATAAGCTGCCCCCAATCCACAATTACCCAATTACCTAATGACCCAATCACCTAATGCCTATGGCCTTGAGCCTTGAGCCTTAAGCCTCGAGCCTAATACCCATTCCATATACTCGAAATCCTCCGGCTCGTCAAGATCAAAACAGACATGAGGCATCTCATATATTATGGAGCGTGGTGTCACTGCCCTCGGAAGCTCGCAATCCAAGGCATCCCGACGATAGACATAAATGGAGCCGTTCATATCGTAGACCTTCGGAGATGCCTGACGGCTCTTGAAAACACTCCCATCGCATACCACTCCGTAGAAACCCTCACCCTTATCCTCTACCTGACAGAAATAGGGATTCCTTGCACATCGGTTGACTGAAAAAATGGTCAGTGCCTCCTTGTTCTCTTCAATCTTACGGACACACTCCCTGACATCCTCGAGAGTGCGCAAAGGAGATGTTACGTCAAGATCAAGCACGTAGTCATAACGCTTCCCGTGCTTCTTCTCTGCCCACAGCATAACGTCACGTATCGCCTCCGGCTTTCCGCAAGTGTCGTTGGCAAGATAAGCCGGGCGTACATATTCTGACGGCAACCCATATTGGGCAGCCACCTTGCGAATCTCCTCCGAATCTGTCGAAAGCTCTATGTCAGCACCATAAATAGGCGCCACCTGCTTTGCCAATTCAATGGAATACGCAATCAGAGGTTTTCCTGCCAACTCCTTGATATTCTTTCCGGGGATTCCTTTCGAACCTCCCCGTCCGCAAATTGTAATCAACAATTCCATAAAATTCTGAAACTATTCTGAATCTCGCCCCCCCGTAAAGCCGGGTCGAACCAAGTTTTTCATTCTCGGCAAAATTAATAAAAATTCCTCAATTTCCAATCTCCGGGTGAGGGAAGTTGTCCCCGGGGAGGTTCTTAAAGTCCCTAAAGTCCTTAACGACCTTAAAGACCTTAAAGACCCTAAATACCCTAAATACCCTAAATACCCTAAATACCCTAAATCCCTAAATCCCTAAATCCCTAAATCCTGAAATTGTTAATTTTTTCGATTTTCATTTCAATATTTTCTCCTATAATTTTTTTTATATAATTTTGCACACTGAATTCCAAATACAAAACTCTTATCTAAAATGACTAAAGCAGAAATAGCAAACGAGATTGCAAAAACCACCGGTATCGAA
>JAIDPA010000131.1 GCA_029062985.1 Muribaculaceae bacterium
CAATTAAGAATGATTGCAAATACCATGCCATATTTTAAAAACAAATAATCATTATGTTAGTTTACCCGACCATCATTAGTGAAAATTTTATTGTAATGTTAATTTTGTAATATTCGTAATTCAAGTTTCTCAAGCTCAAACTGAGAGTAGGAGTTAAATCTTTGAATTATAAAACAAAAATTAGACTACTAATCCATATTGACATTACATTGTTATAAATAATGAGAAAAGTAGTAATAATGGGGAGGGTATAAAAATTTTTCTACCTTTCACGAACTCGTATGGAGGGATTTTTAACAAATTTATGCCTGAAATACGACTTCTTTAACTTTTGAAATTTATTTGAATTGCAAATGAAAGAAATAATAATAAAAGACGCGACTTCGGGTGATTCAGAGTTGATTGCTGACGCAATTATTGGAGCTATAGGGGAAGAAATTGCCAAAAAAATGGCAGGAGACAGTAACACTCTCAAAGATGTTCATCAGGTATTCTCTAATTTAGCTTCCAGACAGAATACTCAATATTCTTTTAAGAATACACGAATCGCTTTTTCTGAAGAAGGTATACCTATGGGAGTATGTATCAGTTATAATGGAAAAGATCTTAAGAAATTAAGATATTCTTTTTTTACTGAAGCAAATAAAATATTAGGTTGGAATGTAACTGCTGAAGAGATTGATAAATTACCTCCTGAGACAGATGCCGAAGAGTATTACCTGGACACTTTAATGACTCTTCCTGATTACAGAGGTAGAGGAGTAGGAGAGTCATTAATTAAAGATGCCGCTGCTAAGTCGAGACTTAATAATAAGCCCTTGGGTTTATTATGTGATCCTGATAATAAGAATGCGAGGAGGCTCTATGACAAAATTGGATTCAAGGAAGTTGGAATCCGTCCTTTTGCAGGACATGACATGAACCATTTGTTACTCGTATCTCATTGTCTCTGATGGCAAAATCTTCGACACAAATCCCGAAGGAAAGATTAAAACAAGGTATGTCACTATCAATACACCAATATTCAGATAAAGTATGGCAGGAATATTTATACTTACAGGCACAAAATCAATATAGTAGGAGTCAGCGTCCAAAGGAATGAAATGTGTCTTATCCTGCATATAGAGTAATGAGAGCATTATTACATTTCCAATAATCATTCCTATTAAAGCGATTTTTAATGCGAGGTATATAAACACTCTCTTTGTCATCTTTATAGGAGAGCCTAATGCTCTTATCATACCTATGAAACGTTTCTTTTCTAAAATAATAATCAGCAAACCGGATATAAGGGTCACACAGCTGACAATCATCATTAGGACGAGAACGACAACTACATTAGTATCAAGTAGATTCAGCCAACTAAAAAATCCAACACCCTGATTAAGTACATTATCCGTCCGATACATTTTGTATATATATCCTTCAGCCAACGCCTTATTTAAGGTTTGTTGTAGTGATAGCGTATTATTGGAGATATCGTCAAAATTGTCAGTGGATATTTGAAGATACGTTCCCTGATCTTTTCCGATTTGTCCCAGTTGCTGCACTAATTGTAAAGCTCCAAAAATAATAACATCATCATATTGATCGAAATGTGAATTATAAATCCCCGCTATTTTCAGTCGGCGAACTCTTACATCATCACTAATGAAATATGTGTCAATAGTGTCATGAAGTTTCAGCTGAAGTTGATTGGCAGCTTTTCTTGAAATAATAATACTATTTTTATTTTCGTCATTCGCAAAGTCGACGACTTCGCCTTCTTCAAGATTCTTTTTAATAAACTTGGTAGAAATTTCTCCATTTAATCCTCTCAGATAGACGCCCTTAAAATCATTTTTAGTCTTTAAGATAGCCGGGATTGCGGCTTGAAGAGAATAATTATTAACAAAAGGTACGGAGTCAAGTATTGATTTCAATGTAGGAGTCATAGTCATAATATTGTCATCATCAGAGTTGACAGGCATCGAATATAAGGTGATATGCCCATTGAATCCGACTACTTTATCTCTGATTTCCTTTTTAAAGCCCAATACAATCATTATTGACGCCAGCATCACGGCTATAGATAAGGCTACGGCAGTGATAGCAACAGTTACCGCAGGCGCATTCTTTGTTTTTCCGGAAGTGAGGGAAAGTCTTTTTGCAAGAAAAAATGGATAGTTCATAATAATGCAAAATTACAAATAAAATTTATAACCTTCAATTTTCACTTCTGAAAGTTAAGGTTTAAAATTTTATCCTTAATCCGAACAGTGTTTCTCACATATTCCAATCACTAAAAAATAAAATGAAGCTTGCGGGTTCTCATGACTGCTTTAAAGAAGAACACCTCAAAATTTAGATTCTCAAGTCAAGATTCGAAATACAAATAAACTAATTATATAAGAATTAGAGAATTGTAGAAACTGTATCGGGACAAAGTGAATTAATATTATAAAGAGTTTAATAAAAATCAAATAATTTTTTAGAAAATATTTGGAGGTTTAAGTAGCAAATGTTAATTTTGGCGTATGAAAATCGGCATAAAGCCGCAACCTTATTTTCTAAATGCCCTTGAAACCGTTTGGTTGACATGGCAAATTGATAATGACAACCATAAGAATCCTTAAAAATGGAAGAGAATCTAATTAAAACCTGTCTTCATGATCGCCATGTGAAACTTGGCGCCTTAATGTCGCCTTTCGGCGGATTCGATATGCCGATACAGTACGTAGGCATCACCGAAGAACATAATGCTGTCCGCAAAGATGTGGGTGTGTTTGATGTCAGCCACATGGGGGAGGTTCGGGTAAAAGGTCCTGATGCTTTCAAATTTGTAAATTATATTTTTACAAATGATCTTACCGGCGCGCCGGATGGGCAAATTTTCTACGGAATGTTGTGTTATGAGAATGGTGGCACAGTAGATGACCTGCTCGTTTATAAAGTGAATGACAGTGAATATTTCCTCGTGATAAACGCTTCCAATATTGAAAAAGATGTAAAATGGATTCTATCGCAGGCTGAGGGTTTTGACGTATCAATCGAAAATGAAAGCGACTACTATGGTGAAGTTGCCGTTCAGGGTCCAAATGCCGAGAAAAAGCTTCAGGAAATTATTGGGCTTCCAATAGAGGATATTCCTTTCTATAACTTTAAGACTTTCAAAGTGGGAGATGAAACCATTATAGTCAGCCGGACAGGTTATACCGGTGAAGATGGTTTTGAAGTTTACGGAAGTCACTCATATATCCAACAGCTTTGGGATAAACTTATGGAAGCCGGAGTGCAACCATGTGGATTAGGATGTAGAGATACGTTAAGATTTGAGGTTGGTCTGCCGTTATACGGTGATGAACTTTCGGCTGATATCTCTCCTATTGAGGCAAGCCTTAGCATGTTTGTAAAATTAGATAAGGATAACTTCATAGGAAAAGAAGCCCTTTCCAAACAGAAGAAAGATGGGGTCACACGAAGAATAGTAGGTCTTGAACTCGAAGGGAATGCCATCCCGCGTCATAGCTATCCCATTGAGGTTGAGGGTAAAAAGGTAGGAGAAGTTACTACAGGATACCGATCTATTTCTACTGGAAAAAGTGTTGCGATGGCTATGATTGACAAACCGTTTGACAAGCTTGGCACAAAGGTTGATGTAAGAATCCGTAAAAAGGTATTCCCTGCCACAGTTGTGAAAAAGCGTTTTTATGACAAGAGCTACAAGAAATAAATATTCCAAATATTCAAGAAACCAAATTATAAACTATATAAAATAATAACCAATGAGTAAAATTTTAGAAGATCTCCGTTATGCAGATTCTCACGAATGGGTAAAACTTGAAGGTGATATAGCTACAATCGGTATTACTGACTATGCTCAGCATGCTTTGGGCAATATTGTCTATGTAGATATGCCGGAAGTAGGCGATGAGGTTACTCAGGGAGAAGATTGTGGCGCAGTAGAATCTGTACAAGCAGCCAGCGAGTTGAGTTCGCCGGTAACAGGTGAGGTGGTTGAAA
>JAIDPA010000132.1 GCA_029062985.1 Muribaculaceae bacterium
CTCAAACACTCTGCTGATTATTCTCGGAATACAAACAGGGCTGCTCTCCAAGCGGAGGCAGCCCTGATTTTATTAGTATGTCCGAAGATTATTGATCAGCCGGCTCTCAATAGTTGATCACCACTTCGGATGGTTTTGCATTAGTAGCATTGTTTTTCACACCCCATTCCTGAGTTACGTAAGTAATTCCTTCGGTCGGCACATCGTTGCAGTATTCGATTATGCAACGCGGGTCAGACTCCCAATACTGCTTGATGGTTTTTCCTCCTGCCACCTTTTCCGGTTTCTTATCATCAGGATTAATCATAATTTTCAGTCCGACAGAGGTATTCATCATCTCAAGGTCGCCACGTGAATTTCCTCCGACGAATAGCGGGTCAGCCTTTATGAACGTACGGACAACATCTGCCTTACCCTCATCCTGCGACACAGGATATACAAGCTCGTCAGTGACTATATTGCCTTCTCCCACTCTTGATTTCACACCGATAATACGGTCTTCAGGAAGACCAAGCTGCTCGGCACAGAAACGCTGATAGAGAAGCTCGGGCGAAGCCGACAGTATCCAAACCTCAAATCCATAATTCTCCAGATTGGCAATCAGAGATTTCATTTCGGGATACATCTTATTCTGATATTTCTCGTGGAACATATCATTTCCTATCGCCTGAATCTGATCAGCCGTAAGTCCGCTGAGGAAACGAACACGGTTCTGTACGAAATCGACGCCAACGTTGTCACCATGCAGAAGCTCGTCGACAATCTTCATCTTTGCAACAGATAAGGAATCCGTTTTTCCTTCATAATTACGTTTTGCAAAGTCATATAACGCTTCGTCGGCGAGATAATACGGAGCCTGTCCGAAGAGAGTTCCGTCGCAGTCGAAAACTGCCACCTTACGGGTCTTCATCGGTACGGTTGATTCGAGAAACGCTTCCAGTTGTTCGTTGGTAGCATCCTTGAAGCCCTTTATCGGCTTGAATTCATACGTTTGTGCCGTTGCAGAGAAAATCCCCAGCATAGCTGCAATAATGAGATAGAAAGATTTTTTCATAGCGGTAAAAAATTTAAAGGTTTTACAGATTGATAATTCAATTTGAGATTTATGTCAGGCGCCACACAATGTGCAGCCCCAGTAGACGAGTGCAGCAAAGACAGCTCCGATGATCGGACCCATAATCGGCACCCATACATATTTCCATTTGCTTGAACCCTTCCCTTTTATCGGCAGCAGGGAATGAGCAAGGCGCGGTCCGAAATCACGCGCAGGATTTATGGCATAACCGGTTGTGCCTCCTAACGACATACCTATCACCATCACTAATAATGCCACCGGCAATGCTCCAATGGAGCCAAGTCCGACTTCCGAAGTGTTTCCTTCTCCTGACATAAACAGAATGACCAGAACAAGGACGAAAGTGCCTATCACCTCCGACAGGAAATTACGCTTCATATTCTCTATGGCAGGTATTGTGGCAAAGACACCAAGTTTGGTATCTGTATCTTCTGTAAGGTCAAAATGATCTTTATAGAAATAATAGATTGCCACAGCAGCAAGAAGTGCGCCAAGAATCTGGGATATGATATAAGGCACGACCAATGCCCAACTGAATTTACCGGCTGCCGCCAATCCGATTGTCACGGCAGGATTCAGGTGAGCTCCCGTATAGGGTCCGGCTATCAGAACGCCGCACATTACGGCGAGACCCCAGGCGAGGGTCACTACTACCCAGCCTCCCCCCTGACCTTTTGACTTGGTGAGGGATGTGCAGGCACAAACACCGACTCCGAGGAGAATCATCACAAATGTGCCTAAAAACTCAAACAGGCACTGAAGAAATACTGAGGGATCCATGGTGTGAATTGGTTATAAGGTTTTTACTAATTGATTGTATCTCGCCCCGGTTGCTACACTCCGGCTCAATGCATGGAATCCGGAGTCAGAACCCTGCGCACAGCGTCATGCCAGCCGGCGAGTTCCTTATCTACCTCCTCCTTATTTCCGGAAGGCATAAACTTTCTCTCTGCCTCCCATTGATTCTTAATCTCATCGAGATCCTTCCAATAACCTACGGCAAGACCTGCCATATAGGCGGCTCCAAGCGCGGTGGTCTCCGTCACCAACGGACGAAGCACCTCCGTGTCGAGAATATCGCTCTGGAACTGCATAAGCAGATTGTTGCGTGACGCTCCTCCATCCACTTTCAGATTAGTTATCCTAAGCCCGGCATCCTTTTCCATAGCCTTGACGATATCGTAGGTCTGATATGCTATTCCCTGAAGGGCTGCGCGTGCTATATGGGCAAGTGTGGAGCCTCTTGAAAGTCCGGAGATCGCTCCGCGGGCATACTGATCCCAATAAGGGGCGCCGAGTCCTGTGAATGCAGGCACAAAGTAGACTCCATCCGTATTCGGAACAGATGCAGCAAGCTGCTCGACATCTGCCGACGACATTATGCATTTCAGATTGTCTCTGAGCCATTGCACCACCGAACCGGCAACAAAAATCGAGCCCTCGAGCGCATACGTCACTTTTCCGTTGAGACCCCATGCGATGGTGGTCAGCAGGCGGTTTTTGGAATCTATTGGCTTGTCGCCGGAGTTCATCAGGAGGAAACACCCGGTGCCGTAAGTGTTCTTCACCGCACCCGGCTCGACACACATCTGTCCGAAAAGAGCTGCCTGCTGGTCGCCCACAATGCCGGCGATGGGTATTTCATGGGCAAAAAGTGTGGTTGTGGTGTATCCGTAAATCTCGCTGCTTGACTTCACCTCGGGCATCATGGATGCCGGAATGCCGAACAGGTCAAGGAGCTCCTTATCCCATTCAAGCGTATGGATATTGAAAAGCATAGTGCGGGAAGCATTCGTAACGTCAGTCACGTGGACATGATGACGTGTCAGACATGACACAAGCCAACTGTCTATAGTGCCGAATCTGAGTTTTCCTGCCTCAGCTTTCTCACGCGCTCCCGGAACATTCTCGAGTATCCAGCGGATTTTTGTCGCGCTGAAATAAGCGTCGATGATAAGTCCTGTCTTATTCCTGATCATTTCAGCTAATCCCTGCTCGCGAAGGCTGTCGCAATATTCCGATGTGCGCCTGTCCTGCCATACTATTGCATTATATATGGGTTCTCCCGTCTCCGCATCCCACACCACGGTAGTCTCACGCTGATTGGTGATTCCTATGCCGGCTATATTGTGTCCGTTGATTCCTATCTGAGAGATTGCCTCGGCTATAACTGCTGCCTGCGAGCCCCATATCTGCTGAGGGTCATGCTCGACCCATCCTGATTTAGGAAAAATCTGGGGAAACTCATGCTGCGCGACAGAACATATATTGCCTTTATGGTCAAATACTATTGCCCGCGAACTACTCGTGCCTTGGTCAAGGGCAAGGATATACTGAGGATAATCATTTGATGTTTCCATGGTAAAGGTTTTTTATAAGGTTAAGGAATTTGCTTTCTTAGTGGCTTCCACATCAAGTGCCTGTGCAATAAGGGAGATAGGATTTTCTACGGTCAGCCCTGTCGACATTTCTATCTGCCATTTGCACGTCTCGCAATCAGTGGCTACGGAATCAAGCTCACTTGATAATAACTGTCTGAATAACGACTCGCCGATAGCTTGTGAATAATTGTAGTATTCCTTCTTGAAACCATACGTGCCGGCAATGCCGCAGCAATGGGGATCCAGGCGCACAAGGTCAAGACCGGGAATCATCTTCATAAGCGAAGTGGAATATATCCCCCATCCGAGTTTCTCCATGTGGCAAGGCACATGATATGCCACTCTCTTATGGAAATCTTTCCGGAAAACGAGCTTCACTTTCCCTTCGTCTACGAGGCGATAAAGCTCACGGGTGGCAAGTGAGATATGGTCTCTGACGTCTTTATTGTCAAGCTTCAGGATATGCGAATATTCATCACGCAGTGTGAAACAGCATGTCGAAGAGGTCAGCATGACATCGTTGCCGTTGCCGACTGCTTCCCTTATCGAACGCAGATTTATTTCAGCATCCCTTGTAGCGTCTTTGATGCAACGGTTGGCTATCTTAGCAACGCCGCAGCATTTCTCTTTATCCAGAAGTCTCACTCCTATTCCGACGGCATTGAAGACCTTTACGAAATCCATGCCGAGCTGAGGATAATTATAGTTTACGTAGCAACCATGAAAGTAAGCCACCTTACGCGGATACTTCTCCTGTTCAGCGGCTGCATGTTTTCTGAACCATGTCTCGAATTTCAGCGAGGAATATTTAGGAAAAGTGCGGTGCTCATCTATCCCCAGCACTGCATCCATAATAAGTTTCACAGGTTTCATGCCGAGGGTAAAATTCACGATTGGGGCAAAGACAGAAGCCATAGTGCCTACGGTATTGGTATCTGCCAGTATGGAATCGCGCAATGACGGACGATGCCTGCCATATTTTATGCGTGCAGACTGGATAATATCCCCGATACGCACATCATTCGGACATGCCACTTCACATCTCTTGCAGTTGAGACAGTATTTCAGGGCTTCATCATAAAACAACGGTTTCTTTAGGCGATAACGCTCTCCGTCGGGTCCTGCCTGTTTGGGTCCGGGATAATCGGGATTCACTGCCGTAACCGGACAATATACCGTACAGATGGTGCATTTTATACACGATTCGAAATTATTATCGCTTATATTTTGTTGCTGGAGTGTCATCATGGCTGTAAAGATTTAAAGGTGCTGTAAATAAAATCTTCTCAGAGGGTGAGCTAAATCTGTCAGCCGACAATTCTTGAGGCGGCATGGAGAGCGGTGGAGAGTGTGATGCCTGCTCCCGAACCTTCCTTCAGGGCATTAAAGCCTGCAAGCAATGCGCCTGTGGCATAAAGATTTTCAATAGTTTCCCCCTTGCGAGAAGGTTTCAGTTCGTTGTCAGTAATCACGCCGTAGGTCATATAGGGCTGGGAGGCATAAAAATCTTTTTCATACCATTCCGTTCTGCCTCCACTGACGTTAAGGTCAAGTCCGAACACCGGCTCGTAGATTTTCTCTATGTCGGCTATCAGACCATGTCCGAAGAAACTGCCCGTAGAAATTATGAAATTATCTGCGTCCAATGGCATGTCGCCTAAATTCACTGTATAGACCTTCCGCAGGCGATTCTTATCAAACTCACCTTTTCGCACTGTGTCGCCTGGCAGAAATTCTCCCCCGAGGCGGATGAAGAGATCGCGGAGACTTAGCTGACAGCGCACTCCGGGCACAGAAGCTGGAGTAGTCGGCACGAACCAAACAGGCACATCCACTCCTTTTCGCAGACGCTCCACCGGGGCGTCACTGAAAATGCCAAGTACGGCGGGCATGATGACTGCATCCACACCACGAGCCACTTTATTTACTTCTGCCGCAAGATGGTCGACAGCGGCATCCGTAAGGAAACGCGACATATTGGTGGCTCTCATCTCAGTGGTGCTTTTCCGGAGTGTGTCAAGTTCGGGAATATTGACCGCTGCAATGCTGCATTCCACACCCCTTTTTTCAAGCCCGTAGGCAAGAAAACGAGGATAAAAATCAATATAAGAATAGATATTGACTAATGCTACCTTTTTCCAGGGCAAATCCTTTCCGGCTTCAAACGATACGTAATCATCAAGCGTGAGCCATGCCGGCTTCAGGAATCCAAGAGGAGTAAGGCGAAGATGATTACGCTCGAGACTGCCTGTTGCCTTGAGCCCGGCTTCAGTAAGTATCGACGGCACACGCCCTAAAAGAGACCGCAGACGTTTTTCCCCTATAACTCTGTAAGGATGCTTTTCCGAAAGTTTATCAAGAAAACTCAGCGGACGGTCTATGACCGTCTCTTCCTCCACCTGTCCGAGAAGCTCGAATGAACCTGACCAGAAATGCAGCGCACTCTGTCCGGCTGACACGATAGCGGCTTTCTGTCCCGCACGGGCACATTCAATGCCACTTATAAGGCCACTAAGACCACCTCCTATTATAACAGTATCAAATCTCATGGCTCCGACAATTAATGTTGTGTAGGATTATCTATTACTTTCACTTCCGAGGGATCAAGTCCGCAGACTCCCTCATAGAGCCAGGAGGTGAATTGAATTTCCACCAAAGTCTCCCCCCAGCAGACGGGATACATGCCGTGCCAGCGTTCATCAAGGAAAGAGGCAAGGTCATCCAGACTCCTCTGCGTGCATTTATCATGACGTTCAAGCAACCCCGCGCCCCGGCACGCACACAATTCTCCCTGACACGTCCCCATCCCGAGACGGGTGCGCCGGCGGAGATTGACCAGATTATGCACATGCAATTCTTCAATGGCATAATTCACTTCTCCCACAGATACCTGCTCGCATTCGCATACAAGCGCATCGGCGGCATCATCATCAGAGACAATCTTTCCCGTAAGAGAGCCATGCCTGTCTTCGGCAGCTTTCTGCTCTGTGCTGAGTTCAATGATATGAGAACGTCGCTTCTGATCTTCAGCCGAAGGTTCGGAACCGGGCAACGGCACTTCCGCTGTCTCACACTTCCGCTCTATACCCAGCTTACGGCATGCCATGTCAGTGGCTTCCTGTGCCATCAGTCGATAAGTCATGAGCTTTCCTCCCGTGATGGTGATGAAACCTTCCACCCCATCCCTCTTTTCATGATCTATGCAGACTATTCCTCGGCTTATGCTTCGCCCTGTCGGGTCATCATCCGAAGCAACCAGCGGACGCACTCCGGCGTATGCTCTGAGGATGCGTGTCCACGCCATAGCCGGAGAGAGCTTCACACCCTCTCTGAGAAGGAGATCCACCTCTTCCGGAGTGACCTCCATATTGTCTATCTGGTCGTATGGGATACGTGTGGATGTCGTGCCGATCACACAGATAGTGTCGCCGGGCACAAGAATATCGGCATCTCCCGGTTTTCGGCAGCGGTTCAGCACCATACGGTTTATGCGGTGGCCGAATATCAGGAGCGACCCCTTAGCCGGATACATGTTAAGGCGCACCCCGGCAAGTTCTGCCAGGCGGTGTCCCCAGATACCGGCAGCATTGATTATAACTTTTCCGTGTATTTCCGTTTCTTTGCCGTCACGACGTGAACGGAGCTTCACACCCGCGATACGGGTGCCGTCCTTAATGAACCCTGTCACCTCCTGATAAGTCATGATATCAGCTCCGTTCATACGCGCTGCCATGACATTGGCAGTGGTCAGACGGAATGGATCAACCGAGCCGTCAGGCACTTTCACAGCTCCTATTATATCAGGATTGACCGAGGGCTCCACGTGTAAAGCCTCTTTCGGATCAAGTTCCTCCGCAGGGATACCCGCCTTCAGGCAGTCGGATATGAATGCCTGATGATAGTCGAGTCCATCTTCGGGTAAGGACACAAACAAACCTCCCGTCTCCTCTATACAGTGGCGGGCTATGCGTTTGAGAATCATATTTTCCTTTATACATTCTGCTGCAGATTCAGGGTCGGTATGAGCATACCGCGCACCGCTATGCAGCAATCCGTGATTACGTCCGGTGGCTCCGGCTGTAAAATCAAGCCTCTCGATAAGAATTGTCTTTAAGCCACGCATTGAGCAATCTCGGGCAGTGCCGGCGCCTGTGGCACCTCCGCCGATGACTATCACGTCATATTCCTTGGTAGGGACATCGTCTTTCATAGATTAGAGTTTTCGGTTAAACAGGCTTACCCTGACGGGAAATAGGGAAATGTAAAAAGTATTCCTAAAATATCAACAATCCAAACAACTAAAAGTTTCGAGCCCGGTTATTTCTCATCCGAGCTTGAAGACTATTCGTTGCACTCCGTCCTGCCAGCGGCTGCTCGTAATGCGAAACACTCCGATTTCTCCTGTACGGCTCACATGGCTCCCTGCACACAGACATTGGTCATAATCTCCAACATGCACCACTCTCACTGTGTCGGAAGCTCCTTCCGGCAGACGGCTCATATCGAACCTCTCCATAGCCTCCGATTGAGTGATGAATTCTTCCGTGACCTCAACATTTTCACGGATAATGCTATTGATATAATCCTCAAGCGACCTCAGTTCATCATCATTCAATGCCGCCGGCAGGTGATAGTCAAGTTTCGACTTCTTGCGCTCGATATGAGCCGAGAACGCACGTCCATGTCCATAGCGCCGCGCCATTTCCCCGTTAAGAAGATGTTCGGCTGTATGCATAGGAGGATATTCCTGCTTGTTATGTTCGTTCAGAACCGGTGTTGTCTCATTCATATATTATAAAGATTAAAGAATAACCCATCCTCCACAAAATTAATCAATAACCCGGAGTCCGCCAAATAATCATCAGAGAGTTATATAAGTTGAATATATTTTTTGTAAGTTTGCAATCTAAACCGAACTAACTCTCATAATCTGACTATGACAGAACAAGAACTCACCCCTGAGCGACCGTAGCGTGACAAATTCATCAAATAAGTTAAGATCAATTAAATCTCAACATATAACCGTAATAATTATGTATAGATACCTCTTTTTTATCATCGCTGCTTTATCTCTGTCATTGCAATGTCTCTCCAAATCTCCTGAAAAACAGATTACGGACGCAATGATTGCAAGCGACTGGTTTGCCTTGGATTCTCTCTATAAGGCAATTCCTGAAAATGAATTATCGGATTTCATTGACGTTTTCTCCAGATGTCTGATCGGTAATCGTCTGAATAGACCGCAGGTATCCATTCCGGCGTTTGAACAGCTACTCTCCGTTCATTCCGAAGAAATTAGCAACATCTCTACTTATGCAATGATGTATGCCATTGATCTGAGTAGATTGGGTCAGAATTCTAAAGCAGCTTCGGTTCTTTCGGACGTACTCAACTCCAACAGACAGAATCTTGATTCATCTGAAATCAAAAAATTGGAAAGGGTCATCAAGAGATATGAATGGCTGGCAAAATACAAACCTTATTCCATTTTCCTCAATGACGACACGGGAATCATACCTTTTAATTTAGTGCCTGCAGGGAACCCCGAGAATAAGGGGATGCTTATGCGTCTTCAGGAGAGTGATATAAATGGTATCGGTGCGGACATTATTTTCGATACGGGAGCAGCGATGAATATTATTTCCGATTCACTGGCGGAAAAATATAATCTGAGTCCTCTTGATGTGGAGGTCAAAGTTTCAGGGTTCCGCTCCTCATCGGGCAGTTTCGCTCTCGCAAAGGAATTAAAGATCGGGAATATTACTCTGAATGACGTGCCTTTCTTAATCATGAATATAACTTCGCATAATGCTGAGGCTGACCGGTATATTAAAGATCTTCAACTTTTTGTCGGCAGTGAACTTATGCTTCAGTTAAAAGACCTCACCATAGATTTTGAAAACAATCAGATTATCGTCCCTGCCGAGGCTCAGCAAAAGACAGATACGGCTCCCAACTTATGTTTCTCTTCTTCCATGAACCTCCTTGCTAAAGGCTCCATCCGGACTACTCCTTTGCTTATGAATATCGATACAGGAGATGCCTCCTTCGGCACAGTGGGCAAGACATTTTATAAGAAAAACAAAAAATTAATCAAGACAACCGGACACCCAACCGAACTCCGCAGGGGAGGTATCGGAGGAGCTGAAATTACGAAAGGTTACACGTTGCCCGATATAGAACTCAGTCTGGGAGGCAGTAACACCACTTTACCTTACATTGAGGTAAATCCTGACACTGATCCTTTCGGATATGAATGTAATTTAGGATTGAATTCTTTGAGGCGTTTCCGAAAAGTGAGATTCAATCTCGTAGATTTTGTATTGTCTGCCACAGAATAATCATTACTGAATAAACACAGCCGCCACTCATAAATGTTGAATGACGGCTGTTGCTGTTTTATTTTTTGATTTTCTCCGTTCTTACTCCGTTATTATCTTTTATTCGCAGTATATACATTCCCGCTGGATAGTCTGTCAAGTCGGGTTGACATCCGTGTTTCCTGCCTAACAAGTGTCCGGAGGGTGTATAGATTTCTGTTTCTGCATCAATCGACTCAGGCGTGATAATATCTATGCCGGAAGAATCCACGGGAAGATCATGGGGGTCGCCGTAATCGGTTTCAAAAGAATAACCGTTGACCACATAGGTAACCGTAAGATTCGTTATATTAATATGATCATCAGAGACAGAATATTTTTTTCCGAAATCTCCCAGATTTGTACGCTTATGGTTCGTACGGATCGTAAAAGTCTTAATCTGATGAGGAAGACCCGGGATTGTATCAACCTGATACATCATGTTTCCCCCCTTTGGAAATTCGAGGGTCAGCTTGAAAAGCTCATGCACTTCGCAACCGGCATCTGATGCTTCCGAATAATTTTCCTTACACATCGCTCCTACATAATATGTAGCATTCTTATTCACATAGTTTGCCGGAGGATTATATGAATCTATATAGATCTGAGGATAGACTGCGGCTCCGTTTCCGGCTGCGAACGCATTTCCGGCAGGCCATTCATTCCAGACATTCTTCTCCCAAGTCTGTCCGTCAGTCAGAGCAAGCATCACCATCGGACGATATTCCCTCTCACTGTTGACTGTAGAATAGCAGAACGATGGGGTGGTCTCCAATCCGTACACTGTATGCGACTCAATAGTATCCAGCGTGCAGCTATAGCCGAAAGGGGGATTATCAGTTTTATCCTTGCGCACTATGCGGGCAAATGTCGGCAGGCGTAAAGTCTTAAGTTTAAGACATCCCGATGCATAGTCAGAACTGAAAGGGAAGGGGTTATCATTAGTGTGGCTTATGATTGAGGCATCTATCTCCCTGAGATTTCTGCAATTGCCGAATATCGCTCTCCCCGGTTCATATTCTTCTGCTGTCGCACCTGTAAATTCGATACGCTCAAATCCGGTATTGAAAAATATTGAGTCGCCGCTGAGTCTTAAATTCCCTTTAAAAGGAAATTCCTTCAGATTCGGACAATTCTTAAAGGCAGCGGTAGAAAGATCGTAAACCTTCCCTAAACCGTCATAACGGATAAGATTCGGACAGTCAGATGCAAAATGCTTTGGAAGCACCGGTGCCATATATCCGTCCATCGAACTGCGGATAGAGATGAGGTTATTGTTTCTCTCCAGCACACCTTCTCCGAGCTGCTCAACCTCTCGCGGGAAGAAAATTTCCGTGATGCCTGTCTGAGAAAGTGCTCTGGCTCCTATCGAACGTGCCTGATGAAGATAAATCTTTTTCAGATTCGCACATCCGAAGAATGCTTCATCGCGCACCACTGCTGCATTCCCCCCTACCCCTGCCTCGTCTGTCGCAGAAGCTCGCGGGAAACTCACCATTTCGTAGGAACCGTCTTCAATATCTTTACATAAAAGCGCTTCAAATGATACTTTGAGACGTGCTCCGTCTCCATAGACTGAATAGGAGGCGATTGAGGAAGCTCGGTTAAGACCTCCGTTTCCATAGATGCGTGCCTCCGCGGGGAGTTCCAGACGAGCGACACTCGTATTTCCCCTGAAAGCATCTTCACTGATTGCAACAGTGCCGGATGAAAGTTTCAATGTACTGTCAGCAACCACAACATGATCGGGAACACGAAGCAACTGACCGAGACCCTTTGAATAAAGGAGTCCATCCTCGGTAGACTGAAATACTTTATTGTCGGGAGTGACAACAAATTTTTCCAACGAGGGACAATTGAAAAAGTTATAGACTCTTTCATCGGCATCTGTTATTGCAGTGCCCTTACCGAAAGCGGAATCTCCGATTCTGACAATTGAACCCGGAATGGTTATCTGGGTTACCTCTGTAAGGTTATCAAGAGAATGAGAGGCGATAGAGGTAACATTATACATTCTTCCTTTGTCGTCAACGTATGAAGACGGGATAGTAAGTTTGCCTGAACTCGGCTGGTTGCCGCTCCATGAAGCCAGCCGACATGTGCCGGCTGTTGAATTAAATTCATCATATTTATAAATAATCGCTTCGGAAGATAAGGAAGCAACAAGCATTACGGCAGTCGCCGCGCAACGGAATAATTTTCCCGGATTTGTGGAATTCATATCTATAATCACATATTGGTGTCAGGATTCAACGGCTGATAATTCTAAATCTACTAAGCAAAGGTAGTCAAATTTACAGGTCACTTTCATCCTGATTAGCGCTTATGTATATCAAATTATATATAATAGACTCTTAATAGACTATCATTATCTCTTTGATAATCACAAAACAGTCTATTAGAGTCTATCCGGGTCTACAGGAAGTCTACCTTTAATTCCGCCCCCAAACTCACAAAATATCTTATTTCCCGTCCTGTAAGTGAGTTACGCTGTAAAGTACGCGTGCTCCAATTTTGCTTTAAAGTTTCCTGCTCATACCAAGCACGAGCCTCATTATTAAGTTCCTGAATAAGCGTTCGGTAATGAGTCCACGATAGTAGAATCTTAGATTTTCCACTCGCTGCGTGGAAAATCTTCGGAAACATCTCATAGAAATTTTTATAGCCATAGAGATTTGTCTTAGTACAAACCCTTTCCATACGAAAATGTAAGGCGTTTTGAAAGCCTCTTGATAATCGATGCACCATAGGCGGCTCGATTCTCTCCGTTGAGTTCCTCCTCAGCAATAAGTCCGTCAAGTTCCCAGTTTCTTTTCACTAACGCCTCATTAACTTGCCTATAGGCCGTAGTACGTGCCTGTTCTATGACTCCC
>JAIDPA010000133.1 GCA_029062985.1 Muribaculaceae bacterium
GCGGTAACTTGCCTCGGTCATTTAGCCAGAATACACAGATCAATAAGTCAGAAAAAAGTAATGGAGGTTTTGAAACCACTTATGATAAATACTGAGTTATCCGGAAGAGTTGAGGAGGCTATAAGCGACATCAAATTTTTCACAAAGAATACGAAGTGAGTGCGAAGAGGCGGAAATATAATTAGATATTTTTTTGTTACATTTGTAATTCGCGAATTGCAAATATAGTAACCTTCTTATAGCGAAAATGATGTGCCTCAGCATCATTTTCTGATAGCAAAGTATTTCAAAAAGATCATATTTATCTTAAGAATAGGCATCCGAATTTGGTGAGCTTTCTGAGGATGATGAAGCTTTAAAAACTATCACCTCTGATGACTGCAAGTAGCAAAATACATCAAGTTTCTAAGAATAAAAAGCACGACTAACTAAATCAGGCAATTAGAAAAGTGTTTAAATCGGTAGATTTATTGAAAATCGGGATATTATACGCAAGAAAATATCCTCAATCTTAGGCTAATGTCTCAAATTTTACTAATTTTGCTATCACAACAGAAAGTTAATAAGGTAATAGTAAATTTGGTTTCTGTGTAGCATTCAAAATGTGCTATGAATCCACTTATTGAATTTTCTATTGCCTACAACATGAGTAAAAGCCGGGATTGCTTGCTCTGACCATATCTCTTGTCAAGGATTATGGCATAAAATATGAGCAACCTATTCATTAATCTTATGTTGCATTAATACATATTCTATATATGAAAATATTTTTCGAGCAGAAAAAGCCCGGTCGGGTGCGTCAGACTATTAAGCCGGTTCTTATTGAGCTCGGCAATACACCCTCTACGGTATCCGGTCTGATTGAAGAGACGGTGAGAATCTGTGTCGAGGCATTCAACAGAAAAGCTATCGATGCACCCGACAGAGAAAACTTGGATGCTGATGAGAGTCATAATGTCTTGAGTCAGCAGGAAATTGAAAATCTTGCAGACACAGGACGTATAGCGTTCGGGATAGTTTATAACGGCAATATGGAAGATCCGGATAAAGCAGTTGCAAATGCGTTGCAATGCTATGAAGACGGCTTGTTCAGGATGTTTCTTAACGGAAATCCGCTCGGAGATGTTAATGAGAAAATAGAATTAAAAGAAGGGGACTGTATCACGGTGGTCCGTCTGACGCTCCTTGCAGGACGTTTATGGTGAACATAAAGAGGCTTAAGGTAAATATAAACATGAATTAAAAATAAAAATAACTGACCGAGATTATGAAAATATCATGGAAAGAATCAATCAATAAGCTTTACGGAGACTACGCTGACTCCATAGAAACCAAACTTGCCAAAGCTGATTATCTGCCCGGGGAAATCAAGGAACTTGCTAAAGAATTTCTCAAATATATTGAATACGGGGGTGGAGAAAATAATTTTGTAGATAAAATCATTGCGTATTCAAAAGAGCAGAATATTGACGACATAGCTACATTATTTGAAGGAGAATTACATCTTTTGTCCCGGTTCCTGCTCGGTGATGAATGGGCTGAACTTTGGAATCAGTATATGAAAGCTGAGGCAGAGGCTTCCTATACACAGGGCTACTACCGTCGCTCTGTGCGTTCGCGCAGAGTGGATCTGCATGTGTTTGAAGTGGTGC
>JAIDPA010000134.1 GCA_029062985.1 Muribaculaceae bacterium
TTCCGATGGTGTCGGTCTGGCTGCCCCTCAGGTCGGGCTCCCTATCAGTATGTTTGTTATCGACGGGAATGTTCTTGCCGAGAATTTCCCTGAGTGTAAAGGGCTAAAAATTGCTGCTATAAATCCCGAACTGGAAGTGATTGAGGATGTGCCTCTCATTGGGCGGGACGAAGGTTGTCTTTCTGTCCCGGGTCTTTCGGAAAACGTAAAGCGCTACGAACATATCCGGCTTAACTGGCTCGATGAAAATTTTGAAGAACACGAGCAGGAATTTTTCGGTTTTGCATCCAGAATAATACAGCACGAATATGATCATCTGCTCGGGAAAATCTATACCGACCGTATCTCTCCCATTCGCAAACAGATGATTAAGACCAAGCTAAATAATATTGCCAAGGGAAAGGTGCATTGCGACTATCGCACTAAGGCACCGGTAAGATAGGCATTAGGCTCAAGGCTCGAGGCTCGAGGCTATCACAATTTTCAATTTTCAGTTTTCAATTTTCAATTTTCAGAATGGCAGACGATAAAAAAATAATTTTCTCAATGGTGGGTGTGAGTAAAATCATACCCCCTCAGCGTCAGATATTAAAGAATATTTATCTTTCATTCTTCTATGGCGCAAAAATCGGAATCATTGGTCTGAATGGTTCCGGAAAATCAACTCTGTTGAAAATCATTGCCGGTATTGACAAAAGCTATCAGGGCAATGTTGTTTTCTCCCCCGGTTATTCTGTAGGGTATCTTGAGCAGGACCCTAAGCTTGATCCGGAAAAGACAGTGAAGGAAATTGTGCAGGAAGGAGTGCAGCCTGTTCTTGACCTTCTGAAAGAATATGATGAGGTAAACAACGCTTTTGCTGATCCTGAAGTGCTTGAAAATCCTGACAAAATGGATGCTCTTATCAACCGTCAGGCTGAACTTCAGGATAAACTTGATGCATGTGATGCCTGGAATATCGACAATAAGCTTGAAAGAGCGATGGACGCCCTGCGCTGTCCGCCTGACGACAAAAAGATTGCTGTCCTGTCAGGTGGTGAACGACGCCGTGTAGCTCTTTGCCGTCTTCTCCTTCAGCAACCCGATATTCTGTTGCTTGACGAGCCCACCAACCACCTGGATGCAGAATCTATTGATTGGCTCGAACAACATCTGCAGCAATATCCCGGCACAGTAATAGCAGTCACTCACGACCGCTACTTCCTTGACCATGTCGCAGGCTGGATTCTTGAGCTTGACCGCGGAGAAGGAATTCCCTGGAAAGGAAACTATTCTTCATGGCTTGACCAGAAGACTAAACGAATGGCTCAGGAGGAAAAGCAGGCAAGCAAGCGCAGAAAGACTCTGGAACGTGAACTTGAATGGGTAAGAATGGCTCCCAAGGCAAGACAGGCAAAGGGGAAAGCTCGTCTTTCAAGCTATGATCGTCTTCTCAACGAAGATCAGAAAGAGAGGGAAGAAAAACTTGAAATATTTATTCCTAACGGTCCCCGACTCGGCAATAAGGTTATAGAAGCCGTCGGTCTTGCAAAGGCTTATGATGATAAAGCCCTTTTCGACGACCTCAATTTCATGTTGCCTCCTAACGGTATTGTGGGGGTTATCGGTCCGAACGGTGCTGGAAAAACCACACTCTTCCGACTCATTATGGGACTTGAAAAACAAGATAAAGGTAAATTTGAAGTCGGGGAGACTGTAAAGATTGCATACGTCGACCAGAATCACAAGGATTTATCTCCGGAGAAGACAGTCTATGAGGTGATTTCTCAAGGAGTGGATTCATTCCGTATGGGAGGCAGAGACATGAATGCAAGGGCATACCTCTCAAAATTCAATTTCACGGGAGCAGATCAGGAAAAGAAAATCGGAGTGCTTTCAGGTGGTGAAAGAAACCGTCTGCATCTCGCAATGGCTCTTAAAGAAGAAGGCAACGTTCTGCTTCTTGACGAACCTACCAACGATATCGACGTCAACACACTCCGTGCCCTTGAAGAAGGTCTCGAGAATTTTGCAGGCTGTGCAGTAGTTGTCAGCCATGACCGTTGGTTCCTCGACAGAATTGCTACTCATATACTTGCTTTTGAAGGCGACAGCAAAGTGACATTCTACGAAGGTTCTTATTCCGACTACGAAGAGTTTAAGAAAAAACGTGACGGAAATGATACTCCTCACAGAATACGCTATCGCAAACTCGTATAATGACAATCAACCGAAATAAAAACGGCTGCATTTCTGCAGCCGTTTTTATTTCAGTTGATTCAACTTCAGCCTGCTCTCGTTGACGGTCAGCAGGCATTTGGATGAAAATATCAAATATCCACCTGGCTCGAGAGAGTAAGCTTTTTAGTCTGATTCACTTTGCTCACCTCAGCCAGCAGAGGCATAAGATTAGTATAGGCATGAGCAAGAATGACGAGATTGAGGTCAGTCTCTTCCTTTTCGAAATTATACTCCACAAAGAAAGTTGAGAGATGAATGCCATTCGCATGCAGCACATCGCGATATGGCTCCAGATCATAATGAATACCCTCTATTGTCAGGCCTATGACCTTTGAAACCTGTCCCAGTTTACGTCGTTTCTCGTATTGTTCAAAGGTGACCAACGTCAAAAGTATCAGTAGAGTCGCACCAATTGACACAAGATACATCCCGATACCGACTGCCATTCCGATAATGGCAGTCATCCATATTCCGGCAGCAGTAGTGAGTCCGCGTACAGCTCCCTTCATGTGAATCATCGCTCCGCCACCTAAAAAACCGATGCCTGTGATGACCTGAGCTGCTATTCTTCCGGGGTCGCCGTTTTTCAATCCCATATATTCCTGCGGAACATAGATTGACAGAATCATAGCCAGACATGCACCCATTGAAATAAGTGCGAATGTGCGGATACCGGCAACCTGACCCTTCCTCTTTCTCTCAGCCCCCACTGCCATACCCAGCACCATACTGAGCAACAAGCGCAGAAGGCTATTGACAAGATTCACCTCCAGGGAAGTCAGCTGATAAAGCAGACCTCCGAATATTTCTGTCATATACCCATACATTCCCAAGATTATCAAACAAGTTTAATCCACTCTTCGCGTTCGCCCGGAAGCAAATCGACTACGGGAATCTCTATCATGGTGTAGCATCCCGGCTGCAGACGCATTGAAGCACGTGCCACACAGACAAGCACCTGACCCGTCAGAGCAGGATTATTTATCTTCATATCAAACTCAAACAGCTGATTCTGAGTCTTACCGCTGACACCCTTTCTCACAAGGTTAACGCCATGACCCATATCTTTCAGGGCATCCACGCTTTCCACCTGCATCACGTGTGTTTCATCTGAAGCAAAATATGGATCAGTCTTTATTGCGTTTGCTACGGTTGCGAAGTCATAACCGGGAAGAAGTTCAACGTAGACCATACGGCGGTGGATACTTGTGCCCAAAGGTATAGTCATGGAAAGAGCGGCTTTGACTCCCTCAATTGCCTTGACTGCAACGGTATGCCCCATGCTCATACCCGGTCCGAAGTTAGTATAAGTGATTCCCTTCGGAGCAATCGCTTCAAGCAAAGCTCTCACCACTGAATCACTCCCCGGATCCCATCCGGCAGAAATAACGCTCACTGCACCATGCTCTTTAGCAGTCTCGCCCAAGCTTTTACGCAAAGCAGCGATCTGACCGTGGATATCAAAACTGTCAACCGTATTTATACCTTTTGCCAGAATTTCCTTAGCAAAAGCCTCAACCTTACGGGTTGGTGTGGCAAGGATGGCAACGTCTACATCTGACAGGGCGTCAATACTTCCGACCACAGGAATATTTTCCGGAATATCTTCTCTCTGCTGCGGATTACGGCGCACTACCCCTGCAATTTCAAAATCCGGAGCTGCCTCAAGTGCCTCCAATGTGAATTTTCCGATGTTGCCGTAGCCTACTACAGCTGCTCTGATTTTCTTCATAATACCTGAAAAGTTTTAATTCATTCAAATTTACCTTTGCAAATTTAATAATTATATCGCAAAATTTCTATAATTTTGCACTCGAATTTCAATCGCCGCCATTTGCTGAGCGGCATCAACTAATTATTTAATTTCTTTTTCTAATTTTTTATGGATTGGTTAATCGAACTGCTTAAACCAGGCAATATGTCGCTTGCAAGCACGGTTCTCCTCTATTCTTTTGTGATTTTTGCCGGCATCTTTCTCGGAAAGGTGAAAATTTTCGGTATTTCACTCGGGGTGACCTTTGTGCTGTTTGTGGGCATTCTGCTTGGTCATTTTGGTTATGCCGTGGAGGGAAACACTCTCCATTTCCTTAGGGAATTCGGGCTTATTCTTTTCATTTTCTCAATCGGTATGCAGGTAGGTCCCGGCTTCTTCTCATCCTTCAAGGAGGGAGGTATGAGAATGAATATGCTGGCAATGTTCGCTATTCTTCTGAACGTCGGCATTATGCTCTGTATTTATTTCCTTCAGGGAGGAGCTAATGGAGCCACCTCTATCTACGACATGATTGGCGTTATGTGTGGCGCTATCACCAACACCCCGGCTCTCGGTGCAGCTCAGCAGACCATCCTCCAGGTTAATGCAAATGCTTATGACATTAGCCAGCAGATGTCAATGGGTTATGCCGCCGCTTATCCTCTTGGAGTAGTCGGCATCATCGTCACAATGATTGTCATTAAAGCTGTCTTCAAAATTGACATTGATAAAGAGATTAAGGAAGTTGAGGATGAAAAAAAAGCTTCCACGCAAGCTCCCGCCATCAACACTTTCAAGGTGACTAATGATCTCGTGTCAGGTTTAAGTATGGTTCGCCTCCATTCTCTGATTACATGCGATTATACCATCTCCCGAATCTTAAAACCTGATGGCACTGTAATTGTGCCCCGTGCTAACGATATAATCGAGATGGGCGACCTCTGCCTTATAGTATGCAGCAAACAGGATGTGGAATTATTCTCCCGCTTTATCGGTCAGAAAGTTGATTGGGACTGGCCTATGGATGAAGGTCCGGTTGTTTCTCGCCGCATAGTTGTTACGCAATCATCTTACAATGGTGTCAAACTCGGATCCCTACACCTCCATGACGTCTATCAGCTCAACGTTACGCGTGTCAACCGTGCCGGCATGGATCTTCTTGCAAGCCCCAACCTTCGTCTCCAGATTGGCGACCGTGTCACTGTCGTCGGCAAACTTGACCATATCGACCTTCTGGCTCGCAAGCTCGGCAACTCTATGAAACGCCTCAATGAGCCAAACCTCATCACAATGTTCATAGGTATTTTCCTCGGTATAATTGTGGGTAGCCTTCCTATTGCGTTTCCCGGCATGTCAGTCCCGATGAAATTGGGTCTCGCAGGTGGTCCGCTCGTTGTCGCCATTCTCATAGGTGCATACGGACATAAATTCCATCTCGTGACCTACACAAACTCCGCTGCCAATCTTCTCTTAAGAGAAATAGGCATCTGTCTCTTCCTTGCCTCCGTCGGAATAGCGGCTGGCAAAAACTTCGCTGACACGGTATTCAATCTCAAAGGTGCCATGTGGGTTGGTTATGGTTTCATAATCACAGTTGTGCCTCTGATTGTCGTCGGATGCATAGCACGCGGAAAATACAAAATGAATTATCTCTCCATAATTGGTATGATGAGTGGTAATTACACTGACCCACCGGCACTTGCTTACGCTAATAAAGTAGCTAACAATGATGCTCCGGCTGTGGCATATTCCACAGTTTACCCTTTGACGATGTTCATGCGTGTGATAGTAGCACAGGTAGTGGTGCTCTGTTTCCTTGAATAGTATTACAGACGAGACCAAAAATTAATGGAAATAACCCTTCCCTTCATTCTTGAAGCACTCGGCACGGTCGCTGCCGCAATTTCAGGCATACGTCTTGCTGCTACAAAAAGATTTGACTGGTTTGGAGCCTACACGATTGGTCTTGTTACGGCAATAGGAGGAGGCACTTTGCGTGATCTCCTCCTTGATATCCCGGTCTTCTGGATGCAGACATGGTGGTATCTGGCTGCGACAGCACTTTCATTAGTGACTGTAATTGTGTTCAGAAAGCTGCTGGTCAGCCAGGATAAAATTCTTTTTATCTTTGACAGTATCGGATTGGCTTTATTCTGCGATATAGGTATCCACAAGACCCTCGCTATTGATTACCCCATGTGGGTTGCTGCCGTGATGGGGTGCATCACCGGTGCTTTTGGAGGTGTCATACGTGATATTCTCATTAATGAAGAGCCTCTCGTGTTCAGGAAAGATATATATGCCACTGCTTGTATCGCCGGTGCTTTCGTGTATTGGATACTTCTTGAGACCGGTTTTTCCGATCTTACACAACAAATAGCATGCGCGGCTACTATTATCTTCCTTCGTGTGCTTGCATTGAAATATAACCTCTCCCTCCCCATCCTTTCAGGATATTCAGACCCAAGCAAAAAAATTAGAAATCCAAAAGGATAAGACTTCTTTTAAGAGAGTAGAATAGAGTCGCCGTTGTAACAATGGCGACTCTTTTTCATCTATAATTATATATTGGCTTCTTTCCGTGAAAGCCAAAGGGCTTCGGAATAACATTCTTTTCAATTACATTTTTACATCTTAAGCATTATGATCATAACCAAAGAACTCTATCGCGATAAGCCTGTCGCGACCAATCTGTATCCTGTCATCGTGCGTGTCCGTCATCTGGGAAAAGAAAAAATTGTATTCACTTCAGTTAATGTTTTCAGGAAACACTGGGATTCTCGACATTGCACTGTAAACAGACATGATTCCTCGCATAAGATAAAAAATGAAATAATTGAATCCACTTTTCGAAGAGTGGCAGGAAATATTCAGAATTATATTGATGATTTTCTGACATCCAATCTTGATGATATTATTAAGGCGATAGATGATGACAGAAAACCGACACAGCTCCTACCCCACCCCGACATCTCTTCTTTGACTTGTCATCAATTAAAAACTCTTCCTACCTCTTCAGCGACTACCTTTGCCGGACTTATACGTGAAAAGATTGATTCTTCAAGGACTCTGAATACACGCCGGGGCTATGAAACCTTGCTTCGTTACTACTACTTGAAATTTGAAGAAGGACCTTTCCTGAATAATATGACAACAGAGTCAATAAACGTTGTGCTGCGACAGATAGAAAATGATTATTCAAAAGCTTCAACAATGAAAAGAGTGTTGTCATCCAAACTGAATGCCGTCATTAATTACGGTAAAGAGAACGGTCATCTTCCTCCGACATTCTCTCCCAGGATACCGTTCTATCCCATTTATCCGGCTGACAGAAATCTTTCCGCGCCGGAAATTAAGACAATTTATCATCTTTATCTCAAAAAGATTAGCGAGGATCCGAAATTCAGAGAAGTCTCTACCCTTGCCTTAGGATTATTTATTCTCGATATTGCTTTTCAAGGATTAGCGCCGGTCGACCTTTCCGAGCTAAAAATATCTGACCTCTCTTTTCCTGTCTTACATTCCGCGCCCAATTATTTCGGGAATAATATTGCTGACTCGATAAGAGCGGTCAAAGTGACTACGTGCAGGAAAAAGACAAGTCAGCCTGTCACTATAACGGCAGCTTATCAGCCTATCAAGCATATTCTTGACTATCTTATGCGCGACAAAGACCCTGACGATTACCTGATTCCGTGTTTCAGCAAATATAAATCTTATTCAGAGACACAACGACAGTCGCGACTTGCCAACTTCTTCCGTAAAGTATCCGTAAATCTCAATAAAGCTATCAATGGATTAAAATTGCCTGAACACAATACGATGCGCCCGATAACATTCTATTTTGCCCGGCATGCATTCTGCAATCTCATAGATAGTCTGGATGTCCCGCGTCACATTATCCAGCACATGATTGGACACCGCACTTCAGTGCTTGAAAAAAGCTATCTCCGAACTCTTACTGACTATGAGCAGGCTTCACTCTCCCAAAAACTTTTTCATCTGCTCATATAAAAATAATTTTCCAAATTTCTACTCTTTATCCTCAATAAAAATCAGAAACTAATATTAAAGGAATCAGACTTAATGGCATTGTCCAATCCCTGACGCCTTCTTCCGGTTCTCAACTTAATAACTTATCCCCAAATTATTAAGTATGAGAAAATTGTTTTTAATCCTCACCGCTGTCTTCATCTTTGCAGCTTCTGCTCTCGCTCAGCAGAAAACTGTCAAAGGTGAAGTGATCAGCGCCTCCGACGGAGAACCGTTGGTTGGTGCAACTATCTACGCGGTCGGTACCAAAAACGGTACACAAACTGACATTGACGGTAAATTTGTCCTTACCGTTCCTGCAAGTGCTTCAAAACTTCAGGTTTCTTATGTCGGCATGGTCACAAAGGAAGTGGCAGTAACTTCCGACTATATTAAAGTGACGCTCGAAGAGGCTAACACTTTAAGTGAAGTCGTGGTGACCGGTTATGGAGTAACAAAGAAGACAGCCTTCACCGGGGCTGCTTCAACAGTAAGCGGAGCAGAGATTGACAAAAAGAATGATGTCAATTTCGTAAAAGGTCTTGAAGGAAACGTGACCGGTTTCCAATATAATAACTCAACCTCTATGCCCGGTGCCTGGGGTAGTGTCTTTGTTCGCGGTATGGGCTCACTTTCTTCAAGTTCACAACCTCTTTATGTTATTGACGGTGTGCCCGTGACATCTGACTATGACGCGATGGGCGACAGCAATAACTATTTCGACCCAATGGCTGCTTACAATCCTAATGACATTGAAAGTGTCACTGTCCTTAAGGATGCTGCAGCGACAGCAATCTACGGTTCGCGTGCAGCTAATGGCGTAATCATCATTACAACAAAGAAAGGAGCCGAAGGGAAATTTGAACTTAATATTGATGTGAAGCAGGGTCTCACCTCCACTGCCAACAACAATATGAAATATGCTAATGCTGCCTCTACGCTCAACTATTTCGCACGCGGATATGCAAACCGCACCGGCGAGACAATACAGGATTGCTATGATTACCTAAAAGATAATTTTGAATGGGATGGCGTCTCCAGTTATGACTGGGTGAACAAAGTGCAACGCACTGGTTATTTCCAGGACTATAACATCAGCTTTGCAGGTACAAGCGGCGACACTCATTACTATGCTTCTCTTGGCTACATCGATAGCGAAGGTATCGTAATCAATTCATCAAATGAGCGTTATTCAGGGCGTGTCAATCTTGACACTAAATACAAGTATTTCTCTGCCGGCTTTAATGCCTCTTATTCCTACAGCAAAAATAATAACTTCTCCCAGAGCACAGGCGGCTCAATGTCTAACCCTATGGTTGGCGCTGTTTCATCCATGCTTCCTTTCGATCCTTTCTATAATGAAGATGGCTCTTACTATGGTGCAGGTCTGATATACAACCCGCTCGCCGTGAACGACGAGAAACTCGGTGACCTCAACGAAGTAATCAACCAGACTATTGTGGGCAATCCATGGTTGCGTGTTGACCTTCCTTTCGGATTCTGGGTAAAGACCAACTTCGGTATGAATATCGTTGACCAGAGCGAGTATAATTATTGGAGTGGCGTCTACAATCCTCAGGGCGTGGATTACAACGGTCTTGGTCAGAAATACAACAGCCGCACAAGTACCCTTACCTGGACAAACACAATCGGATGGAACAAGACATTCAATGACATTCACTCCTTTGATGTTCTCCTCGGTCAGGAAATGCAGCGCTATGAATATCATTATGACTATTATTCAAGGACAGACTTCCCCTTCTGCGCAATGGGCAGAAGAGACATGACAACTGCCGCTTCAGATAATAGCAGCGAATATTACAAATCACAATCACGTCTCGCCTCTTATTTTGCAGATGCTCATTACTCTCTGATGGATCGATACTTCCTCTCTGCTTCATTCCGACGTGACGGTTCTTCAATTTTCGGTGCTGACCATCGTTGGGGTAACTTCTGGTCAGTTGGTGCAAAATGGCGTCTATCTCAGGAGGATTTCCTTCAGGATCAGACTTGGCTGAGCACAGCTGATGTCCGAATCTCATACGGTACTGTCGGCAATCAGTCACTTCCTTCTCTCTATGCTGCCCGAGGATATTATGCAACCGGTTACAATTATTCACAGGTTCCGGGCATAACTCCGATTCAGATTGATAATCCCGACCTTACATGGGAGACTTCACGCAAGTTTGACGTAGGTTTCGATTTCGGCATCTTCAACCGTGCTACTCTTACATTTGATTTCTATAATGAAGACACAGCAGATGCCCTTTATAAAGTGCCTCTATCAATGACAACAGGTATGACTTCTTATTATAAAAACATTGGTAAGATTCGTAACCGAGGCATTGAAATTGGTCTTAATGGCGTAATATTTACAAACAGCAATCTCACAATCAGTGCTTTCGCTAATCTTTCATGGAACAAGAATAAGGTAATCAAGCTTGCTGACGGTTCAATCGAAAACAACTACAGCATCATTGAGGAAGGACGTCCTTACCGCCAGTTCTACATGGTAGAGTATGCCGGAGTCAATCCCGAAAACGGACGCGCTCAGTATTATCTTAATGCTGAAGGAAACGAACTCACTGAAGACTACACAGCAGCTGCAAAACGTTATGTCGGTTCTGCTGAGCCAAAAGTTTTCGGTGCGTTTGGTGTGAATGCGAAGGGATATGGCTTCGATTTCAGCATGCAGTTCAATTATCGTGCAGGAAACAAAGTGTATGACACAGGACACAACTTTACAGGCTGGGGAAGCAATGCATTCCGTGTGCCTTTACAGACCGTAGTTGACAATTCCTGGACTCCTGAGAATCCGAATGCTCTTTATCCTCAATACATCTATAGCGACCCCTATAAGGACTCAAACGGCAACTATTCTTCACGCTGGCTTATGGATGGCAGCTACATCCGTTTGAGCAACATCACTTTCGGTTACACTCTTCCGAAGAAACTCACACAGAAGGCGCTTATCCAGAAATTGAGAATCTACACCACGTTCGACAACGTACACACTTGGACAAAGAAAGAATTCATCGGATATAATCCTGAAACTTATGAAAGTGGTGTGATAGCATGGCAGTATCCGGCTGTCTTCACATTTACAGGTGGCATACAGCTTACATTCTAATCTCTCAATCAAAAACACATAAAGAATAATGAAAAAATTATATATCAAAGCACTTGCAGCACTCATGTTGAGTGTGGGAGCGACAAGCTGTGGCGACAGTTTTCTCGAAACAGAAATCTCTAACGGTATCGATCTCGACGGCGGTCTCAGCAATGTTCAGAATATCGGTTATGCTCTCAACGGAACATACTACCGTTTATTCCATTACTACTTCTCGGGTAACTATGCCACCTCCATTGGAGATATAGCATCTGACATAACTTACTGGAACGGCTCGACTGGCCACTGGAGCGACTTCTATCAGTTCACCCCTACCGAGACCTCCACTTATCTGTATTATATCTGGAACTATGGTTATAAGGTGGCTGACAATAGTTCAAGAATAATCAAAGCAGGCAAGGAGTTGACTGATCTTACTGAGGATGAACAGTCTGATCTTGACGAGTTTATGGCAGAGGCATACGCTCTTAGAGCATACGCTCATTTCCAGCTTGTCAATGTCTTTGCCCATCAGTATATGGTAAATGGAACGAGCTTCGCTGACCAACCCGGCATTGTAGTTATTGATGAACCGATCGCTGCCGGAGCACAGGTTTCCCGCTCTACTGTAGGAGATGCTTACAAAGCTATCGAATCCGATCTCCTTAAATCTCTTGAATATTTCGACCGCGCAGGTTGGGAAAATGATGGAATTTTCTATCTGACTCCTGCAGCTGTCCAGGGTCTTCTTTCAAGAGTATATCTCTATGAAGAAAAATATGCAGAGAGTGCTCAGGCTGCTCAGGCTGCTCTTGATTTAAAAGGAATAACAGAGCTTACTTATACGGATGCCGCTTACAAAGCTCTTTATAACGGAGGAGCGAGCAATAAGGAAAGTTTCTTTGCATTGAATATCAATACAACTGACAACTGGAGCGCTAACTCTTGTGGTACTCTCTGGTCTACTTATTCTTATAGCCCGAGTCCTTATCTCCAGTCAATCATGGCTGAAGATGATGTCCGTAGAGCTGTATGGGGTTGGGCTTCCAACAGTACGCCTACAACTCCTTTCTTCAACAGCGGTAAATTCGGTGCATTCGGTTTGGGCGGCAACCCTGCTTATGGAACAAACTATCTGATTAATGCTCCGGAGATGTTCCTCAATCAGGCAGAAGCCTATTTGAAGTTGAATCAACTTGACAATGCAAAAGATGCACTTCTCATAGTGGCTAAAAGAAATCCGGCTATTACGTCGGTTGCCGACCTCCCTACCTCAGCCGAGGAGCTCTTCGCATTCATACAGGAAGAAAGAGCGCGTGAACTCTTCCAGGAAGGTTTCCGTCTTTATGACCTACGCCGTTGGGATATCAAGGCAAATCTTTACGCAACCGGAGCTCCGAACATCAACTGGTTTATTAAGGATTTCAAGATTTCTGACTGTGTCTTCCCAATTCCGGCTGATGAAATTAACGCAGGATTTGGTGTCGAGCAGACTCCGGGGTGGTCTTCAACATTCCCTACTATCTAAATTCTTTTGATTTCTAATATAAAGACAGGGCTGCAAATTTCGGATTTGCAGCCCTGTTCTTTATCTAATTAAGTTGTCTCGAAGTATATTATTTTTGAGATTAACGGATAATCTTGATTGTGCGGCTCTGTTTTGCTTTGTCGCTTGCCTTTACAATATACACACCCTTCGGCAGCATATTGATGTCTGCAGTTGCCTCATCGCCTGAGTAAACAACATTTACATCCTTTCTGCTTCCGTCAAGTGAATAAATGTCAATACTTGAAATTTCTGTTGAACCTTTGACAATTATTGTCCGGTTCTCTTTGTTATAGACAAGTTTCAAACTCTCGTCTGCCATAACATCCCCTATACCGGATTTACGAATTCTGAATACAATCTGGCTTTCATTTCCATTCTTATCCTTCAGAATCTTTCCATTCACCATGACTTCTGCCAAATAGAGAGCATCTTCAAGGTCAGGGAAACTGAAAGAATTTGTCATCGTTTTGCTCTCTCCCTGTTTCAGATCAACGATTGAGGGGAAAAGACCGTTTGCAACGCTTGTGAAATAATTCTGACTACCAACTTGCTTATAAATCAGAACTTCAACATTATTAGCGAAATAACCTCCCTTATTCTCTATCGTCACTGTGAAAGGAATTGCTTCGACATCTGCCACTACGTATGTTCCCTCTTCAGTATTTAATCCCGGCATTGTGAAGTCGTTAACTATCAAATTTGGAGCCTCACCTACCTTCATAGTCACCGTCCGTGAGAATCCTTGGAAGAAATCCACAGTCGGAGGTGTATTCGTCAGGTCTGAATAGGTTGGATCATAGAAATACAACGTATATGTGTGATCGGATGTAGGGGCAGTCTGACCATGCAGCAAAGTGAATATGCAGTCAAATTCCTTAGAGACTTCCTGACCTCCCGCTACAGTCAATACGAGACCATCCGCCATCATGACCGGAGTGTCGCCATCATAAAGAATAGGATAAATCGGCTGAGTAAGCTCTCGGTCACTGCCGTTTTTCACCTTCATTGAGACTTTCACACCCTGACCGTAGATAAGTTCTGACAATAAACCGCCACCGGTTACCGACAGGCTCAGTGTCTTATTATTCTGGACGCTAAACTTATTATTGTTTTTCGTCACAAGCACATAGTTATAGCCATTATTTGGCGCTTCTACAGGGAGCCATTCAGACGTGCCTGCTTTCTGATAACAAAGAGTGACCTTATAAGTTCCGTTTGCAAGAGAGGTGCCCATTGCAACGTCGAAACTTACCTCCTGCCAGCCGTACAACACGTCCAAAGTCAGATTAGAGTATTGTTCAAACATCACTGTCTTGACTGTTCCGGTCGTTGGTGCAACCGGTTCAATTGTTGCGCCCATAGCAAATGTCTGAGCCATTCCTGAATAGTTGTACAGCCCCTCAACATTTAATGAAAGTTTGTTGCCTGACATAGAGCCTGTGAGAGCGTCAAGCTCGAAAGCCACACCTTTATATGGTCCTGTTTCCGGCTGAATGCCAATGACGATATCCTGATGGAAGTTGTATCCTCCTCCGTTTGCTCCGATACCAAGCGACATAGGATTGAGCGCATTTATAGCAAAATAACCGTCGCTCATGCCTCCCCAGCCCCAGTTGAAGTGATAATAGCCATCAGTGTTATAACCGTCACAGACAAAACTGTGACCTCCCTCTGTCGAACTACCACCATACACAATCGGACGTCCTTCAGCTAATTCCTGATACAGCATGTTGTCCCAATCAGTAGCGTTAAAATAGTTCCTCTCGCAGTATCTGAGATTTTTATTATACTTGAAATTTTCAACAAGAGTGCCTGCCACATATAAAGAACCGGCTCCCGACTCATTGGAAGTATAGCTCATGTGTACGCCATAGCCGGCAGCCTTCATCAGATATGCGACGGCATTTTTCTGAGCCTCGGTAGCATTTGAATTGTAAACATCAAGCATATTTGCCCAATCAAATTTCTGTTCAGAATAATTCATGCTCACCTCTGTCTCGCTTCCATCATTTCCGTAGACGTAGGCAGTGCTGCTTCCCGTTCCTATTTCCGGATATTTCCAATAGTTCATAACCTGAGCTGTGGAAGTTGCCACACAACCGGTGACACAATGTTGCCCGTTGACAGTCGGAGTCATATCATTATAGGGAGAATTCTGATTCCACTTCGACTTAATCATAGGGGCTATCGCCTTTCTATCCGCTCGGGTTGCATACGGCACATAAGTCCCCCCTCCATTTGCAACTGCATATTCAATCTGACGCGCATATTCTGATAGCCACCATTTCATTGTCGGCGACATCTCGCTTTCCTTGAACGAACCTTCGTCAGCATAACCTAACACAGGCATAGCACAGTCGTCCGCACTTACCAGCAGATACCCTTCAGCTAAATTTTTATTAAACACATATAAGGCTGCCTCACCATTACTCTGATAACCGGTGAAGGCAAGCCGGAGATTCCCCGCATTGCCGCCTCGGGTTGTCATCGTCGCTCTCTGCAAAGCTTGTTCAGGAGAAAGCGGAGCTGCCCATAAGCCAGATGCCATGGTGCAAGCTGCGAATGTCAATAGTAAAGATTTCTTCATATTTGTTACTTTATATTGTTTCTCAGTTCTTATTATTTTTGTCAGTTAATCATTCCTTTATTAATGAATGCCACTATAATATTAATTTGGTAAAGTTAGTAATTATTAATGAAAAAGTAAACAATTAGAATAAAAAAAAGCGGGACAATCCTAAGATTGTCCCGCTTCCCAAAGTGTATGTGAGAAAAATTGATTCTGTTATTTAACCCACTGGAACTGGAGTGTCTCATACCAGCCCGGAGAAACCGCACCACCTAATTTCTCAGCAGTGCCGACAATACCTGCCATTGCATAGATATTTCCCTGATTGATGAACTGAGCGCCATATTCAGCCGGACAGCCGAAATAGAAATAACCCTCTTCTTCATCATATTCTCCCATGTACTGCCATGCGCTGTACATATCCACAGCGTCGCCTGCATCATCTACATAGAAAAGAATATCTGCTCCCTTTTCTGCGAAATCAGGCTCAAGATAAGCGTATGGAGAAACAAGACGCATAAGATGAGTGCCTTCCGGAGTCGTAGGATCATTATCGCATTCCTGAATAGGGATAGCAATAGGATCCTCGTTTCCAGCCCACTGAGAAATAGTGTTTGCAGTGCCTGCATCAACCCAGTTGAGAATAAGCACCTGAGAAATTTTGAAGTTGCATACAAGATTGGCTTCCTTCACCATGATTTCAGCATCTTCCGGCTGTGCGAGCTCAAGTTTAGCTGAATAGGTGATACCGGCTCTTGTGCCAGTGCCTACAGAGATTGTATATACTGCCTCCATGCTTCCGTCCTCGAAAGTCACTTCCGACGGACCGGAAAGCAAAGGTGATGAAGCTGTGAAAGTTACGGGCACGGTTACACCCTTGCCTGAAGTGCTTCTGCTGACAATGATATCGTATGATGTCGGGAAAGCGGCATCCGCTGCTACGCTTACTGTCTCTGCCGGTTTTGCAAAGGCATAAACCTCCACAGCTTTTGATGCCTCGTCCCAGTACTGACCTTCAGAACAGGACATCATTGACATTGCTGCAACGGCTGCCAGCGACAATGTTATCTTATTTAATTTCATAAGTTTTTAGTTGCTTTGTTGTTTTTGATTAGAAATCATCCACTGCAGCCGGACGGCTCCATGCGTCATTATTTGATCCGATAGCCTTGTTAGACTCCATCTCATTGTTAGGAATAAGGAAAGGCTTGAGAGGTGCCGGAACATTGTAAACCCATACAGTCTCATAACCTGCGCCACGACGGTCAAGACCTTTGTTCAGACGAAGGAGGTCATAATAGCACTGACCTTCACCCCAAAGCTCTATTCTGCGCTGATGCCATACTTCTTCCTGAACTTCTGCTGATGAAGAAGCTGAGCAAGTATAAGCGGGATCACGATATGTAGTCACGAAGTCTTCAAGTATCTGCTTGCCCCCTGCTGCATTACCTGCCATTGCTGTTGCCTCTGCCATGATGAGATACATCTCCTCTACACGGATGAGAGGAATGTCATTTGCATTGGTGGTTGTGCCGACAACACCATTGTAAGGACCGAACTTAACCTGCATGTAAGCTTCAGGATCAACGCTTGAAACGAATGCCTGCTGTGCTTCTGTCAGGTTAGCGCTCAGACCATTCTCGTCAAGCCACCATCCTTTGCGGCAGTCTGTCGAGGGAATGCTTTCATAAAGAGCTTTGCTGATCATACGGAATGCACCTACTGCCCAGTAACCGTTATCATTGAATGAACCCATGTGAGAAGGCCAGTTAACGATACCTGAAGTTACGACACGGTCAATTTCCTGAGTATAGATACCCCAGATCCAGTTAGATTCATCTGAAGATGTAAGACCGGGTTTTGAAGCAGTAGCAATTGAAGATGGAGTAGCTCCAGATGTCTGGATTGCCATCTTCGCATCATCAGCAGCAGCCTGCCAGTTGTTCATCACAAGATTCACACGGGCACGTATTGCATAAGCTGCACCCAAAGATACGAAACGCTTAACACCTACATCAGCAATGTTGGATGTGCTGAGACCTGATGCTGAAAGAAAATCTATAGCCTTATTGATATCTGATAGAACCTGATCATATACTTCCTGAACAGTTGCACGGGGCACACCGTTGGCTGCTTCATTTGCATTGAGGTCAGTGATGATAGGCACACAAGGAAGTGATTCATTTCCCTTATATGTCTTCTGGAAAAGCTGCGCGAGATTGAAATACATGAACGCACGGTTGGCATAGCCCTGAGCCGCATAAAGCTGAAGCTGTGCGTTGTCTGTCTCCGGATCGATATTACCTATTACATCATTTGCTGATTTGATGATTTTATAGCAGTGATACCAACCCATGTTGTTCATGTAGTTGTTGTTGTTACCAAGGTTATAGGTGCCTGCAGATGCGAACCAGTTGTAACCTATATTACGGCTCACGAGGTCAGGACCTATGTTGTCAAGAAGCATCATGACAGAGGGCCAGCCGAAGTCAATGTGGTTGCTGTAAACTGTCTCGTATGTATAATATGTAGCCGAGATACCTACTACACCTGCAGATGCGAGTGAAGGTTTGTTTACGATTGCCTCAGCCTTCTCTGATGTCGTCACATAACGGTCCTGTGGCTGCGTGTCAAGGTCGTTGCAGCTTACAAGAGCCATTGAAGCCATCATGGCAGAAGCACCGAAATATAAAAATTTATTTTTCATTGTCAATTATTCTGTATTTGATGGTTAGAACTCTATTCTCAGACCGCCGGAAATTGTGCGTGAGCCTTTATAGGTAGCACCCTCTGAGTTTACATAACCCTGACGGGGATCCATACCTTTACGTGCTGTTACTACGAACAGGTTCTCACCTGAAGCGTATACACGGATATTCTGGAGGCGGAGTTTGTTAACAACGCTCTTCGGAAGTGTGTAGCCGAGAGTTACGTTGTTGAGAGAAAGATAGTTGCTTGAAGTCAACCAACGAGTTGAAGAAGAGTTTGTGTACTGGTCTTCTGCATCAAGACGAGGAACGTTTGTGTAACGGTTGTCCGGAGTCCATGCATTGTAGATGTCCTTATGCCAGTTCTGACCGAGGTAGGAGCTGCCGTTATGCATTAAATTCTGGTAAGTGTAGTCCCAGATTTTGCCGCCAAACTGATAAGCAAATGCCATAGAGAAATCGAAACCGAAGAACTGGAGGTTAGTGCCGAAACCACCATAAGCCTTGGGCATAAGATTGCCTGTGCTCTGCTTGTTGGTTGTGTTAGCAGTATTGAAATCTGTTGTAGCGTATTCGGATGCAATTACATTGTTGCCAAACTTATCTTTAACTACATTGCCGTCATCGTCATATTGATAATCTGCAGCCCAGTAAAGTGCAAGACCGGTAGCAGGATCTACACCTGCGTATTTAACAAGGTAAAGCTGATACATTGATTCTCCCTCACGATAGATGCGGCTGCCGCTGATGAGCTGTCCGTGAAGATCGGGGTGAAGTTTGAGAACCTTGTTGTTTACGCCGGTAATGTTGAAGTTGAGGTCCCATGTTACGTTCTTTGTAGCAATCGGACGGACGTTGAGTTCAAGTTCCACACCGTTGTTACGCATTGAACCGATATTCATAGGAATTGAGCTGTAACCGGCAGAAGGAGCAACCGGCTTGTTGTAGAGCATGTCTGAAGTCTGACGGTTGAAGTATTCCAACGTACCGTAAACCATACCCTTGAGGAAGCTGAAGTCAACACCTACGTTGAAGTTGTTTGATGTCTCCCATGTGATATCGGGATTACCTTTGCGATAGAGTGTACCGTCTGACCATACGCCGTCAGCACCTGAAATAGTGTACTGATCCTGCCAAGGATAATAACCGCGACCGAGGTTATCGTTACCCTGCTGACCGAATGACACTTTGAGTTTCAATTGATCAAGCCATTCTGTAGAGTTCTGCATGAAAGCCTCTTTTGCAATATTCCATGCGCCTGACAATGACCAGAATGTACCCCAACGTTTGCCGGGTGCGAAACGTGAAGAAGCATCACGACGTACAGATGCACTGAAGAAATAACGGCTGTCGAATGCATAGTTAACACGACCGAAGAGACCACGTGTAGCGTACGTATTTACATAACCGTAAACGTGCTTGTCATCGATAGTGTTGTTCATTACCCAGCTGTCAGGAAGATAAAGGTTGTTACCTGTGCCTTCGAGCATTTCCATATTGAGGTCATAGCTTTCATAACCCAAGAGGACGTCGAGGTCATGCTTTTCTGCAAATGTGCGGGTATAATTGATAAGACCCTGGAGGTTGATTGAGCGTGTGCGGTAAGTGTACTGCACTGCAGAACCACCGTAAGCTGCCATCTGTCCGTAGAAAGGATTACCGAGATTATGGTAACGGGTGTTATCAAGGAAATAACCTACTGAACCTGTGATATTAAGACCCTCGATAGGATTGATAAGAAGATACCATTTGCCATTGAAAACGTCTGCGAGATAATCCTCTGTATCGTATGCAAGATTTCCGGCAGGGTTTGAAGATGACATCCAGTTGCGTGAATAAGGCACGATCTTACGATCACCGTAATCATATACAGGAAGACCTGTCTGCTCATTATACATCATTGAGCCGTCAGCATTACGGACGTACATAGGATAGTACATAGGCATCTGGTCTGACATAAGGAAAGCGTTACCAGATGAATTGGAAGCATCAGTATCATTATCACTTGGATAACCACTGTTAGTATAAGTGTATGACACGTTTGTTCCGATCTTCAACCAAGGCTTAACCTGATAATCCATAGAAGTACGTGTGCTCAGACGATTGAAGTGAGAGCCTTTGATAAGACCCTGGTCACCCAGATATGCTCCTGATACGTAGTAGTTGAAACGATCGTTACCGCCTGTTACACTTACGTTATATTCCTGACGGAAACCATCGCGAAGCTGTTCCTTATACCAGTCATCCGGCTGATAATAGTATGTGCCGTCTGAATAACCGAGGGTAGCATTTGGATTAACCTTACCGTTAATCCCGATAAGACCTTCACCATTGGGAACAGTATAAACCTGATAACCAAGTTTGCCGAAAATATTTGCATTAGCTGCTGCATGAGCGGCTGCTGCTGACATTGTGCCATTATAGTAATAGCCGTTGCGGAGTGCCTGATATGTTGTCTCGACGAATTCGTCAGATGTCTCAAGCACATCATAACGGGAAACGGCACGGTGATTTGAACCCCAGCGGGCATCAACTGTTACTTTTGCGTTGCCTGAAGAACCCTTCTTGGTAGTAATAAGAATAACACCGTTGGCACCACGCGCACCGTAGAGAGCTGCTGCTGCTGCATCCTTCAACACTGTCATTGACTCAATATCCATTGTGTTGATGCCGGAGATGTCGCCATCGTATGGAACACCGTCAAGGATATAGAGCGGGTCATTGTTGGCGTTGATTGAGCCGACACCACGGATACGGATTGTCGGTGATGTACCGGGCTGACCGTTAGAGCTCTGAACCTGAACACCTGCAAGCTTACCGGCAAGAGCGTCTGTCGCAGTAGAGACAAGTGCATTCTCGATTGTCTCGGATTTAACTACTGAAGCAGAACCGGTGTAGGCTGATTTCTTAGCTGTACCGTAAGCGACCACCATAACCTCATCAAGATTGTTGGCAGTTTCTGAGAGTGAAACTGTCATACCGTTCTTTAAGGTTACAGTCTGCTCGATATAGCCTACATAAGATACTCGAGCCTGTTTTACTTTAGATGGAACGGTCAGCACGAACTTACCGTCAACATCTGTTGCCACGCCCTGGCCTCCACCTATGGGCATGACAGTAGCGCCCACCAACGGTTCGTTGTTGGCAGCGTCAACCACGGTGCCGCGGATGGTCTGCGTCTGAGCCGATATGCCCAGAGTGCATGCCATAAGCGCCATCAGGATTAAAAACAATTTTCTCATACTTAATAATTTGGGGATAAGTTATTATTGTTTTGGTTTTAAAGTGTTAGTTTGTTGTTTTACGTTAAATTTTGATGTTTGTTACTTCTATTATATTTTTTTTGGTTATTATTATTGATCGGCTTTTCAATTTCTCATTTAAGAACCGATCTTGGTTATTGATCTCGTTGCGTCTGTTGTTTTTCCTAATCTTGATTTTTAAGCGGCTTATGATTTCGATTGTCGTGCAGCATCTGTTTTCAGGAGATTTTGCCACACCATTCAGCTTCACTC
>JAIDPA010000135.1 GCA_029062985.1 Muribaculaceae bacterium
CGAGATCTACACCTATTACGTCGTCGGCATCGTCAGATTTGTATCAGAGACAGCCTTTAGCCTAATACCTTTAGCCTAATGCCTTTAGCCTAATGCCTTTAGCCTTTAGCCTAATGCCTAATATCTTTTAGACGAGACAGGCATCAAGGGCAGAGGTGATCGCTTCCTTGTCAAGATTCTGACCTATGAAGACGAGTTTCTGCATACGGTCGCCATATTCATCATCCCAGTCCCGCGCAAGCCCCGGTTCGGTTGCAAGCATTCTCTGCAGTTCATCTTCAGGAGCTGTCGCATACCATTGTCCGGCTTCCGTCAGTTTTTTCTGCACGCCAGCCTGTTCAAACAGATACGACATGTCGGTATTGTCTGAGAAATAACATATACCCTTGGAACGGATTACGTTCTTTGGCCAGTGTTTTGCAACAAACCAGTCGAATTTGTTTATGTCGAAAGGACGACGACGGAAGTAGACAAATGTCCCTATGCCATATTCTTCCGCTTCCCCTTCATCGTGATGGTGGTGATGATGGTGATGATGGTCATGCTCTTCATCGTCATGATGATGATGATGTTCGTGATGATGCTCCTCTTTTTCTATTTCTTCGAGCGGCTTTTCTATTTCCTGAATCCAAGTGGCAGAGGTAATGGTCTTGTCGAAGTTGAAAAGATGAGTATCCAGAATCTTGTCTAAATCGAACTCGCAGTAGTCACACTCGATAATCTCCGCTTTCGGCTGCAGAGCGCGGACAACCTTCTTTATATGCTCAGCTTCCTCACGTGTTACCTCAGAGATTTTATTGAGCACAATTATGTTGCAGAATTCAATTTGCTGGATGACGAGGCTTTCAAGATCTTCCTCGCCGATATTGGGAGCTGTGAGTTTATCTCCATTCCCGAACTCGCTGTTCAGACGCAGAGCATCCACTACGGTAACAATACAGTCGAGCACGGGCACACCCTTACGGGTTAGATTCGGAGCAATGACGGGCATAGAACAGATTGTCTGGGCAATGGGTTCCGGTTCGCAAATACCGCTTGCTTCGATTACAATATAGTCAAAGTTGCCTTCAACAAGATCAGAGAGCTGCTGCATGAGGTCAGTTTTCAGAGTGCAGCAGATGCACCCGTTCTGAAGAGCAACGAGTGAGTCATCATTGCCTCCGACAATGCCACCCTTTGCAATAAGGTCGGCATCAATATTTACTTCCCCTATATCATTTACGATAACCGCAAAGCGTATGCCTTTACGATTATTCAATATTCTGTTCAGGAGAGTGGTCTTACCACTCCCAAGGTATCCCGTAAGCAAAAGTACGGGAGTCTGTTTAGTGGTCATAATATATTAATTTTTTGGAGGCTTTAGGCTTAGGTTCGAGAGGCGGGGCACAGCCCCGGACGGAAACGGCTTCGCGACTCGTGTTTTGTCGCGCCGGGAAGTTGGGACAACTTCCCTCCCCGGGTTCCCTTGAGCCTTGAGCCTAATGCCTACCGCCTCATTTATTCTTTAAAAAAAGATTGATTTCAGAGATGTTCTTTTGAGCATCCGTGATTGTGTAAGGCAACTGAACCATCTCCACAACTCGGGCGTCAGGAATAATGGCTGCTTTCAGCTGTTCAGAAGAGGGGACAGAGGGTAGGGCGGCATATTCCTCGAAAGTGTAGGTCGTAAACACAGAATTTGAACTTATTCCCTGTCTGTTGAGCCACCAACCGTCTTCAAGCTGAAGAGGAGCTGAGGAGGGTGAAATATCTGTTGGGGCAGGATAATATATTAAATTTCCCTCCGAGTTAAGTGTAATTGCCACATTGTTTGCATAGTCGCCCGACATCTTGAAAGCAGTCGCTTTCGGCATAGAAGCCTGCGTCGGGGTGGTCTCGGATCTTACCGGAATTTTCCTCGGAGAAGGCTGAGGAGCTACATATTGCTGACTGGTGGAGGTTGTTGCCTTTGGAGAGCAAGCCCCCAAGAATGCTACAAGGGGTAACACGTAAAATAATCTTTTATATTCCATAGATAATAGTGCAATTTATACTCATATAACATAAAAAAGACTTTATAAGTTTTTATGTTTTATATGAATATGAATCAGTAAGACTCTTCCCGGTTCGGGAAATCACCGCTTTTTACATCGGAAATATAATTCTGCACTGCATCCGTCATCACTCCTGCAAGATCAGCATATCTGCGCAGAAAGCGAGGGGAGAACCCTCTGTTTATTCCTAACATATCGTGCATTACGAGAACTTGACCGTCAACACCTCCTCCGGCACCGATGCCTATTATCGGAATGGAGACTTCTTTAGCCACACGAGCCGCCAGTTCTGCCGGAATCTTTTCAAGCACGATTCCAAAACATCCTATTTCCTCAAGCATCTTGGCGTCTTCAATTAATTTTTTTGCTTCTGCTTCCTCACGTGCCCTGACATTGTATGTGCCGAATTTATTTATGCTCTGAGGGGTGAGTCCCAGATGACCCATTACCGGGATACCGGCTGAAAGGATTCTCTCCACTGATTCACGGATTTCACTTCCCCCTTCCATCTTGACAGCTTCTGCGTGGCTCTCTTTCATAATGCGTATTGCTGAAGCAAGAGCTTCTTTAGAATTACCTTGATAAGAACCGAAAGGGAGATCAACAACGACGAGTGCACGTTTAGTGGCTTTCATCACAGATTTGGCATGGTAGATCATCTGGTCGAGAGTGATAGGAAGAGTTGTAACGTTACCAGCCATTACATTTGATGCAGAATCCCCGACAAGAATCACGTCGATACCGGCTTCGTCGAGAATCTTTGCTGAAGAATAATCGTAGGCAGTGAGCATTGATATCTTTTCACCTCTGCCTTTCATTTCCACCAGACGACGAGTGGTAACCTTACGTGCATTGTCAGTAGTGTTTGTTGACATAATCGTTGTGAGAAGAGAGAATAGATTTAATAAAACAGTTTCTTATTTTTTTGCTATATAATGAGAAAGGAGAGTTGTCGCAAAATTACAAAAAGAGTCTGAATTATGAAAATATAAACAAAACACAACTTCACTCTGAACGAAGTTGTGTTTTGTCAATAAAAATATGATCTTTCAATAATAAAGGATAAATATTCAGAAGGAGAAATGTTTTAGAAAGTTACTCCGAGCTGAATTTGAAGACGATTTGTGTGGAGCGAAGCATCTGTAACAGATTTACGATGTCCGAAATCATATTCAATGCCCGTTGAAACAAATTTGTTGATATTATACATTAAGTTGGCTGCTACGTAGTCGCCGTAACGATATTGATTGTCTTGTACTTCAGCATTCGCCGGGAGCCAGTTTGATAAGTGGCTATATACAAGGTTGGCTGACAGTTTAGGAGTGATGGCACAATTAAGCCCGGCAGTGACTCCAAGACTCTTCACCATTTCCATATTGCCGGCTTTTCCGGTGGCTACCGCATCAAGTCCTAAGCCATTATCATCCTGAAGATAATTACTGATACCTTTACCATAAGCAGCATTGTAACTGAATGAGAGGGGACCCACCACTTTTGTCATTCCGGAGAGTTGGACACCGACGCCGGTGAGAGTTTCGTTTTTATTTGCTGAAAGATTACGATACTGCATAGGACGCACAAGACCTGAGAGACGGATATGGGAATTTCCTTCATCCCACGCATACTGGAGATATAAAGGAATAGCCGGTATTCGCTGATTAATAGTTGAGGTAGTGCTTCCGGTGGTCAGAGAGGCGGTTGGAGCATCAATACCGATAGCTCCTGAGAAGTTCTTAGTGAAGTTCTGAGTCCAATAGGCAGTGAAGAGGAATGCGTAAGGATACCCGTTAGGACCCTCAAAGTCGATTGTCATAGGTTCGGCTGCCCCGTCGCTGAATGCGCTGGTAGTGTAACCGGCTGTCAGTCCGCGATATTTTGCATAGAACTGGAAAATGTTGAAAGCATTATCATTTCCGAGGAAATTAGCTTTGAAGAAGAGTCCAATCTGATCTTTTGTGCCCGGAAGAGCGACGGCATTAAGATAAACTGAGGATGACTGCCAGCCAAATCTTAATGCACTTCCATTGCCGGGAGTACGAGGTGTGATTGATGAAGGGGTAAACAATATGGGAGATGGCATATTGTCGCCGAAATCGTAGACTGCTTCACCAAGAAACTGCGCGCCGACGCCAATGTAATATTTATGATCCTTACCTACAATAGCAAACCGAGGCAAACCATTGTCGTTAGGAGATTGGGGAGCATTAGATTTCAGATGCTTTTCGACCTTCAATGCATCGACCGTGTCATTATTGATTACCGAGACGACACCCTTGTCGTGTCGGTTATCGCGTTGGGCTGCCGCCTCGAAAGAGGTGCCGAACAGAGCGGCGCTCAATACAGCAAAAAAAATAGTAGTCTTTTTCATAATTAATTAAGATTTAAAGTAACCCGGGCTTTCGCAAGCTAAAGACGAGAGTTAAATGATTGAAAACGTATCGCAATTATTTTGATTCAGCTTCGAAGACGAAACTCTTGCATTTGATTATTGCTACGACTAACATCACTACAAGCACACAGCCATTAAATATTGCAGCGAAGTTGGGGTCGTTCTGGGCTTTGAAAATTTTCTCAGCTCCACCGATAATGAAAGGCACGACAGCTATGCCCACATAATTACAAGCGAGGAGATATGAAAAATAGGCAGTATTTTTTTGACGGGTAGGAGCTAATGCTGAAGTTTTGTCGTAGAAGACAGGCTGAATGACACCATATCCGAAACCCATCAGGAATACACCGATAATAAATGACCAATAAGCATGGAGGAAACCGACCATAAACAGCCCGATGATGCAGAGAAGGAGGGCAACCTGGAAGGTAGACTTGCGTAATACTGCTAACACCCGGGTGAGGAGGAAACCGCCGAGAGTCATACCCGCAAAATAAAGTGAGGTTGCGACGCCTACATCATCAGTAGAGAAATGATAATGCTCCATTGAGAAAGGAAGGTAATAGCTTACCATATCAGTCGCATAAGTGATCAGGAAATATAGCACCATAATACCTACCAGGAGCAGAATAGCCTTTTTCCCTGTGAAGCGGGGAGATGTAGAGTTTACGTTTGCTGCAGGGACAGGAGCTGCGACACCCGGTTTTGCTGCTGTCGCAGCCTCAGCGGGGGTTGATGAAGAAGCCGGCGAATCAATTATTCGATGCTTACCGATATATTTATTGGTCATGAAAGGAATCAATACCAGGGGAATAATCGGAACCATGTAAACAAAGAATGAATAATGCCAGTCAAGAGCAGCAACCCAACCAACAAAAAGCGTTGCAAAAATAATAGAGAAATTGGAGAGAGAAGATTTCATACCCAGTTCCTTAGTACGAGCCTCCCCGACAAAATTTTGTGAGATAAGACTGGCAGCCAAAGGAATAACGAGTCCGCAACCCATGCCAAGCAGGCAGCTTAGAATAATGAGTTCGGTCATGCTGGAGGCAAAGAAATAAAGGATGCCGGTGAGGGTATAGATCACAAGTCCTGTCCCGAGGACGAAAATCTGATTTTTTTGGCTACAGATTTTACCGGCGCAAAGAATGAACGGTATGGTCACGAGATTTGGTAAGACTGTCAAAAGCTGCACCTCGAGCTCAGTGACGTGATGGAACACTTGGTCAAGTTTCCCCAGGATAGGAGAAATGGCGAGCCCCGGAAGATTAACCGTCAAAGAAATTGAGAGAATCGCAATAAGGGTGATCAGAGGAACCTTACCTTCACCTGAATTAACATATTTCATAGTTTTTAGGCTTAAGGGGTGAATAAATTAATTATTGATTGGATTCCTCTAATATTTCAGTAATTGGATTCATCCAATTTTATATAAATTTTAACACCGTAATTCTCAAATTGTTTAAAATGGAGATGTTAAATCAAATCACGTTTATAGGAAAATGTTGATAGATGAGCTTAAGCGGAATGGGAGTGGTAAAAAATTATATATGCGAGCGAGTTTATATAATGAATCCCCCCGACACATTAATTATATAAATATAAAAAAATTCAATGTATTTTTTAAATAATTGTCCTTATTGTAAACTATTTATTACAAGGAATGTTATAATGATGTAATCGGAATGGTAATCATACCGAATCAACGTCGACCGGCGCGGCTCGACACTATTTGGCAAGGTTCCTTAATTTCTGAAGACAACTTGACAATATTTTAATGTGCTTTAAAATTTATCCAAACCGCATGGTTGTTTTGTAATAACTCAATTCATTCCATCCCCAAAATCAGTTTAGAAGATTTTAATTCACCTTAATCTAAATACTATTTTTTTATTAAATTCCTTTTTATATTATGGAAAAGACATTGCATCCTGTAGTACAGGAATTGGTTGACATGATCAACAACAACGGCTGGCGTGACAAATTCGAAGAGGCTGTAAAGAAAGCTATCAGCTATAATATTTACGGTTTTGAGAACATCAAGAATCTTGATGACTACATCGATTGGTGTAACGCACAGCTTAGCTGGGTGCCTGTAGAGGACCGCTACGGTAAAGAGGTCTACAAGCATGTATGTATGTTCTACTTCGTTCTTGATCAGTCACCTGTCAAAGAGCTCCAGAACGCAGTAGTGCCTCATGACCAGATGCAGCCTCTGACTCCGCTTTCAGCTTGGATGCGTAAATTCGTTACCGAACTTGGAAACTGGATGGATCAGCCCGGTTCACTCACACCGGAATCAGAGCGTACATTCTATGAATCACCTCTCTATAACATGAATGAGTATATCCGTCCGCGTGGCGGTTGGAAGAGCTATAACCAGCTTTTCGCACGTCGCACAAAACCGGGTTACCGTCCTATCGCAGCTCCTTGGGATGACTCAATCATTGTATCGCCTGCAGACTGCACATTTGATGGCCAGTGGGAAATCAACAGCGACTCACACGTAGACATCAAGGGTCTTGACTGGAAGATCGAAGAACTTCTCGAAGGCAGCCCATACGCAGATCGTTTCAAAGGAGGTCATTGGACCCACTCATTCCTTAACACATACGACTACCACCGTCAGCATGCACCTGTAGGAGGTCGTGTTGTTGAGGCAAGAGTAATCCAGGGCACAACTTATCTGCAGGTCGTTCCTGAACCAATACCTAATGATCCTTTCGGTCGTTCAGTGATTAAGGCTAAGAGAGTATTTGACGCTCCTGATGATGCCGGTTACGAATTCATGCAGACACGTGGTCTTGTAGTTATTGACAGCCCGGTTGGTCTTGTTGCAGTTCTCCCGATGGGTATGGCTCAGGTAAGCTCTATCATTCTTACAGCAGAAGAGGGTGTGACACTTCAGAAAGGTGAGGAAATAAGCTACTTCCAGTTTGGTGGTTCAGATATCGTTACGGTTTATGAACGTGCTTCCAACGTGGAAATCACTGCACATCCCGGAGTTCACTACAAAGTTGGAACAAAGGTAGGTCAGGCATATCCCGCACTTCGTGTTCGTAAATAAATAAGAGTGAAACCCAATCCTCTACAAAAAAGGATTGAGAGTTAATTATAGATAACCGAGTCCGACGTGAAACAACGAGTTGTGTCTCGTTCGTTACGTCGGACTCTATTTTTTTAAACTATCATTCTATGTAATTATGGATACCACTCAAACTAAACCCACGCCGGCAGGTGCCGGAAAGATACCGACGGGGAAAAAGGTAGCTACGCTTACCATGGGTGCCATGGCAATCATGATAGTGACCAATATCGTCAGTATGCGTGGTATGGCGTCACAGGCGGAATATGGCTACGGCTCTATATTCTACTATGTGTTTGCTGCCCTTGTATTTCTCGTTCCTTATGCACTTGTATGTGCAGAATTAGCTTCAGCTTACACTCGCTCGGGAGGCCTTTTCAGATGGTGTTCCGAAGCCTTTGGTCCTAAATGGGGATGGGTGGCGATGTACCTTGAATGGCAGATGGTGGTTATATGGTTCCCTGCTGTGTTGATGTTCGCCGCTGTTTCCCTCGCATTCATTTTCTGGCCTGAAACTTTCGACGAAAAACTTGCGAAGAATGTGATATATACCCTCGTCGTGGTTTTGGCAGTATATTGGGTTGCAACTTTCGTAACCTTCAAAGGTCAGAAATATGCAAATAAACTTTCTACATTCGGAGGTCTGACCGGTACGATTATTCCGGCAGCTATCCTGATTGTACTTGGTGTGCTCTATGTCGCACTCGGACATAAGGTTTATATTCCTACCGATCAACCTTTCTTCCCGAATTTCTCAAAATTTGGTGATATAGTTCTTGCCGCCTCAATCTTCCTTTTCTATGCGGGAATGGAGATGCAGGCAGTGCATGTGCCTTCAATGGTCAATCCGTCAAAGAATTTCCCGAAGGCATGTTTTATAGCCGTAGTAATGATTCTTGCAATCTTTGTTTTCTCTACTCTTGCTATCGGAGCAGCCGTGCCGGAGAAAGATATCAATCTTCTGCAGTCTCTTCTTGTGGCTTATAACCGTCTATGGGGAGCATTGGGTGTGCCCTGGCTCGGTAATGTTATGGCGCTCTTGATTACTATCGGCGCGCTCGCTCAGGTAACAGTGGTCATTTCAGCACCTTCTACCGGTCTTCTTGCTGTGGGTCGCGCAGGATTCCTTCCCCGTGGACTCCAGAAAGTTAATAAGAACGGTATTCAGGTACCTATTCTTTGGGTGCAAGGTATTTTTGTAACCGTATTGGCACTCGCATTGGTGATCATGCCAAGTGTTGAATCTGCTTATCAGGTGCTCAGCCAGATGTCAACGGTGCTTTATCTGATCATGGTGATTATAATTTATGGTGCATTCCTCCGTCTTCGTCGCACCGAACCAAATGTAAAGAGAGGTTTCCGCGTGCCTTGCGGCAACTTTGGCAAATGGTTCGTATTTATTCTTGGTGTGCTCGGAGCGTTGGTAGCGTTAGTGATCAGTTTTGTTCCGCCAGCCCAGATATCAACCGGTTCACCGGTAGTGTACGTAGGTATTATACTTGCGGGTGTAGTTGTATTTGTTGCATTCCCATTCATCGTTTATGCAAAGCGTAAACCGTCATGGAGAGATCCTAACAACGACTTCTATCCTTTCAATTGGCAAATTGAGGGTCGTAAGCCGGATCAGGTATCAAAATGGGCAGCCGGTTATGAACCGACTGAAGCTGAGATTCAGGCAGCAATGAAAGAGGGTATCGCTGAAGGTGACGAACGTACCAACAACGATGTCAGCCGTCTCTCATAAAGATTCATAAAGAAATAAATAGGCTGTGTAAAAATAATTATATAAAAATTCCTGAGAGAGGGTGTGTCAGAATTCTGACA
>JAIDPA010000136.1 GCA_029062985.1 Muribaculaceae bacterium
TTATTAGTAAATAATAATTTAGTTGTAACTATGTACTCACAATTTGCTACAACTTTGGGTGATTTATACAATAACACTGCTACTGTATCCTGATTTACAATCTGAATATTGTAAGAAAATGGCTCTCCCAGCTTTGACAATACTTTTGCCTTGTCCATTCCAAGATTTATTGTTCCAACTGGTATAGGTGTTGAGGCGCTGTTCCTATACACCTTGCAGGATGTCAATTCAATTAGACATATAAAAATGAAATGCACGAGTTTCATTTTATTCCACTTTAATATATTCATTGGCATTGGTAAGCATTTCATCACTGATGCGAATTAATTTAATATTCGATTTCGTTCCATTAATTGGTGTAAGTTCTAAATATGCATCTGATTCTTGAACATCTACTCCATTCCATGTTCCTTTTATTTTTATTTTCCTACCTGAAGTTAGACCAACACATACAGCACAATATTCTACATCCATAGTATATCTTGTTAAAGTCAAAGTCATCTGTGCAACGTAATTTGCTGGAACAATAATAGGATAACTTCTGTTTATCGTTACTGTATTTTCTTCTGTTTCTCCATACGTGAAATCTTGGCCTTCTGATATGGATGTACTTATTTCTCCATTTACGATAAATGGAACCTTAACCTTAAATTTAGTGGTTACGTTGACATTATAAGTGGTTCTTCGATTAAACGATGAAGTTTCTCGATAGCTGTCAGAGATAGTAAACGTATGATTTTGGTCAATAGGACCTTTATTTGTAAATTTGTCTGAGAAAATTTTATTAGGAATATAAGACAGAGTAGCTATATCAGTATTAAATGTCAAACTTTCAACTTTGAAGTTTTCAACCGGAATTATAGAAAACTCTTGTTTCGGAAGTTTTAAATATTTATCAAGTGAAACCTTCGAATCGTTTGCTGAAATAACACTATAATAAATATCATAGCTCGAGCCACTTGATCCCTGTCTTGGATAGTCTTGATTTTCAATAATGAAAGATTCATTAGAGTATTCTCCATATCGAATATCCCATGATGCGCCAAAAGTTGATGTATTACCAGATGGTTTAACGTATACAACTTTAATGTTAGGAGCATTAGAATAAGAACCAAGACTTATGGGAGTATTAGTTTGTTTTGAATATATCATATATGGAATTCCCGTAGCAGCAGGTAAGGTTTTTATATAGAATTGCTGAGAAATATTATTATCTTTATAATTCTCGAACGTCAATTCCATGCCTTCACCATTAGAATTCAGAAAATGCTTCGTTGAGGTATTTCCCTTTATCTGTAAATAAATAGGAATTTGATCCAATTGTTTAAGTTCCTCATACAGCTCTGAGTATGTAGACAAAGCACGAGTTTTAACTTGTTTTTTTCTCATTGTCAAGCTGTCGCCTTCTAAAGGTAAAATCTCATCAAATCCATAAGGCATGGGTGTCCCAGTGAAATATGTATCTGACAAATATTCTTGCAGACCCATATCAGATTTTAAAATCGAACTTTCATCCGAACATGCAGGCAGAAACTGACTGCAGATTGCTATTAAGCTTAAAATGATTGAAAATTTCTTCATATTCTATTGTTGAAATTGAAAAGGAGTGGAGCAGGGTAGTACTATTATCATACTTCTAAGAGCAAGTAAAACCTAAATAGTCGGTAGACGCATAAAACAATCGGTAAAGTATTAATGAAGTGATGAATTGCAGCCACGTTATATCGCATCATCAACTACTCAAGAATAGGATTGCCGAGAGACAAAAAACATAATCGTAATAGATTATGTTTTATGAAAAAGAATGTCATTCAAATGTTGTTTATTGTATCTGTGGCGGATTTACGATGATTGGACAAATTTTTTTACAATCTGACCATCTGTCTTTCTTACATCCAGATCCAATGTTTATAGTAAGATCAGTATCCATAGGAGATGTTCCTCCATAGATTTTGAGCTGAGCTGCTTCATCAAGAAGATCATTGCTCATTACTTTGCTTTTCTTCTCCATTTTTATGATGGTTTTATAGGTTAATATTATGGTTATTTATGACTTTATAAAAGTTATTTTTCTATAAGTTGAGGTATATTTGAAGATATTTTTAATGAATCTTTAAGAGATAACATTACATTCCGATGTTTCCACTTTTGAGAATCCGATGAAAACATTAATGATTACTTTTTTCATGAGCTGAGGTCTTTTGTAAACAAATTACCAACTTATATCATTTTCGGATTTTGCGCCTGTTTTTCAGTTTGGTCGGTGTAATTATCTTCGATTTTAATCTTTCTTTCATCTTTAATACACTCGTATTTCTCCTTCAGCATACCATCCGTCTCCTTGTATTTGGAGTATGTAAGAATCAGGAGTTGAAACTGAAAATTCACAGTTTAGTGTCAATGAATAACCTTCCAACATTCCGTTTGCTCTGAATAAGAAGACTTCTACTTCAATTGATTCAGTTCCCACTACCTCTATTTTTCTCGATTCAGAGTCATAGATCACTTCCATTGGAATGCGCATAGGTGCACGGTTAACTTGCGTGTTTTTCTCAGGCATACTTTTACGATGGAATTCCATGAACACGCCTTGTTGTTCAGCATAAGTGGTGTTAGTAACACATAGTAACAACCACATCAAGAAAATCAACTTTTTCATTCTTTTTATTCATTTTGTGTTATTATTTCTGCTGCAAAATTAGGGGGAATTTAGTTTTCTATCAAATTAAAAAGTTTTACGTAATCTATTTTAATTATCAGATTTATAGTGAATTAAAAATAAGGGAGTAAATGTAGTTTTACAATGTTCTCGGAAGTTTTACAGATACATCCATGCAGCGGATTGTATAATGGGAATTTTCTAATATATCATACATAATTATAAATATCTTGTCAAACCTCCTAAGATCCTATTTCATTAAAATGCTTTTTCATGATTCTCGAAAAATAAGATTAAAACACCATCCTAAATATTGAGGATGGTGTTTTTAAATTATCCATGATGCTAAATCATCATTTTTCAAACTCTTTAATGATTCGACGGATGTAAGGTCCAATATTTGTATCGTGTTCGTTTATACCCAATTTCTTTCGTATTTCATGACTTATAATATAATGGCGCTTTATCTGAATGTATTCACCAACTTCTTTCCCACGTAATCCGATTGCATATAGGCATAGATAATTGATTTCATCAGTGGATAAACCATGTTGTTCAAGATATTCCATAAATTTTGGATGGGAGGCAGCAAAAGCAAGACGAGTAGAATTCATGAACTTATTTCTATCATTATGGATAGCTTCAATCCATTTCTCATATGGCTTAGCATAACTTTCATTTCGCGTTATTTCTTTGGCTAAAAGACCATTAAGAAGTTTCATCCGATCGAGTATAACAGTCTGAATAGGTTGCGCCAGTTCTGATTGATCTTTTTGCAATTCTTTAAGATTGTCGCGTTCATTTTCAAGTTGAGCAATCTCTAATTTAAGATTAGCTGTTATTAATTCTTGTTCTCGTTGTTCGGACTCCAATCTCTTCTTATCTTTTTCAAGATTCTCTGCCTCTAATCTCTTCTTATCTCTTTCAAGTTCAGCTTTTTCTTTTTCGTTACGCAGATTCTCTTGTTCGAGTTTTAAATTTTCATTCTCCTTTTCCGTCAAAATTCGCTTTGTCTTACTTCGATATTCACGAAAACTTAACCAAACAACTACTATAATCAAGCCAAATATACTGCATAAAGTCCCCCAAATGATCCGATTTCTATCTTGAATATCCTTGAGACGTTTCATTTCAAGTTCGTGCTTTTTCTCAGCAAACAATAAATCTTTTGAAAGTAATTGATTTTGATAACGTTCCAACTTTTCAGAATAAATCCTGAATAAGTTGAGAGCTTGTTCATAATTACCTTGTTTTTCAAAAATATCTATTTTCACAGAGATATATTTGAGGGAATCTAAACAGTCAGAGGAAGGCTCTATTTTATCTATAAGATTTAATGCCTTAGTAGACTCTCCAATTTTAGAATATCCATAAGCAATATTCATTTTCTCTTCTTTTGTCAATTCCAGATTCTCATATTCATCTAAAAATGCTTTAATCTCATCATTTGAACCAAATTCAACCGTATATGATAATACAGCAGGAAAAAGATAAGTTTCTCCATCAGGCTTATTACGTACTAAAGTTAGACAGAGAGACAAAAGGCTATCAGCAGCTGATTTATTATTTAGGATTATGTAGCCATCCACTGCATTGGTATAGCTCTTGATCTCTTGGACTGTCCTACCCAATGCTTCGTATAACTTTGCAGCTTCGAGATTATTACGTATGAACTCAGTGATTTTATATTGTTTAAAGTATAATGTCCCCTGTGCAATCAAAGTATGCGCCAATAATAATGAATCGCTGACACTGTTTCTCAACTCATACCCATTTATAAAAGCACACATAGCAGCCTCATTATCACCCTTATTCTGAAAAATACGACCTTGATAATAAAAAGTTCTAATCTTTTCATTAGGAGAACCGTGTTTAAAATAATAGTCAATGGCTGGCTGAAGGACATCGAAAGTTGTGGTATCAATATAGTTCTTATCTAAAGCCATCGACATAAGCAAAGCATACCTTGCCTTTTCTTCTTCATTTCTCAGATTAACTGATTGTAGTGAAGACAAAATAGCGAGAGCAGAATCAGGTCTTGAATCCATCATGTTTTCAGCCAAATCCAATTTATACCAAACTTCACTGTGGCGGTCACAACATATAACTGTCAGGATGAAAACTGACAAGAAAAAACAGATTGTAAGTCGTTTAGGGTCTTTGATCATTACTTAAACTTTTTTTACACAAGTCGAAAATATTTCATCAGCCTGTATGATTCCTCTTAATCAAAATAACCAAAATTCTATTAATCTTCGACATTGTCTTAATTTTGGATTGCAAAGATAGGAAGAATATTTCATCTGTCAATCATTATTGTTAAATTTTTTATTTTTTTTCTGACAATTTCGATACCGGGTTTTAATTTTTAAGTATAAAAAAATGCAGACTTCTCCAATGGTCTGCGTTTTAATGATTTTCTTGTATAGTTTGGAATGTATGCAATTCGCAAAGGAGCTTGTGGAACTTGAACCTTATAGATTTGTCTTCCTAACCCTGACTCTTCAGTAGCCTGTTTTATAATGCAAAGATAATCATAATAGCCCTGATTAATATGTCGGTGGGTTCATTTTAGATAAAAAAACACCAACTATTAAATATGTTAATTAACCGCTGTTAATAGAATTTCGGGATGTTCCAATTCCTCTACGAGTAAATCAACAGTAGTACATGGCTTATGGGATTTGTAATCAAGTGTATGCTCAAAGAATCGGCGGAGTTTTTGCGCTCGCTCCCTTGCCAACTCTTCATTACCTATTTTTTGTAAGAGCGAATAGATGCCTTCGTCATTCTTTCGGTACTTAAAATCCTTATATCCTTCAAATCTCTTAATCTCAGCTTCAAGTTTGGCGATGTAATCTGCCCGTGATATTGCAGCATCAAGATACACGAAATGCAGAAGATACCAGAGTTCAAAAGCCTCATTAGACCAAGCCGCTCCGAAGCCTTTTCGCTCTGCAAGGGCAATCGCTTCGTTGAAGTCGTTGAAATCATCTTTATCGAAAACAACCCACACGCGGTCAAACTTCAACTGACGCTGGTGCTCCAGTCTATGACGTATCTCTTCTGCCTTCTTTACCAAAGCACATGTAGAACGACCTTCCCCTACTATCTCCTCGGCCCGGACTTCGGAATATCTGTCCTTCACAAGTCCTTTGAAATAGTTTGGTTCGGTACGCTCGCCCTCGCATACCACAAGGAAGCGCACAATCTTGTCGCGTGTGGCGACCTTACGCTTCTTTGCTGCTTTTGCCTCACGTTTCTCCCTTTTGAGCTGTTCGATTTTTGATTTTGGAAGTTGTCCCATACACTTAACTCATAAAAGGAATTGCACCATACCGACCGTTTATATAGTCTTTCTCAATATTCCGGTCATTGCGTACTTTATTACCGGCTTCATCTCGGAATTCTACCAATGAATAAAGTTCTGTGGAGTCAGTTTTGTCCTTTTCGGTAAACCAGATTTGATCCCGGCGCAAATATTGGATATTGAGAAGATTTGTGTCATGAGTTGCAAAAATCAACTGGGCACCATTCTTATTGATATTCTTATCCATAAACATGGAAATAATCTTTCTTGTCAGGAACGGGTGCAGTTTTGCATCAAGCTCATCTACAATTAGAATCTGACCTAGCCTTATTGCATCCACAATCGGGCCGGCAATCTCAATCATCTTCTTTGTACCCTCCGATTCCATCTTATCCGTCGGAAATTCTTTTTGCCCAACAACATTTCCATCGTTGTCATAGATTTTATGGACAGTCTTTGAATCGACAGAATCTTCGTCTGCAATATTCATGCTCACAGTAATTCCATTGAAACCAAGATGAGTCTGATAAAGCAGATTCATGATTTCTTCATTTCCGGCCTCTTGATAAAAGATTGTCCGCAATGTCTTTCCTGCATATCCTTTGCCGTCCATGCCCGACATATATTCAATGTTTGAGAACCAGTCAAGTATGGACTGCGATACCCTTCCATTAAGTTGGGCAACCAACGACACAAACAGCCTGTTGGCAGGGGTTGCATCCTGTTTCCCCATCCCCTCTGCAAACCGCGTCTTGGAAATCTTGAATTCATTACCGCTACGTAGGAACAACTCAAATTCACGCTCTCCCGGTCTTTTCTCATATAGCCATTCAGAAACTATCATCTCTGAGGTATAATCAAAGCCATAACGGAATTTTGATCCGTTAAGGGTGAACTGAATCTCAAAAGATGTAGGTTCGGACGATGAGGTCAGATCAAGAGAGAACGGCTCTGCATCGAGTTTGTCTTTGGGATTTAGCTTTACTGAGCTGAGAAGTACATCACGCATGGCCTTTAATGCTTTCAAAACATTACTCTTTCCACTTGAATTGGCACCATACATGACTGCAACCGGAAGCAGATCTTCTCCACAAGTTTTCACAACGGCATCTGCCAGCTCTTGAATCGAAGCAGCTTCCATACTTAGCGTCATTTCATCTCTGAATGACCTAAAGTTCTTAAATGTGAAATTAACTAACATATCTTATCCAGTTTTGCACTGCAAAGATAACAAAAATTTTTCACATAGAGTTTGTTTTGTGAGATATTTTCTCATAAAACATAATCTGAATCAATTCTGAGCCATGATTACTATGTTGAGATTATCATAAAATCATGGTTGAAACTCCAAGAGGCGCAACGGCTAAAGCATTGTTGTCGCAGGCGAACACTATAATTATTGTGACTATGCCGTCTGCGACGTTTGGAACGAGTCCCGCCTTTGTTCCTTATCGGCTTATCACAGACCCGTCTTATTAGTAATGGGAAGATATTTTTTACGGAATCCAATAATACATTGGTTTCTTTCGGTGCTTGGTAACCCATTCTTCAAAGTCTTTCATATTTGATATTCCGTTTCCTATCACAGCTTCATAGTATTCCACCCCATGATAATCTTTATCTGACGGTGTCTCGAATTTCAACTTTAGGATTCTTTCTTTCTGATCTGAGGTCATCACTTCCATAATTCTGTCAGCCATTCGCTCAAAAAAGCCATCAAATTCTGTCCCCTCTTCAATATGGATCACATCAATCTGCCATATATCTTCTTCATACTTATAGAAGATATGCCATGCGATGCAGTGTTCGTCAGTATGAAGCCCGTTGATACACTTAATTTCAATAACATCGGGTAGTTTGGCTATCTGTGCTGCAATAGCAAAACTACTCTCTTCAGTTATGTCTTTTGAATAGACGTGTAAGTCTATATCTTTATGTGAAGCCAGTAACCCCATACGTAAGGAGCCGATGAGATTAACACGGCACCCATTCTGTTCCCAAATATTGACTATACCGGAACTCTTCAGAACACTTTTTGCCATTTCCTGATTGGCAAAGGACATATTAAATATTTCTTCTTGATTCATCATATTTGAATTTGACAAATACAATATAACGAGACAATCCAATAGATA
>JAIDPA010000137.1 GCA_029062985.1 Muribaculaceae bacterium
CGTTTACCGCCATTGCCACATCCGGTAAAGCCCAGCGTGGTTATTGCAATCAGTATGTAGTTAAGAATCCTCCTCATTTTGCTCATCGTTTTGAAATGCTGACTCCAATCGCAAAGGTAATAAAATTCCGGCATAAATGGCGTCTTTCCTTATCATGTCTTGTATATAAGACAAAAATGTATTAAATTTGTCTTACAAACAAGACGCCACCATGATTAATAAGCAAATTTTACTGGAAGTAATGTTGGAAAACCGTCAGGAGGTAATGCGACACAGGGTGATACCCAGAAATATTTCTCTTGATGGATTCGACCGTCAGGTGCTTGTTGGTGTCAGACGCGCCGGGAAATCCTACATCCTTTACGGTCACATCCAGAACTTGATAGCCCAAGGACATACCTGGGATGAAATCGTATACCTCAATTTTGAAGATGAACGTATCGCCGGAATGGATCTGGCAGATCTGAATGCCATCCTGGAGGTTCATGCAAGAGTGAGCGACAAACGTCCGATGCTGTTCCTTGACGAAATACAGAATGTGGAAGGATGGGAGAAATTTGCACGTCGCCTTGCTGACAACAAATACCGGATTATCATTACAGGAAAGTAATGCCCGTATGCTTTCAGTGGACGTGGCTTCGACACTCGGAGGTCGTTTTCTAACCCATGAGATATTTCCATTCTCTTTCAGTGAATATCTTGAGATTAACGGTGTGGATAGTAACAATAAGCTTATTTCTGCTACGACTTCAAACCGAGCGTTATTAATGCGACATTTTGAGGAATACTTCCTATTCGGTGGATTCCCGGAGTGTGCTACAATCCCGGTGAAGCGAGACTATCTTACGAGTCTTTATCAGAAAATCTTTTTAGGGGACATTGCTGCCAGACACAGAGTGGAAAATATATTTGCTCTGCGTGTGCTGTTCAGGAAACTTGCCGAAAGCGTAAACCAGCCTCTTTCCTTTACAAGAGCAACAAACATTATTGCCTCCACAGGAACCAAGATTGGCAAAAGTACGGTTATAAACTATCTCAGATACGCCGGTGACGCATACCTTATACTTACCGTGTCGAATATTGCAGATAATATAACCGAGCGCATCAGTAATCCGAAATATTATTTTATTGACAACGGCATAATATCCCTGCTTGCACTTGATATCCGCACATCTCTCCTTGAAAATCTTGTGGCTCTTGCTTTAATACGTAAGTATGGATCAAAAGATGCAGTCTATCATTACAATCACGGCATTGAGGTAGATTTCTATATTCCTGAGACAGAAACCGCAATTCAAGTTTGCTATTCAATGGATGGATCCTCTGATACTTTAGAGAGGGAAACACGTGGATTAATTAAAATAGAAGAAAAACTTTCGTGTCGGCGTAGGATTATAGTAACATACGAAGAGGAAGATGAAATAGAGCGTGATGGTTGCAGAATTGAGATTATCCCGGCATGGAAATTTCTTCTTAACAACTACCAATACTAAAATATTAAACTCATGCACAAGTTGAAACTTCTTCTATTCATATCATTGTTGTTTTCCCTTTCGTTCGCTGCTTGTGGTGGTAGAGGAGAAAAGGATAACGGCAGGGGTGATACTCTCGCTTCGGCTGATGTCATTGCGATGTTGCGAGAGGTGGAAACGATGTATGTAGGCGATGAATGTCCCGGCAGTGCAGTGCTGGAGATGTTCATGCGTTTGCCGGAGTTTCAGGAGAGAGGAGTGCCGGAACGCCTGTCGCTGATCGGACCGAACAGCACCTTCCCTGAAGATAGGGTTACTCTTTTCAACATTGCCACGCCTGAAGAGATATTAGGAGGGAAACGCCACTTTCTTGAAGCGGAATGGGCTGTAGACAGCACCGAATACCTCCGACACATTGACCCGCCGGCCTCCCCCAGCGGTTTCCAATGCCACTTGCGCATATCATACGAAATCCTCCCCGACACACTGATCCCTGTTGATACCTTCTATTACGATGAAGGTTTTGAGTTCTGAATTATTTCTTCGATTTCATTATGATTGCTCCTTTTATCCCTGCCGGGCCAAATGCTTTGTAGGCTTTTTCTCCTGACATAGTGGAGTAATTTAATCTCTTTCCTTCCTTCTGATGAATTGAATCTGCCGTTTGCCAGGATATTCGCTTTCCGTCATGGATGATAAGCAATGGGAAATCCCCCAAAATGTTGTTAATCGTGTCTTCATTAACGTAAGGGCGACCGCTGGTAATATCTATAAGCTGTGAATCCTCCTGCCGGAAAGTCTTGCCGTAAAAATCGTATTTAGCCATATTGTCAATCCAGACACCTATGTTCCGGCTGCTGTCCTCCATGCTTTCAACGATTGTAAACATATCATCTGAACTCCGCCTGATTTTTCTCTCAGAAACAGTAGTAGGCATAAGTCCTCCACCTTTAATCTCCAGACCAAACGTATCACCCTGAAGATATATCCGATGAGTCAATTCACTGTCCTTCCGATATGACACATAGTAAGTCCGTTGCCCGGCAAGAGCCGCGCAACAACCTATCAGCAATATGAGGGTTTGCCATCGGAACATATTATAATCTTGTTAAGTAGTGGGTTCGAGCAGCTTTTCAAATACAAAGTTAATAAATTATGATAGACAGCTACTATCTTTCGATACCATTGTCAAATACTACTTGGAAACAAACTGAAAACTTGGCGAGATTTAATCGACTATAGACTGCCACTTATGGCTGACAATCCCGAAGATCATCATTTCCATATTGGGTGATGTGGTATGAACGGGGTGCCGTCGTCACGTGCACGTCGATCCCAACAACCATCGTCATATGACTGTCACAAAGCAACATGCAATTTTAATAAAATTCACATTATTTGTTTTCGATTAAAGATAGCACTTCAGAACAGGCCTTGTTAATTTCTTTGGTGAGCATACACTTATCATTAATATTTTTTTTAAAATATGGCTTATCCCAGTTGTAATCTTTAATAATATACAATATAAATTCTGTATTATAGAATCCAACATCAATTATATAATTTTCACAAATAAGTTGTAGCATATCTTCTTTTAAAAGTAATCTATTTTCACTCTTAAGGAACTCAGATAGATCATCTATCTCTACTTTAAATTTATGGTCATACTTCATGTTAATTACATTTTGTAAATGTCCTCGTACTGCCCCTGGTAGCAGAACGGTACCAGCGAGCGGTCGCCACGGCTCTCCTTGACCCTGCCGTACACGTCGGGCTGCGGAACATAGTTGTATGCTCCAATAGATAGATAGATAGATAGATAGATATGCGAGCGCGAAAACAATAGATGTCAGAAGATGCTTTAACATGGTTATAAAACAATCATTTGTTCTGGTTGCAAAGATAACATTTTTTTGCCTAAAGTCGCTATATTTAGCCCTCCAACGAGCTGTTTTCGTAGATTTACCTATTGTAAGGGGTGAGCGTCGGCAAGCGGTATGTGCATCAGGGGGATGATGATCCCCCCGATGTCCGAGACAACCCGCTTAAGGCCGTTGACGCTAACGTTCGTACCCAGGAATGGTATGTAGTCCGCGACGTCCAGAACCATCCCGATGTAGGGATGAAGCGGGTTGAACGGGGGTGTCGTCGTCACGTGAACGTCGATCCCTACCACCATCGTCATATGACTGTCACAGAGCAACACCATAAATCATCATCTTTAGGATTTCGCCTTATTTATATTCATTAATTGACGGAGTTTTGGACTATCAGCCGGTAAAAGTTTTGTTAATTCATCTAATGTAAAATCCTTGATATATTTTATATCTTTTCGAATTTCAGAATTAGGCAAAAGATACCTGTCTTCAATCCAAGTATCAATGGCATATCCATCCCAAGGGAAAAGACCAAAATATGGCTCAAGGAATAATGATGGATCCGTAGATCTATTCTTAAAAAGTCCTAATGAACTAATATAGTGCTTATAATCGTTTACTATGTTTATATTCTTTTCACCTATTAATATCCAATTATATACTTTAGGTGATGAATTTGCTGTAAGGATTGAAACCGGTGTAGATAAGTCAATATTATCCAGCTGAGCTTCCAAATCAGATAATGTTTGAAGTACAAGATTGAAAAATGCAAAAGTGTTCTCTGATTTGTGCTTTGATGGCACAATTATGTGATGGTTTATCAACTGCGCTATGGTGTATGTTCCATTTGATAATGGAATAGCATATATCTGACCTTCTTTCAAATTTTTTCCTTTTGCCATATCAATTAAACCCTATTTTATTACCTAACTTATCCAAATCTCCAACTAATTCGAAATAACGTATCTCATTCATTGCACGTATCTTATTTTCCAATATACCACCATTACTTTGAAGTCCTCCCATTTTACGAATATTCGTTTCTTATCTAAAAGTTATATCCTGATGTTTAAAGATCGTAGTAATTGAAAAAATCCAGTGTAAAGAGAATCATTATTAGATTGACAATTCATATCTATATATAGATATAAGAAATAATTCATGCTTTACAAAAACTTTTATGTTTATAAAAAACTCAGAACATAATACTATTGAAATCAACGATATTACCATAGTCTCTTATTATAATTTCAGCTAATTTATCCCAACTAACATCTACATATAACATATGCCCCATAAAATATTCGAGTGCAAACGGTCTTAAATAGGTTTCAGGATACCAACTCTCAAATGGCATAAGAACACATGCAGCAGCCTCCATTGCTTCTTTCTTAATATTATTATTATAATTTTGATGTAATAGAATCTGATAAAATCTTATGCTTATATCATGTAATTTTATACTATCGTATGTATGCTTCCATATATAAATACCTTCTTTTAAAAGTGACCGTTCTATATATGTAAAGATATTATTGTCCAATAAATCTAAACATTCTACCATACAAAGTATAGCTTTTTTGTAGTTATCAAAGGAATTGTCTGATTCATTGTATTGACATACTTTATCAACTATATTATCTATATCTTCTAATGACATGCCGTTTTAAATTTTGTTGAGGGTTCTGTTTTCACAATTATTCCAAGTCTATCAAGTACTCTTTGACAGCACTTACACGGTGGAATATAATCGTTCGTAGTAGTAACATACGTGTATATTATTGCTCCTCTTAAATCTTCTATTTTAACATTACTGGAGGGTGCTTTCTGAATTACATTAATTTCAGCGCAATTACCATAATATTGTTTAGGAACTCTGCCTTCACCCAAATCAGATAGTTCAGCAGCAACCTTTGCTTCAGAAACTACAGGCTCGAAACCGTTCTTGCACAGGTAGGCGCTGAGTTTCTTGGTCGAGGGGAAATGCTTCTGGATGTTGGCGTTTTTGAGAACCTTGTGGTTGAAGGCTTTCAGTGCCTTGCCGAGTCCCTTGCGTCCCAGTTTCATCAATGCGCCGAAGCCGATGCTGGCGACAAGTTCCTTGAGCATGCCGCCCCAGTCCGGGGGATAGGGACCGCCGACCATCACCGGCTTCCCTGTGGGTATCGGAAGCGAATAGGAAATGGGGGCGAACAGGCTCGGTATCAGCCTGGGTTTCTTGGGCTTCCCTCCCAGTGAGGCGGACAAGGGTATCCCCACGTCGTTGCAGGTCATGACCATGTGCCCCTTCGGACTGACCCGGCTGCCGTCGCACAGCACGCTCTCGGAGGCGAAGAAGTTCATGCTCTCGTGACCGATCATCGCCGTCATCAGGAACGGACCCACAAGCGGTATGTGCATCAGGGGGATGATGAT
>JAIDPA010000138.1 GCA_029062985.1 Muribaculaceae bacterium
TATTAACACAGTAGAAATACTAATTTTTACATCATAATTTTGCTGAATAAGCATTTTTTTGTAATTTTGCGCCCATAAGGTATTAACACTTCTTTTTGCTTAAAGAAATCTTAGTATGTAAGCCTCGCTTCGCAAAGAGGGTAATTAAATTGATTAATATGCAAAATGTCAGGCGACAGAGTCGCGACAACATAGGTCTACTCCTGGAAACCAGTTGGGAAGTATGTAATAAGATAGGTGGTATCTACACCGTGCTTTCAACTAAGGCGAGAGTGCTCCAGGAAAAATTTGGAGATAAACTCGTATTTATCGGACCAGATGTCTGGACTGATAACACTCCCTCCCCCTATTTCATTGAACGGAAGACTCTTCTGAAAAGTTGCGCATCAAAGCTTAATCTACCTTATGGCATCACTGTAAGAGCCGGGCGTTGGGATATTCCGGGTTCTCCGCAGGTGCTCCTTATTAAATTTGATGGTGTCTATGAGCATCTGAATGATATTTTCGGAAAGATGTGGGAACTTTATGGAGTCAATTCCATGAATGCATACGGAGATTATCATGAAGGGTGTGCATTTGCAGTAGCTTCAGCTATTGTCATGAATGCTCTCGGTGAACATCTGAAAGTTGATCCTAAAGCGATGACCGCTCATTTCAACGAATGGACCACAGCAATGGGACTTCTCTATTTAAAGATGATTCAACCGTCTGCCGCTACATTATTTACTACACACGCGACAAGTATCGGAAGAAGTATCTGCGGGAACGGCAAACCCCTTTATGATTATTTCACAGGATATAACGGCGATCAGATGGCTGGCGAGCTCAACATGGAAGCCAAACACTCCCTTGAAAAGACAGCAGCTCATCAGGCTGATTGTTTCACAGCCGTTAGCGAACTGACAGCCAAGGAGTGTGAGCAGTTGCTTGATATTCGTCCTCAGGTTGTCACTCCGAATGGATTTGAACCTGATTTTGTGCCCGAAGGCAACAAGTATTCTAAGTTGAGAAAGGAATCAAGAAAAAAGATTCTTGAGATTGCCTCAGCTCTTAAGGGAAAAACTTATGACGAGGATACAATTATAGTTGCCACATCCGGACGTAACGAATATCGTAATAAAGGTCTTGACCTATTCCTTGATTCATTAGTTAAATTGCAGGGAAAAGCAATCAAAAAGACATTAGCTCTGATTTTGGTGCCGGCATGGGTCAGAGAACCCTCTTCCGAATTAGTTTCAGCCATGCTGAATGGGGTAGAGGTGAAGGATTCACCCGATTTCCTTACCCACAGGCTCAATAATGAGGATTATGATTCAGTCACATGTCGCCTTAACTGGCTCGAAGGCAATGGGGAATTAAAGAATGATATAGAAGTCATCTACGTGCCTTGCTATCTCGACGGTCATGACGGCATAGTCAACGTTGGCTACTACGATATGCTTCCTGCGCTCGATTTGACAGTCTTCGCTTCTTATTATGAGCCTTGGGGCTATACACCGCTTGAGAGCATAGCTTTCGGAGTTCCTACGATCACCTCTGATAAGAGCGGATTCGGACAGTGGATTCTTTCAAATTTTGTGAATTCACTTTCAGCATGCGGCGTTAAGGTTGTCGGGAGAAGCGATTCAAACTATGATTCTGCTGCTGAGGAAATTGCAAACCAGATTGCAAGATATTCAGTAGAGACGCCGGAGGAAAAGGCTGAGGCACGCCAAAAGGCAGCTGCAACGGCTGAAAAGGCTGATTGGAAATATTTCATTTCGGCTTATGATGATGCGTTCAAAGTGGCATCGAAACGTCGCAATGAACGTTTGAAGAAATAAATAAGAAATAATAAGTATCAAACATATAGTTTAATATGAAACTTCAAGTAAGTAACACAAATGAGCCTGTATGGCGCAATGCAACAGTGAGCACCGAGCTTCCCAAAGAGCTTAAGCCGCTGGAAGAACTTTCAAAAAACCTTTGGTGGGTATGGAACAGTTCAGGCAAGAACCTCTTCCGTGATCTTGACCATGATCTTTGGAGAAAAGTAGGTGAGAACCCTGTAATGCTTCTCCAGCAGATCAGCGCAGAGCGTCTCCAGGCAATAATCAATGACGACCATTTGATGGAAAGAATCAAAGGTGCTTATGCTGAGTTCAAGGAATATATGAGCAAGCCTATGCGTCAGGATCTTCCCTCTGTAGCATATTTCTCAATGGAATATGGTCTTTGCAATTGTCTTAAGATCTATTCCGGCGGTCTGGGCGTTCTTGCCGGCGACTATATCAAGCAGGCTTCTGACAGCTGCGTACGCATGACTGCTGTAGGTTTCCTTTACCGTTACGGCTATTTCAGCCAGTCTCTGTCAATGGATGGCCAGCAGATTGCAAACTATGAGCCCCAGAACTTCGACCAGCTTCCTATTGACCCTGTTTTAGGTGAGGATGGTCAGCCAATGATTCTCGAGGTTCCGTTCCCCGGTTATACTATCTATTGCCACGTGTGGCGTGTCAATGTCGGCAGAATGAACCTCTATCTGCTCGACACTGATTTCGATATGAACTCAGAATTTGACCGTCCTATCACACACAAACTTTATGGTGGCGACTGGGAGAATCGTATGAAGCAGGAGTATTTGCTCGGAATCGGCGGTATGATGATGCTTAATAAACTTGGCATCCACACTGATATCTACCATGCTAATGAGGGTCACGCAGCGCTTCTTAATCTTCAGCGTCTCGTTGACTACGTTCAGAAGGATAACCTTCCTTTCAATGTGGCTCTCGAAGTGGTTCGCGCATCTTCACTCTATACAGTCCATACTCCCGTGCCTGCAGGTCATGACTACTTTGAAGAAAGTCTTGCCGGCAAGTATCTCGGTGCTTATCCTGCAAAACTCGGCATCTCTTGGCAGGATCTCATGAACATGGGTCGTGAAAATCCTGATACACACGAACGTTTCTCAATGAGTGTATTCGCACTCAACACTTGCCAGGAAGCTAACGGCGTAAGCTGGCTCCACGGTGAGGTTTCAAAGAAAATGTTTGCAGGTATCTGGAAAGGCTACAGCGCTGAAGAGAGCCATGTGAAATATGTGACTAACGGTGTCCACATGCCTACTTGGGCAGCTACAGAATGGAAATCATTCTATGGTGACAACCTTGGCGAAAAAGTCTTTGAAGATCAAAGCAATCCTGAGGCATGGAAAGGCATTTTCAATGTGCCCGATGAGGAAATCTGGAACATGCGAATGACAATGAAGAACAAATTCATCAATTTCGTTCGTAAGGATTTCAAGGAAAAATGGCTTAAGAATCAGGGCGATCCGGGTGCAGTAGTCAACATCCTCGAGAAAATCAATCCTAACGCTCTTATCATTGGTTTCGCTCGTCGTTTCGCAACTTATAAGCGTGCTCATCTTCTCTTCACTGATCTTGACCGTCTTGCAAAGATTGTAAACAATGAGCAGTATCCTGTTCAGTTTGTATTCTCAGGTAAGGCACACCCAGCTGATGGTGCCGGTCAGGGTCTCATCAAGCGTATTGTTGAGATTTCCAAGATGCCTCAGTTCCTCGGTAAGATTATCTTCCTTGAGGATTACAACATGATTGTTGCAAAACGCCTTGTTTCCGGTGTCGACATCTGGCTGAATACTCCTACTCGTCCTCTTGAGGCTTCCGGCACATCCGGTGAGAAAGCTGAGATGAATGGTGTGCTCAACTTCTCAGTGCTTGACGGATGGTGGTACGAAGGTTATAAATTTGATGAGCAGGGTGGCTGGGCGCTTACTGAGAAGCGTACATACACTGACCAGGCTCAGCAGGACCGTCTTGATGCAGCTACTATCTATTCTATGCTTGAGAATGAAATCGTTCCTCTCTACTTCAAGAAGAACTATAAAGGTTACAGCCCTGAATGGATCGACAAAATCAAGCGTTCAATCGGTCATATCGCACCTCATTTCACAATGAAGCGTCAGCTTGACGATTATATCAACTGGCTCTATATTCCGGAAGCTAAGCGTGCAGCAAAACTCATGAAGAATAATTTTGCAGAGGCTCGTGAAATTGTTTCATGGAAGGAAGAGGTTGCTTCTAAATGGAATGAAATCGAAATCCTCAACGTTGATATCAAGGATGGCTATGCAGGCAGCGCAAGCGGTCGTGAGGAGAATCCTCTTGATATCAGATGCACAATTGACACCAAGGGTCTTGGTAAAGCAATCGGTGTTGAGGTTGTGAAATATCGCGACATTGACGGCGAAAGTCATTTCGTAGGCACAGAGCCTCTGAAAGTTATCAAGGAAGACGGCAGCATCCTGACTTACGAAATCAAGACTAAACTTGGCAGCGCAGGTACATTCCGTTATGCACTCCGCATGTATCCTGTAAATCCTGCTCTTCCTCATCGTCAGGACTTCGCTTATACACGTTGGTTCTAATCTCCGGATAAAGAGAATATACCGATATGATACAGAAAAGGGGGATAACCGAAATTTGGTTATCCCCCTTTTCTGTATCATATCGGATTCATCCGGCTTAAGAAAGAGTTCTAAAAATTATACTTTACGGAGAGAAGAGTCTCGAAACCACGAAGATACATTACAGTATTTACGATTGACAGACTATTGATTGAGGTAGTAGAGAATATTTTCCTGTTTGTAATATTAGACATATTCAAATCAAACTGAAATTTGCTGATAGTCCATGAAACACGAGCATCCAAGAAGAAAGAACTGAAACTGTCCATCCCGGTTTTTTTATTATCGGAGAATGTAGGACTAATGAAAATTTCAATATTTCTGATCGGAAAGATAGAAAGATTGCATCCTGAATTCCAGTCGAAGGCTGATGAATTGTCTTTAGTCAATCCTTTGATATTGTTATCGGTATATTTCAGAGTTGTCTGAGGATTAATTTCAAGATGATTCCGAAAAAGAGAAAGAGAGGCATAGATTTTAACGGAAGCTCCATTAAGCGCCGAATTCAGTTTAAGATTATTCCTTAATATCTCCTGCGAAGAAAACTGCCAGTTAAGGTCCAAGCCTATAGTATTTTTCGATATTAATTTTGAGATACCGGCGATAATAAACGCCATTTTGGACTTGCTCTTGCCTGACATGTAAGACTCATTGAGCGATGTGGAATTTACGTCAGATACTCTTATTCGATTTGAATTTGATAATCTTCCATTAAATTTGAGATTGCCAAACCATCCTTTCATCGCATCCCTATAATTCAGAGCAGCGCTGATACTCCAGTTATTATTGGAAAATGAAGATCCGTTTCCCAATGTAATACGGGTCTGATAGTCTGTAAAGATAGGCTGGTCGATAAAATCAGTTATATCTCCTGAATTGGAGGATTTATTCAAAGAGAAATTCGATGACAGCATCGGAGACCATTTCACGGTTAGTCTTGACTTGAAGCCCCAGTTAATTATAAAATCGGAAAAACTCCCGCTGTCGGATACCCCCTTATTGAGATGAGAAAGAGAGAGGAGTTTAAGATTTAAAGGGATACCTAAATTTAATAATATTTTTGAATTGGAAATCTGCCAGAAAGGACCGAGATTTATCTGAACATTATTTCCCTGCTGATGATTGGTGTTATTCCTTTGTTCATACTCATCAATGATATCAAATGTGTCAGCCCATAGATGCTCTGTATTTATGTCAAGATCCAGCCCAATTGAAGATAACCCAACGAACCATGAGAAGGAAGTATTATGATTTGTTTTCAGCGATTTTGCTCCGGCTGTCTGGAAAATACCCTTACCGTCAGAAAGAGAAGAGTATAAGCGATTCAGAGGCAATGTTGAAAAGGCAATTTTACTTGAGAACTGAAATGTTCTGATACCTGATCTTAATGTGGCTGACAGAGTGTTCCCAATCTGAAAACGATGCTGACGCGTCGATTGCCTTATAAATTCGCTTTCCTCATTAAGTGTAGTGTTATATCCTTTAGAGAATATACCTGTGAAGGATAACTTTTCAGCAAGGAATACTGAGGATTTATTCAGCTCATAATTAATCCCTGTCTCAAGAAGTCCCGCTTTATTGTTATTATCCGCTTCCTGATAAAAAACTATTTCCGATTCGTTTTCACCCGTCAGAAATTCAGATGTTTTAATACCTCTCCAGTCCGTCTTGTCATCGATATAGCTTACATAAGCGGATATTGAGGAATTTTCGTCAATTTTCGAACCTGTGGAAACTGAATAAGATTGTGAAACCAGATCTTTATATTGATCGGAATTAAGTCCGGAAATAGAAGAGGGTATAAAAATGCGGAAGATATCATCAAAAGGAGTGGGAGCCGTCGCGTCTCCGAGATTTCTCATCTTATTCTCCAAATTATAGCTCTTGCCGAAATCAGTGCCCTTTGCAGTAATAAAAGTTTGATTCTTCGGATGGATAAACATTGAGAAGAGCTCGCCTTTCCAAGCCACACCCTCTTGCTTGGTGCCGACACCCCCTTTAACATAACCTACCGGTTTGAGCATTGCCTTTTTCTTCAAGGTGAGATTGACCGCTGCATTTTCAGGTCTTGTGATATCCTGTAAAGCCTTAATCGGTTGATGCCTCTCGTAAATGCTTACGGTTGCTACATCTTCAGCGCGGATATTTTTGCTGGCGAGGGAATATCGTCCGCCAAACATATCCATATCTTCAATATAGAATCTGTTAATCTGTTCGCCATTATAATAAATGTTTCCTTGACTATCTACACTCATACCGGGTAAGTGAGCAATAAAATCCTCAACATTTCTATCAGAAGCATGACGAAGGGCGTCCACACTGTAAAGTATGGTGTCTCCTTTGGCTCTTACGGCTTTAGGTAGCACCACAATTTCCTGCAATTCCCTACTCCCGGGAGTGAGTGTGACGTCAGGATTCCGTTTTATCTCTGATAATGGCAATGATAGGGTTTCAAATTTGGAGTGAGAGAAGATTATGATACAATTCAAGGCGATCGTGTCGGAGAAAGTTATACTGTATTCACCTCTCGTCTTAGAAGTAGAAAAAGCAAGAGTAGATCCGTTTTTTTCCAATAATTTCACAATGGCGCCTCTGACCGGTTTCCCTTCAATATCTGATACTTTTCCTGTTATTTCTTCCCCTTTAGAATGGATTACGGATAAAGAAAGAAAAATTAGTAATAAAAATGGCAAACGTTCAAATTTCATAAAATAGATTTTAAGGAATGGGGGAGAGGTTACTCTTTCTCAATAAAATTAGTAAATCTCTTTACCTCCTTTGGCTTGCCGTTTGAGCCGTCGCCTCCTTCAACCGCAGTCAGTTTCATCCCGGGAAGAGAGGGTATTGGAGGATTTTTTGCTGTCTCATATTTTAGTTTGTTGAACGATTGCCTATCCGTTTTCCGGGCATAAGAATTACTGATTCCGATAGGAGTAGTAGTATTTCTTACTTTTGTCAGAGAGAAGACATGTTCACCATTAGAATCCATTATTTTCACTATGAGTCCGGGAAGATTAGTGAATTTCCATGGTCCTTCAGCTATCGGAATTTCTTCTGTGTACCAAGCTTCCCAATCTCTGCCTCTGAAAGTCGTTGTAGCTTTCTTACAGTTTAGTTCTCCAATCATTTTTGTTTCGTCAGAAAGTTTCCAGTCAAAAAGAGGAGCAGCCTCCTCATATTGATAATGGTCGGTCGGTAGAGTAGAAGTGTAGACTGTCAGTGAATCATTCTCCTCATGATTTCTTACAATATATTCAAAACTTACCGGAGTCTCATCATATATAGTGTGAAATTCGGCATTGTCTACAATCCCTGAATTATTATTAGCAAGAGTTAGGGAATCAATTCTGTATCTTCCGTAATTTGAGTAAAGCGACACTTTCTCACCTGTCTGGAGGATAAATTCATCATCCAAGGTCAATCCTGATTCAGGATCATGACAGACATAAAGATACAAAAACTCCATGTCGGCATCTCCCAGATATTTACTTTTTTCAATCTTGAGAGGTTTATGAGTTTTTCTTTTAGCTTCTTCCTGTTGCAAAGCACGCAGATATAGAGGGGAATATTCCTGAGCATTTGCAAATATAAAACCTGATATAAATATTATAGCAGGAATAGAAATTCGTTTCATAGCGTAATATATAAGTTTGAATAAGAAATTTGCTTATTCCGTCTACCTTTAGTTTGAGTTTCGTTTGCTTAATAATATAAAAGGGGCAGCCAATGGGCTGCCCCTTGTTGGAGCCAGTGGTTAAGTCAGCTTGACGTTAAAAGTTATGAAGGTATTACTTTTAATCCTCTTCCTGAGTTGCGGCATACTCCTTGAGGAGTTTTTCCTGTACATCGCCCGGTACGAGCTCGTAGGATGAGAACTTCATAGAGAATGAACTTCTGCCGCCGGTAATCGAACTTAATGAGGTGGAGTAGGAAGACATTTCCTTCAAAGGCACTTTAGCATTAAGCTTTTCGATACCGTTATCAGATTCCATGCCCATGATTATTGCTCTGCGTCCCTGAAGATCACTCATCACATCACCCATAGTGTCGCCCGGTGTAAGGACTTCAACATCATAAACCGGTTCAAGAATCTTCGGATTAGCATTCTTGAATGCCTGTGAGAAGGCATTTCTTCCCGCAAGACGGAATGAGATTTCATTGGAATCAACGGGGTGCATCTTTCCGTCATAAATCATGACACGAACATCGCGGGCGTATGAGCCTGTAAGTGGTCCTTGCTCCATGCGGTCCATCAGACCCTTCACAATAGCCGGGATGAAGCGTGCATCAATAGCACCACCCACAATGCAGTTGTAGACTACGAGTTTTCCACCCCAATCAAGAGGAATTTCCTGCTTATCGCGCACATTCATCTTGAATTCCTGATTGCCGAATTTATAGCTGTCAGGCTCAGGCATTCCCTCAGTATAAGGTTCGATAATCAAATGCACCTCACCGAACTGACCTGAACCGCCTGACTGCTTTTTATGACGATAGTCGGCACGAGCTGCCTTGGTGATTGTCTCGCGATAAGGAATCTTCTGCTCGTAAAATTCGATTGGGAGTTTCTCATTATTCTCTATACGCCATTTGAGAGTGCGGAGATGGAATTCTCCCTGCCCCTTGACAAGAGTCTGCTTCAATTCCTTGCTCTGCTCTACAATCCATGTCGGGTCTTCTTCGTGCATACGGGTGAGAATGCTCATCATCTTTTCTGCATCGCTCTCCGTAAGCGGACGAATAGCTCTTGTGTATTTAGGCTGCGGGTATTTTATAAAGTTGAACTGATAGTCACATCCCTTTTCGTTGAGAGTGTTTCCTGTGCGGACATCTTTCAACTTAACAGCAGCGCCTATATCGCCGGCTTCAAGTTTATCAATAGGAGTACGGAGTTGACCGCAAACTGTGAAAATCTGAGCCAGACGTTCTTTACCACCACGAGATACGTTTTCGAGGTCATCACCTGCTTTAAGCGTACCGCTCATAACCTTGAAGTAAGAAACTTCGCCAATATGTGGTTCAACCGAAGTTTTGAAGAAGAAAACAGAAAGTGGACCGTTAGCCTCGGGAGGAACAGGAACACCGTTCACAGTCTCCGGTGCCGGCATATCTGATACAAAAGGACAAACATTGCCAAGGAACTCCATCATACGGCGTACTCCCATATCTTTGAGAGCGCTGACGATAAACACCGGGAAAATGCTGCGGTCGATAAGACCTTTACGGATACCTTCACGCATTTCATCCTCAGTGAGATGTCCCTGGTCAAAGTATTTATCCATCAACGTTTCGTCGTTCTCGGCAGCAGCCTCAACGAGAGCATTATGAAGTTCGTTCGCTTTTTCCATCTGGTCTTCCGGAATATCGCTTACAGTGGGCACACCTCCATCAGGACCCCATTCATATTTCTTCATGAGAAGGACGTCAATCATGGAATGGAAGCCCGGACCGCTCTCAAGAGGATATTGCACGGCAACAACCT
>JAIDPA010000139.1 GCA_029062985.1 Muribaculaceae bacterium
GAGTTTGCCGAGACACCACCTCCAATCGCGATCTGTTTGACAGGATATGCTTTCACTGCCTTAGCTAATTTGTCGAGAAGAATTTCTATAATTGTCTCCTGCAGTGATGCAGCGAGATCTGCCATATTATTCTTTACAAATTCAGAGTCTTTTTTTAGATTGTCTCTCAGTGTGTAAAGAAAAGAGGTTTTCAATCCGCTGAATGAATAATCAAGCCCGTCAATGTGAGGTTTGCTGAATTTATACGCCTTGGAATTTCCGAGAGAGGCAAGACGGTCTATATGAGGTCCGCCCGGATAAGGGAGACCCATGACCTTTGCACATTTATCGAATGCTTCGCCTGCTGCATCGTCAATCGTTTTGCCCACAATCTCCATTTCATAGGGAGATTTGACAAGCACGATTTGCGAGTTACCGCCTGAGACAAGCAGACATAGGAACGGAAATGAAGGCACTTCTTCATCCTCGCTGTTTTTGATGAAATGTGACAAAACATGTGCATGAAGATGATTGACGTCAATTAATGGGATATCAAGACCTATAGCCATTCCTTTGGCGAATGAAGTGCCGACAAGGAGAGACCCTAATAATCCCGGACCGCGAGTGAAAGCAATCGCCGTCAAATCCTCCTTATTAATTCCAGCCTGACGCAGGGCTTCGCTGACCACCGGAACAATATTTTGTTGATGGGCACGCGAAGCAAGCTCCGGAACCACACCTCCGTACGCTTCATGTACTTTTTGACTTGCAATGACATTACTTTTCAGTAAACCGTCAGAAATAACGGCTGCGGACGTATCGTCACAAGATGATTCAATTCCGAGAATATTTATGCTCATAACACGTGTTTCCAATTTCAAATACAAAGATAGCTGATTTTGTTGGAATGACAAAATTTTCGTCTCTGAGCAATAAATTTACTTAGTTTCCTAATAATACTTGGTCTCCTAATAAAAAAGTCAGGTATCTGTACGATTTAAAAAGGAATAATCAAAGCATTTCGATTTGACCCTTTGACAAACCGGTGAAAAGCATTATATCTCCCAAGTCCATACCCTTATTCTTCATCTTTCTAGCAACTTCTAATTTCCCTTCCTCTCTGCCTTCCTCTCTGCCTTCCTCTCTGCCTTCTTCTCTACCTATTTTTATCCCTTTCTCCATACCTTCTTCCTTGGCAAATTCAAGCGCAGACTCCCTCTCCATCTCAATCATGATGGAGTTCCTGTATGCCACAATATCCTCTGCCGCCATAGAAGCTATCTCAGCGGCCTTGAACATATCGTCATATTTTCCGCTCTTATATGGTTTCGACTCTTTATTTAAATTTTCCATATTCTTTATAAGATAAAGTTGTCTTTCAATTTCTGTCTCACAATCATCCCAGTCTTTGTGTATCTGGAGTAAAGACAGGAAGAATACCTTGACATCCTCAGTGAAGACCACATTAGTATTCCTTTCCATCAGCACCACCTCATTAACAAGTCTCCTTTCAAAAGGCTTCATATTAAAGTTGGTTATGACTATCAGATAAACAGGCTCAAATTTATATGAGCCACCTTTCTCCCCTTGACGGAAAATGCAGGATGAGACGTAAAACACCATACGTTTGCCAAACAGAGGCGACTGTTCCTTTTGCATTTCGACGACGAAATGATAGCCGGTTTCTGTTGTACAGTAAACATCATAGACAATCCTCTTACCGTTCTCATCAGGAGGGAGAACTTCCTTATCCTGAAAGGTTACGTCTGTGATCACCATTTTTCCTTCAAAAAGAGCATTCAGGAAATTCTTAAGCACAACCGCATTCTGAGGTGTACAGAAGGTATGTTTGAATCCGTAATCAGAACTGAGTTTCAGGAAGGTGCGTTTGACCAGATCGTCAGCTGTTTCTTTCATAACAATTTCTTTTGGGGCTCTAAATTAATAAAATAAATTGAGTAATACAATAGAAATCAGTTTTTGAAAGCTCAAAACGCCTCTACATGTTTACTTCTTATGCAGAACCTGCTAAACTCAGGTTTTTAAATAAAATGAAAGGCTCAGATATGGAGATTGACATATTTTAATTAATTTTGCAATTACTTTCGTCAAGGTTTGCTTCAAGATTGAAGAAATCTGAAGAAGGAATGCGATTATTAATGAAACTTCACAGAAAGATATACAGGGTAGCACGAAGTGTGCTATTCACTGCTATCCTGACAATAGTGGGGATATACTTGATTGCATACGTACTTCTATCGGTTCCTTCGGTCCAGAATCGTATAAAATCGGTTGCGGAAAGGGAAGCATCAGCTTTTCTGGGAGGAGAAGTCAAGATTGATGACCTTGTCTTGAAGCCATTTAATGAGTTGACCATCAATGGGCTCAACGTTTACGACCCTAACGGAGAAAAATGTCTGTACGTAGAAACTCTCGGCGCGGGTATAAATCTATGGCGGCTTTTAAACACCGGCAAGATAGAAATAACCTATGGTGAAATAATAGGTCTGAATGCTTCCGTGATTCAATCCGAGGAAAACGGACCTCTTAATATATCCTTTATAATTGACGCCTTTAAACCGAAGGATAAAAATAAACCGCCGACAAAATTTGATCTTAAGCTAAGGAATGTGGTTCTCCGCCGCAGTTCCGTCAGTTTTTCCCGTCAGTGGAAGCCTCGGCATAATGAGCCGAATCGTATTGATTTCAACCATCTGCGTCTATATGACTTGAGAGCAGACCTTAATCTTCCTCAAGTAAAGAATGATGATTTTATTATAGATTTGCGCCGTCTTGCATTTAAATTATCGGGAGGTCTGACTGTTGAAAAGATTGCTTTACAGACTCATATTACTCCAAAATCTATTTCTGTAAACAATCTGATAGTCCAACTTCCTTCGACTGAGTTGCGACCGGCAGACATGTCTTTGAATTTTGACAGTTTTTCATCTATACCGGAATCCTTGAAGTCAGGACAGCATCATGTTGTCTTATTGGAAAATAGGGTCACTCCGTCTGATTTTTCATGCTTTTATCCCCCTTTAGGGATGATCAGCAATCCTCTTTCGCTGACTCTGGAGGCAGAAGGAAATATGACGGAATTGAATATTAATCAGTTGTCATTGAGCGATTCATATAATTCCGTGCTTGAGCTCACTGCAAGTTTTTGCAAACCGACAGATATTGGAAAAATGTCTGTCCGTTTAGAGAACTTAAATTTTAAAATGTTAGAAAGGAGTGCTTCTGAGTGGACGCTACTGTTACCTGAGAATTTGGCAAAACTAAAGCAACCATTACTCAACTCTGCGCCATTAGAAATTCATGCAGTTTGTCAAGGAGATGTTGAAAAAGGAAATTGGCAAGGTAATCTTGAACTGAATTCAAGATGCGGAGATGTGAAAATCGATGGAGAAACAATAAGCTTGAAGAATAAAAAGGGTTTAGTGAAAGCAACCGCACAGATAGAGAGTTTTGATTTAGGAACTCTTTTGAGTCGGCAAGACCTGGGGAATCTGGATGGATTGCTGACATTTGACGGAAGGATTAATAATAAGGATGTAGACGGCGAAGTCAGTTGTGAAATATCTGAATTTTTATATAAAGGATTGCAGCTTGGCGGACTGTCGCTCGAAGGTAGGAAGTCCGGTAAGGATTTTGAAGCATTCTTAGATATGGAAAATGATCTGGCAGCTCTCGAATTAAAAGGGGAGGGTGCTATAGCCGGGGTTGAGAGTAGACTGAGTGTCTCCGGAAACGTTGATTCCTTCAAACCATCTTTACTTGGAATACTTCCTAAATATCAAGGATATTCCATTAGCGGCGACTGGAATATTGATCTGACCGGAAATAATGCTGACAATCTGTCGGGTGAAATAGAAGTAAACAATTTTAGGTTTGGTGCTCCATCCAAGCCCTCTCTCTCGTTGGAACGACTCAAACTTATTGCCTCTTCCGACGAGGCAGGGAAAAATATCACGATGACAAGTGACTGGTTTGACATGCAGTTGTCCGGTGCTTATCATATTAATGAAATACCGAAGGAAATACAATGCATAGTAGCAGCGGTGTTGCCGAGTTTGGTTGCTTGTCCTCCTGTTCGTGACAAATACAATTCCAATGCGGAATTTACAATGCTGATTCATCCTGTCAATGACTTAACAGAATTTTTTAAACTGCCCATCCGGTTTTTGGTCCCTATACCGGTATCAGGTTATATTGATGGTGAATCCGGCACGGCAAGAGTAGCAATGGATATCCCATACATTCAGCAGGGGAAAAACAAACTTTTGCGTAATAATCATCTCATAGGAGAAGTGGACGGGGAACACGGCACACTCTCTCTGGATATTGCCTCTACTTTTCCGGCAAAAAAGGGGGATATGAGTGTAGATGTCCGGATTTGGGGGAAGGATGATAACATTACCGCTGACATAGGATGGATTACACCGGAAAATACTGATTTTAAGGGAGATGTCACTTTGGATGCAGGCTTTTCAAGAAATTCCTTCAGTGCTAAGCCGGAAATAGAACTTAATATAAAACCTTCCATATTTGACGTCGGAACAGCACGTTGGAATATCGAAGAAGGGAAAGTATCATATAAAGATAATATCCTCGATTTGGAAGGTATAAGAATATGGCATGATAAACAGTTTGTAGAGATTCATGGAACTGCCTCTTCATCACCTCTTGATTCAGTCAATATTCGTTTGGCGGATATCGATTTAGGTTATATATTTGATACACTCAATATCAATTACGTAACTTTCGGAGGGATTGCTACGGGAGATATAGTAGGGCGCGGAGTGCTAAGTAAAGAGCCGGTAGCGACTACGGATAATCTCTTCGTAAAAGACCTTTCGTATAATGGCGCGCTTCTGGGAGATGGTAGGATTGGAAGCAGTTGGAATAATACTGACAAAAAGGTTGAGATTAAAGCTGATATTACTCGTGAAGGGAAACGTAAGGCTTTAGCTGAAGGGGGCATCTGGGTTACTCGCGATTCATTAAGTTTTGATATAGATGCCAATAGAATTCCTGTTGATTTCCTTGCCCCCTTTATGAGCGCGTTTTCATCGGAAGTCAAGGGATTTGCCTCCGGCAACGTAAAGCTTTTTGGCTCCTTCAGCGATATTGACCTGATAGGAAAGGTCTATGCTGATTCCCTCCTGATGAAGTTAGATTACACGAACACATATTATCATGGGAGTGATTCCGTATATCTTCATCCGGGCAGAATTGAAATACCCTCGTTTAGATTATATGACAGGGAGGGCCATTCCGCGCTTTTGACCGGAGAACTAACCCACAGATACTTCCATGATCCACGTTTCAATTTCCGCCTGAGTGATGCACGTCATTTATTATGTTATGACACCAATCCAAAGATAAATCCCGATTGGTATGGCACAGTCTACGGAAATGGTTCAGCCGTTGTAAGAGGATGGCCCGGTGTGGTCTCCGTCAGTGTTGATATGTCGCTTGTCGGAAAATCAAATTTTACTTTCGTACTTAATGACACGGAAGCAGCTGCAGATTATCATTTCCTGACTTTTTCCGATCATAGGAAAGAGAAAAGAGAAAAACAGGCATCGGATTCAGTTTCGGATATAATTTCTATGTTCCGAAAGAAAATTGATTCTGAAGAGTCACATCCATCAAATTTCATGCTTGACGTCAGGGCAAGTGTTACTCCCTCTTCCTTATTCACATTGGTGATGGATCCTATTGCGGGAGATAAGATTACAGCCCGAGGTAATGGTGCCCTGCAAATGGAGTATGACACCGAAAGCGATGAACTGAAAATGTTCGGTAAATATACTCTGGAGGAGGGCAACTATAATTTTTCATTGCAAGATCTTATTCTCAAGGATTTCGTAATAAAACAGGGTAGTTCCATCTCATTTAACGGCGACCCGATGAATGCGTTGCTTAATATCACTGCGAGTTATCGGGTCAATACTAATTTATCAGATCTTGACAAAAGCTTCTCAACAGACAGAGATCTTAACCGCACGAATGTGCCGGTAGATGCGCTTCTGATGGTTAAAGGGGGGATGCAGCAGCCGGATATTTCTTTTGATATTGAATTGCCTACATTGACGCAAGATGTGGAAAGAAAAGTGAAGAGTATTATTTCGACCGACGACATGATGAGCCGCCAGATAATCTATCTCCTTGCGCTGAACCGTTTCTACACTCCCGAATATATGGGAAGCAGCAGCAACGGAGGTGAGTTGGCAGCCGTAGCTTCAAGCACATTATCTTCACAATTGACAAATATGATAGGGCAACTTACTGACAAGTTTACCCTCGCACCTTCCATAAGAAGCGATAAAGGTGATTTCTCGGATGTGGAATTTGATGTTGCTCTTTCCTCTCGTCTCCTTAATAACAGATTGTTGATAAATGGCAACTTTGGTTATCGCGACCGTAATACGTCCAGCACAACTTTTGTAGGAGACTTTGATATTGAATATCTTCTCAACAGGAGTGGAAACCTTCGTCTAAAAGCTTATAATCATTTCAACGACCAAAACTATTATCTGCGGGAGGCACTTACTACCCAGGGTCTTGGAGTCATCTTCCGTAAAGATTTTGACGATGCCTTCAAATGGCTGCGCAGAAAGAAGAAGGAGGAGAAGAACATCGTAGAAAAGGATAGTGTAGAGCTTAAAAACGAAAGGGAAAGAACCGAAAAGGAGTCGACATCGGAAAAATAAATTTTAAAAAGTTGAAAGATTCACTCCTAAATGAGTAATTTTGCAGCTTAATTATAAATTGAGGGCATTAAAAGTCCGGAAAAAGTGTTTCTATGGTTTGGAAAATTGAGGGCATATTAGATCGTCTTGGTATAAAAAAAGATGCCACTGTAGGAATGGCGCTCAGTGGTGGAGGAGCGAAAGGTTTTTCTCATCTTGGAGTGCTGAAGGCTTTTGAGCATTTTGGAATCCATCCTGATATTCTTTCAGGTGTTTCAGCCGGTTCGATTGCAGCTTCACTCTATGGGTCAGGACTCACTCCGGATGAGATTATCGAATGTTTTTCAGAAGCTTCAGGATTTGGAGATTTCACTGAATGGGCAATTCCGAAGGAAGGCTTTCTTAAGCTGACCCGTTTCGGGAAATTGCTTGAGAGCTGGCTTCCCGTGAAATATCTTGAGGATATGAAAATCCCGACGGTGATTTGTGCTACTGATTTTGACCATGGCAAGTCAGTGGGTTGGGGGAAAGGTGAGATTGTGCCTCGAGTGCTTGCTTCATGTAGTATTCCGATAATTTTTCAACCAATTAGAATAAACGGTGTTAATTATGTAGACGGAGGTGTGTTACGCAATCTGCCGGCTTGGGCAATACGTGATTATTGCACCATACTCTATGGATTAGACTGTAGTCCGATGCGTAAAACCTATCATTACAAACCGTCAGTCATTGATATTGCATATCGCTCGTATCATCTTATGACCAAAGCTAATACGTTGCAGGATATAAGGCTCTGTGATTATGTCATCACAACGGAAAATCTCACTGATGTCAAGACATTTGATTTGTCAAGCTTGCAGAGAGGGGTAAGCGTTGGTTATGAAATAGGATGCCGGGTTCTTGATAAAATCATGAATAAAAGGAAGTAATGATTCCCCTATAAAGCTACAAAACTGACAGAAAAATATGGACAGACACAAAGAGAAATTAATTATTTATCAACTCTTCCCTCGGATTTTTACCAATGGGAATGCCAATTGTGTGCCTTGGGGCACTCTTGAACAGAATGGGAGCGGAAAGCTCAATGATTTCACTCCCCATCTTCTTCGTTCGATTAAGGAATTAGGTGTGAATTGTCTATGGCTGACAGGGGTGATAGAACATGCCACTAAAACAGATTTCAGTAAATATGGTATTGAAAAAGATAATCCGAATGTAGTGAAAGGGGAGGCTGGTTCCCCATACGCAATAAAGGATTATTATGATATCTCCCCTTCGCTTGCAGAATCCGTACCTGACCGAATGAAGGAATTCGAAAAGCTTGTAAAGAGAATCCATAAGGAGGAGATGAAAGTGATTATCGACTTTGTGCCGAATCATACTGCAAGGGTATATCATTCTGACTCAGCGCCGAAAGGGATAGAAGATTTTGGAGCCCGCGACCGTATTGACATGGGTTTCGAACGTAATAATAATTATTACTATATCACCAACCAACAATTCTGTCCATCTATCAATTTAGCGGCAGAAGGCGACAGGCCATACGTAGAATTTCCTGCAAAAGCCACGGGAAATGATTGTTTCAATGCATTCTGTGGAGAATATGACTGGTATGAGACTGTCAAATTGAATTATGGTCATGATTATAATGACAATTCCGATCATTTTGATCCGGTGCCTGACACGTGGCTGAAAATGTTGCATATTCTCCGCTTTTGGGCGTCAAAGGGTGTCGACGGATTCCGATGTGATATGGTGTTTATGGTGCCGCTTGCTTTCTGGCATTGGGCTATTCCGCAGGTGAAATCCGTTTATCCTCATCTAATCTTTATAGGCGAAATCTATGATATAGGGCTTTATCGTCCATTCCTCGATTATGGATGTTTCGATTATCTATATGATAAGGTGAATCTTTATGACACGCTTGTTGGTATCGAAACTCAGGGATGGTCAGCAGCCCAGCTGACCGGCTGCTGGCAGACAGTCGACGGAATAGGAGATTCAATGCTCAATTTCCTTGAAAATCATGATGAAGTGAGATTTGCTTCTAAAGCTTATGCGGGTGATTCTCTGAGAGTGATTCCTTCGCTTGTGACCTCTGCAATGATTTCCAAAGGACCTTTCCTTATGTATTATGGTCAAGAATTAGGTGAGCAGGGACGCGATTGTGAAGGCTTTGCGGGAGAGAATAACCGCACCACAATATTTGACTATTGGAGTCTGTCAACGGTCAGACGTTGGTATAACGGAGGTAAGTGTAATGAAGATCTGATGACCCCTCACGAAAAATGGCTGAGGAATGTATATAAAAAGGTGCTCACTCTATGTAATAAGCGTGATTCTCTTCGTCTGGGAGGATTTTTTGACCTTATGTATGTGAATCTCCGTCAGCCCGGGTTTGATCCTCATCGTCAGTTTGCATTCATTCGTCATAAGGATGATGACGTGCTTCTTATAATTGTCAATTTCTCAAAGGAATCAGCTCATGTTAAAGTAATGCTTCCGAAAGCAGCTTTTGATGCAGCGAATATTCCGCAGGGAGAAACAATTTCGACTGATCTTCTTTGGGATAAGCCTCATAAACTTAATCTTATACCCGATGAACCTGTGTCGGTATATTTAAGTGCGGCAGACGCTGTAGTTCTTCCGATTGGGAGAAAAGACCGACGTGTTGCTTCTCCGAATAAAGAGGAAAAGAGGGAGCAGGAAAATAAAATGGCATGAGAATTGTGTAAAATTCAAAAAATAATTCTAAATTTGCACCACCAATAATTAGCAAATCATATATGAGCAATTATCTTCCGCCCATCAAGGTATTCGCTGGCACAAAGAGCCATTACCTTGGAGAGTCAATCTGTAAGGACCTGGGCATAGAATTAGGCAAAATGAAAATAGAGCAGTTTGCCGACGGTGAGTTCGAAGTATGTTTCGAGGAGTCAATCCGTGGAGCTGAAGTCTATTTGGTGCAGTCTACATTCCCCAACTCTGACAATCTGATGGAGCTTCTCCTGATGGTTGATGCGGCAAAGCGTGCCTCGGCAGCCACGATAGTAGCGGTTATTCCTTATTTCGGCTGGGCACGTCAGGACCGTAAGGATAAACCAAGAGTTTCTATTGCCGCTAAATTGGTGGCAGATCTTCTTAGCGTTGCGGGTATTGATCGTCTTATCACGATGGATCTTCATGCCGACCAGATTCAGGGTTTCTTTAATGTGCCGGTGGATCATTTATACGCTTCCTCAATTTTTATTCCTTATATCGAAAGCCTGCATCTTGAAGAGATGGTGATTGCTTCTCCGGATGTGGGCGGAGCAAAGCGTGCAAATTCATACGCAAAATACTTTGATGTGCCTCTCGTCCTTTGCCATAAGCAAAGAGCAAAAGCAAATGTAGTTGCGAATATGACAGTGATTGGTGATGTGAAAGATAAAAACGTAGTGCTCGTTGATGATATCAGTGACACTGCAGGCACAATTACTAAAGCTGCCGATCTTCTTCTTGAATTTGGAGCTAAGTCAGTGCGTGCTTTGTGCAGCCATGCCGTTATGAGCGACCCTGCGACTGAAAGAGTCATTAATTCCGGTCTGACTGAGATTATATTCACAGACTCTATTCCATACGGTAAAGAAAATCCGAAGGCTGTTGTGTTGCCGGTGGCTAAATTGTTTGCTGATACCATCCGTCGCATCCACAACAATCAGTCAATCTCTTCTCAATATTTGTTTAAATAAAAACAAATTGA
>JAIDPA010000014.1 GCA_029062985.1 Muribaculaceae bacterium
ACCGACATAACATAAAATTATTATCGGTCTGTTAAGAAAATTATCACTTAAAATTTTTTATCATTTTGAAGTTTTTAAATAGGTATCCAGGAAATTAAAGAATACTCTTTGCCATAAAATGGCATTCTGCGGCTTCAATATCCAATGATTCTCGTCAGGGAATACCAGCATTTCTGCTTCAAGTCCATGCATTTTCGCAGCATTGAAAGCCATCATTCCTTGAGAAGCCAAAATTCTATAATCAAGCTCACCGACTGTCACAAGAATAGGTGCCGTCCAATTATTGACAAACTTATGCGGAGAATTTGCGTAAGAACGTTGCGCTATCTGGTTATTATTATCCCAAAATGGTCCGCCCAAGTCAAAGTCAGCAAACCACATTTCTTCTGTCTCAAGATATTGAGCCTCTACATTAAAAATTCCTGCATGAGCAATTAAAGCTGCAAATCTTCCCTCATGGTGACCGGCAAGCCAATACACTGAAAATCCGCCATAACTTGCACCTACAGCTGCAACTCGCTTTTCATCAACATAAGGACATGAAGCAATATAATCAGCAGCTGACAAATAATCCTTCATATTCTGACCGCCATAATCGCCTGAAATCTGACGATTCCACTCAGTACCAAATCCGGGGACACCTCTTCTATTGGGTGCTATAACAACGTATCCATTAGCTGCCATGATCATAAAATTCCAGCGATAACTCCAAAATTGACTTACTGCTGACTGAGGACCACCCTGACAGTAGAGGATAGCCGGATATTTTTTGTTTGGGTCAAAATCAGGGGGCAATATAACCCATGAAGTCATTTCCTTTCCATCAGTTGTTGGCACCATGACTTTTTTCACTTCTCCTAATTTCAATTTACCAAGCAACTCTGTATTAACATTAGTCAATTGTTTTACTTCCTTATCGTTTGTCTTGACGAGACAAATTTCATTAGGACTGCGCATAGAATGCCTCAACACAATTGCAGCATTATCGGCTACCGGAGAAACAGAAGCATAATCACATACTCCGTTCGCAACAGTATCAATTGCACAGGTATTGACATCAATTTTGAATACAGGAGAAACTCCCTGATAATAACCGGTAAACCAAATAGATGCACCATTCTTTGCCCAAGCGATCTGTTCGGGCCAGTAATCCCATTTTTCTGTCAAATCCTTTTTCTCACCTGATTTCAAATTCAGAAGCATGAGGCGTTTCTTATCGCTTTCATATTTTGGAGTTTCCATTGATAACCATGCGATTGAAGTGCCATCGGGAGAAAATGAGGGATTTGTATCATATCCTTGGTTCCCTGTTGTAAGCTCTTTAGTCTGTTTGCTGTCAAGAGAATAGAGGTAGAGGTTGCTGTTTGTAGAGAATGCATAATCAGCTCCTTTAAGCTTTCTGGAAACATAAACAAGACTTTTGCTATCAGGTGACCATGCGAAAGATTCAGCTCCTCCAAAAGGTCTCATCGGACACTCAAAAGGTTCTCCCTCCATTATGTCAACCGGATTTTCAATTCCATTAAATGAAAAATCAGCAACGAAAGGATGAGGGATTTGAGTGACCCACTCATCCCAGTGTTTATACATCAAATCATCAACCAGACGACCTGTTGTTTTGGATAGACCCTTAAAAAGCTCCTCATTCTTATTATAAGGAGTTATTGGTGCCCCAAAAATTATTTTTTTCTCGTCGGGTGAAATTTCAAAACATTCCACTCCGTCTTCAATTGAGGAAAGACACTTAACATCTGATCCATCTTGATTCATAATATGAATCTGGGGTTTTCCGCTTTTATCATCCTTTTTTATAAAGGCTATTTTTGCACCGTTTTCTATCCAACGAATATTGGATTCAGAAGATGATGTTTTTGTCAGTCGTTCCAGATTAGCGCCATCAGCATCCATCGAATAAATTTCTGCATTAGAACGATTCTCTTCAATATCCTCATAAGATAGTGTGAATAAAACCTTAGAGCCATCGGGAGAAGGGACGGCTTCATTTATTCTTCCGAAAGCTGAAAGTACTTCCGGAGTTAGTTTCCCGTCAGACACCTCGATGTCAGGTTTGTCAATAATTTTACTTTTCGATGCTTCACCGTCCTTACAACTTGTGAAGGCAAGGGGCAAAAGAAGACTGCCCATTGTTACCATCATTTTGTTCATACTATTAGATGTTAGTTTTTAAATGTATTTTATTAATCATTATTTTTTATGATTATTATTCTTTCTGTTTTGTCTTTCATTTTTTTTACCGTCCCTTAGTCTCGCATATTTTGGAGACTTTTTCATATTTGAGCCGGGATAGAGCTTATCTATAAGATCCTGCCGATGCAGATTGCGAAGCTCTTTAATTATGCTCTCCTTATTTTCAGGATCATACCAGAAGAAAAATTGACGTTGCTTCTTCTTTTCAGAATCAGAGGTTGCCGTAAAAATTTTTTCTCCGGTATAAGGGTGATATCCGGTATAAAAAATCTCTGTAGCCAATGTCATGGGAGTAGGAGTGAAATCCTGCACCTGTTCAAGATGAAAATTCAGATTCTTAGTAATTACTGCAAGTTCTGCCATGTCCGTTTCTCTGCACCCGGGATGAGAGGAAATAAAATACGGAATCAACTGTTGGGAAAGACCATTTTCAGAATTTATACCATCAAATAATTTTTTAAACTTATTAAATTCAGAAAATGAAGGCTTTCTCATTATCTCAAGTACACTATCGGATGTATGTTCAGGAGCAACTTTCAGTCTTCCACTAACGTGATTTACTATTAATTCCTTAATGTATTCTTTGTTAGCTTGAGATATGTTTTTGTCTTCAGATTTTGACATAGCCAGATCATATCTGACTCCACTTCCTATAAAAGATTTTTTTATTTCAGGGATATTATTTACACTTCTGTATATATCCAGTAGAGACGAATGGTCATTATTCAAATTCGGACATGGAATAGGGAAGAGGCAGGATGGTTTGACACAACGTTGACAAATGCTCTGATTCTTACCCCTCATATTATACATATTTGCGGAAGGTCCCCCCAAATCTGAAATATAACCCTTGAAATCATTCATCTGACACACACCTTTAACTTCTTTAAGTATCGAAGCCTTTGAACGTGAAGAAATGAACTTTCCCTGATGGGCGGAAATAGTACAGAAAGCACAACCTCCGAAGCAACCCCTGTGCAATGTGACAGAATGTTTAATCATATCATAAGCCGGAATATTTTTCCCTTTGTAGCGGGGGTGAGGCAGGCGTGTGTAAGGAAGATCATAGAACGAGTCAATTTCCTCACTTTGCAGAGGAGGATACATAGGATTTATTTTTATCATTTTCCCGCCTGTAGATTGCCAGATAACCTTCCCATACATTTTATTAGATTCTTCCTCAACATGTCTGAAGTTTAGTGCCTGCTTTTTCTTATCTTTTAAACATTCCTCAAATGAATAGAGAATTATATCCTCATCCTGAGGCTGGTCATCTGAGAATAAAGCCGTTTGAGGAACATCACCAATTTCCGATATTTTTTCACCATTTTCAAGCCTTCTTGCGAGTTCCAGCATGGTTCTTTCACCCATTCCGTAACTTATTATGTCTACCTTAGAGTCAGCAAGTATAGAAGGACGAAGAGAATCTTTCCAATAATCATAATGAGCAACTCTTCTTAACGAAGCTTCTATGCCTCCGGCTATAACCGGAACATCCGGGAACAGATCTTTAAGAATATTCGAATACACAATAGTAGGATAATCCGGGCGCATTCCGTGTCTTCCTCCTGCTGTATAAGCATCGTTATGACGCAACCGTCTGCCTGCAGTATAATGATTGACCATTGAATCCATAGCTCCGGCAGACACTCCGAAAAATAAACGAGGTTTACCCAGTTTTTTGAAATCCCTAAGATCATCTCTCCAATTAGGCTGAGGCACAATAGCGACTCTATATCCGGCTTTCTGAAGAACACGACCAATTACAGCAGCTCCAAAAGAGGGATGGTCAACATAAGCATCTCCTGAAAAAATAATTATATCCGCTTGACTCCATCCAAGCATATCCATTTCATCCTTAGAGGTGGGAAGAAAAAGCCTTTTATCAATTACAGGAAAAGAATCATTGCTTATGACTGACTTCGAATTCCTATTACTATTATCATTCATTATTTACACCCTCTTTAATTCCAGAATTCTTTTTTATTTCCAATAATGATTGTAAGGACAACAGTTCGTCCCTAAGTTTTGCAGCTTCAAGAAAATCTGTTTTTCGAGCAGCAGCAACCATTTCCGTATTCAATTTTGCAATTCGGATCTCAAGTTCCTGAACACTCATATAATCTATAACAGGATCCGCAATCATTCCTATATTGTGCTCCTCTTCAATATAAGGACGAGGTTTAGAAGGAAATTTTTTAGATGTCGATTTTTCAGATTTTATCTTTATCGGTTGTAAAAGACCTGCATCATTATTTTCAGAACCTGAATAAAGGTCGATCAATTCCCGAGCTGAAGATTTTTTTACGATAGGCTGAGGAACGATTCCATTTCTCTCGTTATACAAAATTTGTTTTGCCCTTCTTCTCTCTGTTTCGTCAATAGTACGCTGCATGCTGTCAGTAATTTTATCAGCATACATTATAACCTTCCCATGTACATTTCTCGCTGCACGTCCGGCAGTCTGAGTCAAAGATCTGTGGTTGCGCAGGAAGCCTTCCTTGTCTGCATCCAGAATCGCAACTAATGACACCTGAGGCAAATCAAGACCTTCTCTTAAAAGGTTTACACCTATGAGGACATCGTAGACACCTTCTCTTAAATCTTCCAGTATTCTTATTCTCTCAAGAGTATCAACATCACTGTGTATATAAGCGCTTTTGACACCCCATTTTCTGAGATGCTCATCTAATTCCTCTGCCATTCTCTTTGTGAGAGTTGTCACAAGAGTTCTTTCGCCAGCTTCAATCCTTTGTTGAATTTGCTCCATCAAATCATCAATCTGATTCATGGTAGGTTTCACTTCAATCTCAGGATCCAATAATCCGGTGGGTCGAATAACCTGTTCCGTAAAAACGCCTTCACATTGCATTAATTCATAATCACCGGGGGTGGCGCTCACATAAATCGTTTGTGGGGTCAACTGTTCAAATTCATCAAACTTAAGAGGACGATTGTCTATTGCAGCAGGTAATCTGAAACCATATTCTACAAGATTCATTTTTCGAGATAAATCTCCGCCATTCATTCCCCTAATTTGAGGAAGTGTAACATGACTTTCATCAATAATAGTCAGAAAATCTTTTGGGAAATAATCAAGAAGACAGAAAGGCCGCATCCCCGGTTGTCTTCCATCAAAATAACGGGAGTAATTCTCAATGCCGGCACAATGACCTAATTCCTTCATCATCTCCAGATCGTAGGTCACTCTCTCCCTGAGTCGATCAGCCTCAATTATTTTCCCTTCATTCATAAAGAAATCACATTGTTTTCCCAAATCAACTGAAATACTGTTGACAGCAGAATTTAATCTCTCCTTCGTCGTAACGAATATATTTGCTGGATAAATGTTGAAACCTTCCAGATTAGAGAGAACTTTCCCGGTTTGAGGATCAATAGTCTGAATTTTTTCAATTTCATCACCCCAAAACATAATTCTTAATTGAATGTCTTCAAAAGAAAGCATTATGTCTACCGTGTCTCCCTTGACTCTGAATTGACCCGGATTCAGCTCTACCTCCGAACGCGAATAAAGAGAATCAACCAATTTTCTTAAAAAGGAATTTCTTGATATTTTCTGCCCTATGGCTATACCGACAACCTGTTGAGCAAAATCATCAGGATTACCCATACCATAAATACAACTGACAGAAGACACTACGACTATATCCCTTCTTCCCGACAAAAGGGAGGCTACTGTCGATAGACGTAATTTTTCTATTTGATCATTAATCATCAAATCTTTTTCTATATATTTATCAGACGAGGGTATATATGCCTCTGGTTGATAGTAGTCGTAATAACTGACAAAATATTGAACTGAGTTTTCCGGGAAAAAGGATTTAAACTCAGAGTAGAGTTGAGCAGCCAATGTCTTATTATGTGACAGAATAAGGGTAGGGCGCCTGACCTGCTGAATGACATTAGCCATAGTAAAAGTTTTGCCTGATCCCGTCACACCAAGCAATGTCTGATGGGGATTTCCGGCTTCAATACCTTTAACCAACTCAGAAATAGCCTCCGGCTGATCACCGGTAGGTATATAATCAGATGTGAGCTTAAATTCCATTATATTCTTTATTTGAGAATACCCTAATCCCTAAATGACAATTGAACAATGAACTTACCAACACCCTCATTTCAAGAGAAGTAGAAAGCAAGTTCAAAATGAAATTATGTTTTAGGGATCGTTGAGTTTTTTAATCATGTCGTCTCCTAATTCATCAAATAAACTGTTTTGCATCCTTGATATAAAAGGAGACTTATTAAAAATCGTCTTTATAATTAGTAAACGCTATTTTTGGTGAAACATTGTTAATCCCGAAATCTTCAATAAGCCCTTGCATATAAACTATCGTTACTGAATCCAAAAGGCGGAATACGATCTTGGTCTTGCGACAGCCACATATTATGGAAATGGGGAAACTACGGACTCTCTCGGTCTCTTTAGCCAATTGGATATTCTGAAAAAACAAAAGATTAAGATACGTTAGCCATACAAAAAATACTTGATTTATTTTTAAAAACGGCAAAAATAAACTAAATTTGCACTTTGAAGCAACATAAACCCAAAAAGGTTTTTAAAAATTATTATAATGAGAAAAAACATTGTAGCAGGCAACTGGAAAATGAACACCGTTCTTGAAGAAGGTGTTGAACTTGCCAGCCAGATCAACGATTGTCTGAACGAAAAGAAGACAAACTGTGAAGTAGTGATTTGCGTACCTTTCACTCACCTCGTTTCTGTTAAGGGTGTGATTGATGAACCCCTTAAACTTGGTGCAGAAAACTGCTCTGAACATGAAAAAGGAGCTTACACAGGAGAAGTAAGTGCACCAATGGTAAAATCAACAGGAGCAAGCCACGTTATTCTTGGTCATAGCGAACGCAGACAATATTTCGGAGAGAATAATGCTCAGCTTTTAGCTAAGACTCGTCAAGCTCTGGCTAACGATCTTACTCCAATTTTCTGTGTAGGTGAAGTTCTCGAAGAACGTGAGAATGGCACATATAACGATGTTGTTAAGAGCCAGGTAGAAGCTTTATTTGAGCTCTCACCCGAAGATTTTTCAAAAATCGTTATAGCTTACGAACCTGTTTGGGCAATCGGTACAGGCAAAACTGCAACAGCAGAACAGGCTCAAGATATGCATGCTCATATTCGTAAAGTAGTTGAAGAAAAGTATGGTAAGGAAATCGCTGACAATACTTCAATTCTTTACGGAGGTTCATGCAAACCGAGCAATGCAAAAGAACTTTTTGCAAAACCCGATGTTGACGGTGGTTTGATTGGTGGAGCTGCTCTTAAAGCAGATTCTTTCATGGGTATTATTGAGGCTTTTGATTAATATTTAAAGAAAAAATGGTTCCGATGGGATAATCCGTCGGAGCCACTTTTTTCAAAATCCCGTCCTTATAAGCTCCTGTAGGAGATAATCATTTTATACGGGCACACTCGATTAAAAAATCCGAAAGGAAAAAAATTAAAAATTGATAAGTCAAAAAAATATGAAATCTCTAAGGGAGTACAAACTAAAAGCATTCAAATTATCCCTGTTATTTTTAACTTTAACAGCGGGCGCCACAGGGGAAATAGGGGCAATTGAACATAATCAAACGGTTATTGAGAAAATCGAAAAAGGATCCAAAGGTGAGATCACTATTGATATACCCCAGAACATTCTTGACTTAATTTTGCGTCAGTCAGCAAAAAAAGATCCGAATGCGGGGATGAAAAATGGCATTAATAAATTAGCCGGATATAGAATTCAGGTTTTTAGCGACGGAAGAAATCAATCGACACTGGAGGCTCGAGCAAAAGCAAGAGGAAGCGCAATCCTTGCTAAATTCCCTAAATACAGGGGTCAAGTATATACGTACTCAAGTTCGCCGAATTGGTACACAAGAGTTGGAAATTTCAGGACCAATGCCGAAGCAAATGCAGCTCTTACGGAGATGAAAAGAGCATTTCCCAATTTTGCATCGGAAATGAGAATCGTTAAGTGTCAAATTGTAGTCATTAAATAAATGGATAGAACAGAATCAGAAGAAAAAATTGTAGAAGAGATCTCGATGCATTATCGGGAAATTCTACGTCTGATAGGGGAGAATCCTGAACGTGAGGGATTAAAGAAAACTCCACTTCGTGCCGCGAAAGCACTTTACGATATTACTGTCGGTTATCGCCAGAAACCCGAGGAAATAGCTTCTCAAGCAATTTTTGAACATGCGGGTTCGCAGATTGTTATTGTCTCGGATATTGAGTTTTACAGTATGTGTGAACACCACATATTACCCTTCTTCGGAAAAATTGCTGTGGGTTATATCCCAAAAGGGAAAATGATAGGTTTATCAAAACTGGCAAGGGTCGTAGATGCATACGCAAAACGTCTTCAGGTGCAAGAACGTCTGACTGCCCAAGTTTGTCAGTTGTTGACTGAAATGTTGCCTAATGAAGGTGTAATAGTCATGTGTGAGGCAGGACACTTGTGTATGAAAATGAGGGGTGTGGAAAAGCAGGAATCTAATACAGTCACTCTTGATTACACCGGAAAATTTAAAGATAACCCTGAACTTCGAACTGAGTTTTTGAATCTCATTTCAAAGTAGAAACTGAAAAATTATAATAACTGAAAGATAAATAACAAAAGGTTGGCTTTTAGTAAGCCAACCTTTTGTTATTTAAAGTAATCTTATTT
>JAIDPA010000140.1 GCA_029062985.1 Muribaculaceae bacterium
CCCTTTAAATACATAAGGGATTCCCAGACGGGATGTAATGCCCACCATCTTCTCCGCTATCTCAAGAGCCATTTTCTCCCCCTCTATCACACAGGGTCCGGCGAGAAGAAAGAAGTTTCCCTCCTCTCCTCCTGCCAGATATTTTTTCATGTCCAATTCCATATTTTCAACTGATTAATTTATTTCAACTGATTAAGAACATGGGTAGCAGTCACTCCGAAAAGAGCGGCTGTTTCCGTTCGCAGACGGCTTTCGCCAAACGTTACAGGAATGAATCCTGCCTCAACTGCCATTTCCACTTCTTCCGGCGAGAAATCTCCTTCCGGTCCTATCATAATCACCACATCTTCACCCCTGACATAAGTCGAAGCAAATTCCCGGCGAGGATAAGTATCCGAACAATATCCTAACACCCGCTGACACCCGGCTCCCTCCTCCGATTTTACAAAATCCTTGAACGGTATCACTTCTGAAAGAACCGGCAGAAAACCTTTGAGACTCTGCTTCATGGCTGAGACCATTATCTTTTCGAGCCTCTCTGTTTTCACCACCTTTCTCTCGCTATGCTCACATTTCAGAAGCACCACCCTGTCTACTCCGATTTCAACAATCTTTTCAAGCAGCCATTCCATTCTGTCGAGATTCTTTGTCGGTGCCACTGCGAGTGTAATCTTATAATCCCAGTGAGAAGGCAATTCCTCTTCCGCGACTATTTCTATTGCCGTGTGGCGGGGATGCGCCTCTACAATGACACACCGATAGCGTTTCCCCTTTCCGTCTACTACAAAAATTTCATCACCCTCCTTCATTCTAAGAACCCGGCAGCAGTGTGCCGAATCGCTCTCCGGCAGCTGCAGGGTTTCCTTAATGTCCGGAGCATAAAACTGAATCATAATATTATTCGAGAAGAGGTTTATTGTTTAAATGACCATCCCGCCGGGCTCTTCGACGCCCATAGCCTCCACTTCCTTTTTGGCAACTTTCGGATGGGCTGAATCGTCATGGAAACAGAATATGAAAAGCAGTGCCACTAAAAGAGCAAAACCGGCGAAACAGAACCAGGATATTCTCCAGCCTTCAAGACGTGCCACCGGGTCTTCCTGACTGAATACGAAATGATTGATGACGAGCTGGGCGCCATAAGTGCCGGCTGCTGCCCCGATACCGTTAGTCATTATCATGAAAAGTCCCTGGGCACTGCTTCTTAACGCCGGATCAGTCTGCTTGTCAACATAAAGAGAACCCGAAACATTAAAGAAGTCAAAGGCGATGCCATAGACAATCATAGAAAGAATGAAGAGCACAACGCCACTGCCGGGATTACCTATTCCGAAGAAGCCGAATCTCAGGACCCATGCAAACATTGACATCAGCATCACTCCCTTGATGCCAAATCGTTTGAGACAGAAAGGTATAAGAAGGATACATAGTGTCTCGCTTATCTGCGACAATGAGATCAGCAGATTGGCATTCTTTGTGAAATAGTTTCCGGCGTATTCAGGCACACTTCCGAAACTTGTTATGAAGACGTTTCCGTAGCTGTTGGTGATTTGTAACGAAACTCCCAGAAGCATGCTGAAGATAAAAAAGACTGCCATCTTGCGTTGCTTAAAGAGAGAAAAGGCTTTCAGACCAAGTGCTTCTGCCACTGTCTTACTTCCCCCTCTGTCAGTCGGACAATCCGGCAACGTAAGGGAATATAACGCAAGCACCACTCCTATGACGCCGGAGGTGAAAAGCTGCGCGAACGAAGACTGGAAACCTGTAAAGTTAACGAAAAGCATCGCACAAATGAATCCGACAGTTCCGAAGACCCTTATCGGAGGGAAATTTGCAACTGTGTCAAGTCCGGCTTTTTCCAACGCTGAATAGGCAACCGAATTGGCAAGACCTATTGTCGGCATATAGAACCCGACAGAACAGGTATAAAGCACAAAGAGCGGACCGAATTCTACAGCACCCTCGGCAGAAGCGCAATACCAGCCTGCCGCACACATAAAGGCTGCTGCCAGAAGCTGACAAAGGGAGAGCATCCTCTGGGCATGAATCCAGCGGTCGGCTACTATTCCTACGATTGCAGGCATGAACAATGACACGAGTCCCTGCACAAAATAAAACCACCCTATCTGTTCGCTGAGTCCTACCCTTGAAAGATAATTTCCCAAGGATATTAAATAAGAACCCCAGACAGCAAATTCGAGAAAGCTCATCACGGAGAGCTTCACCTTTAATACTTTTGTTGGCGACATTTCAATGATATTGTTAGATTTAGGTCAGATACTTATGAGGATGCACTATGCTCATCCGTTTGCAAATTTATAAAAAATCCTGAAATGCGCCTATCTATTCACTCCAAAAATTTCTCTCTGGAAGGAATCATCATTTTTTCATTATTTGCAAACACCACTCCGTTCTCCATCATCTCTGCAATCCATCTGTTCATCTCTCCCTCCGAAACACCGCAATATTTTGCAAGATCACTTCTCTTGGCTCTTATGGTCAATTCCCTTGCCACAGGATCTGAAAGAATCGACACCATAAGGCGTAATCTTCCGGTTATGTCTCCTTCAGCAAAATTACTCACTGCTTCAGTCGGACGTTGCGCTCTCAGGCTGAGATAATTGAAAAAGTTCAGCATATAGATGCGATCTGAATAAAGAAGATTGACTTATTGCTCCTTTTTGAATTGCATGATGCTCGTCTTCCCGTGAGAAGTGATTTTGAAAGGATAACCTGTGGAAATTCCAAACAGTCTGTCTGCACCCAAAACTCTTCCGGAACCGCTTCTTTCCTCCACAGTTATATCGATAGAGTCAAGGCGGTTGCTGATTATAACTTCGCCGCTGATTATAAACTTAATCATCTTTACCTCTTCTCCCGGATGCGAGATGACTTCACCATCGGTATAGTTATTGAAGGTGATGGGAGTTTTTTCAAGAAATTGCGACACATGGTCTTTCCCTACTCCTTTAAAAAGAGGAAGATCCATGATGGTCTCATACATTGTGGACATACGACAGCTGATATTTGGATTGAACAAGAAGCAAAATAGAAAAAAGTGCAGCTGACTCTGCCAGCTGCACTCCAAGTAGCGGGATCGAGAATTGAACTCGAGACCTCCGGGTTATGAATCCGACGCTCTAACCAACTGAGCTATCCCGCCGTCCTACGGTTTCTCTCCGTTTTGCGAGTGCAAAGTTATACATTTAATTTCAATCCACCAAATGTTTTAGTAAAAATTTTTATGCATTCGCCCAAAAACATTGCAAACCAAAGAGTTATATTAACATTTTCTCAATCCCGATCCGACTTCTGCCAGCCGGCAGGTATAAGCCTGATTCTTCTCTCGCTTATCTTGTTGCGTAGTTTCCATCCTACACTGACCATCCAGAACGACATCAGAGGGGATAGATAATTGAACACACAATAAGGAAGATAGACCAGGGTTGGAACTCCAAGAACTGCCGACTGTGTCAGTCCGCATGAATTCCAGGGTATCAAAACAGAGGTGACGCTTATCGAATCTTCGAGACTTCTGCTCAGAAGTCTTGCTTCAAGACCGCTTTTCTCGTAAACTCCGCGATACATATTTGCGCCGATTATAAGCGAAAGATATTGGTCGGCTGTGCAGCTGTTGAGCATTAGTCCGCTCCCGAGGGTGGCGCCGACAATCTCTGACGGACGGTGGAGACGTCGGGTGATTTCATCCGCTATTCGCTTCAGCATACCGGTGCCTATCATCACTCCTCCGAATATCATCGCACTCAGGACAAGAAATATCGTAGGCAACATGCCCAGGATGCCTCCTGTGGAAACAAGATTATTGAAGCTTTCATCCGGGGTATTAAATGAGACCCCACTCCATAATTGATTAAAAAACTCGATTCCAAACGGCAACTGAGGCTGAGTCAGAAGCATGCTCACCACTCCCAATCCGCTACTTATGGCAAGAGTCAGAGTGGTGTTAAGTCTGCATATTATTAACATGAATGTGATTCCGGGCACAAGTAATACCCAAGGTGTAATGTTGAATTGGGAATGCAGCATATCAAGCAATCCGCTCTCTGAAGCGACCGCCGGCGCGTGTGCCTTAAGCAATCCTTCTGTCAAAAAGACTATGAGTGCGATGCCCATGGCAGGTCCTGCCGTAAACATCAGATACCGTATATGTGTAAAAAGATTGACTCCGCAACTGCTGGATGCCACTACCGTAGTGTCGCTCAACGGAGAAACCTTGTCTCCGAAATATGCTCCTGAAATGATGGCTCCCGCTATCCAGGGGTCACTGAAACCCAACACTTTCCCTATTCCCATGAAAGCAACCCCGACTGTGGCTATTGTAGTCCACGAACTTCCTATGAGCACCGATATACATGCGCTGACACCACACGCTGCCATAAGGAAGGTAGTGGGAGTCATAACGTTTAATCCATAATGTATGAAAGTCGGGACAATACCGCCCAACATCCATGTCGTGGTCAGTATGGCAATAAAAAAAAGAATGACGACTGCCGGCAAAATCTGACGGCTGCTCCTTTGAAGACCCGACAGTATTTCTTGCTTCCCTGCAATCAGACGATTTGACACCGCCATGAGAGAGACAGCTGCCGAACTTAACAGCACAACAGGACTCCATTCATTGATTGCTGAAGCACCTTTAAATATCAGAATGCTTAGCAGAAATAAGAATAGAAAAACTACCGGAATTAACGATTGTAATAAGGAAGGCGACATGATTTGCTTAGAATCAGTCAGGTTCGTTGTAGGGTTAGTATTAGTATGAGATTCTGTCATTTATGTCCTTTAACAAAAAATTATGACCTGAAATTTTCACCTCAGCGGTGATTATGACCACAAAATTAATAAAAAAGTAGGTTCTCTCATAAGCTTTATTCGGCTCAGTCCCTCTTTTTAAGATTTTTTATAGGCTTAGGGCGCACGCCCTGAGATTTCAGCCGGAATAATTTCTAATGAAAATTCATTATTAAAAAACATATTCCAAAAAAAGATAGACAATCAATATATTTTCGCTAATTTTGCATATCCGCATTTAATCGTTTTCTTAAAAAACGGGCAAGTGCTTCTAAATACAACATAACATTGAAACTAATCAGTATAAATCTATTTATGCAAGGAAGAACTAAATTTCTGCCGCTTGCAACTTTGCTTATAGCTCTTTCTCCCTTTATTTTTTCTTCCTGCTTCACCGGAGTAGAAAGCACGAAGAAAATTACGCTTTCGAAAGATGATCGTAAACTTCTGAAGCCAACGGAAGAAGAGCGTTTTTTCAATAATATCGAAGCCATTCCGCTTGAAAAATGGGAAAAAGGTCATCCTTTTTATGCTGCCGACGATAGGACACTTCTGATTTTCGACCAGCAAGGGCTCCCTTCTGATATCGAAAAAATTGCCTTGGGTGGAAAAACGCTCTCTTATCAGGGTTTCACTACAAGACTGGGTGCTGACGGCAATGATTATGTCTGGCTGACATTTTCGGATGGCGAAAACGCTTATAATTTTAATACCGGGAAACGGGAGAATGAAGCAATGAAGGAAATCCTCAGCGATGCTCTCCCTATGATGGTTGATCTCGGAATGATACATCAGGCTTCTCTTCTCCTTTCGGGGAAAAAGCTTTGGACAAGAACTGCTCTCTGGTATAACTCTGAGGGCGACAGGATTGAGGGAAAAAAATTCGTGCCCGTCAATATTAAATCCGTACAACCCGGAACGATGGTATTCCCTATAAAAGTGGTTTTCACAGATGAAAACAATGAGGACGCCACACTCTTTTTAAATTTCGGGCACTCACCGACAGATTCCCGTTCTTTCTCCCACATATTCAGTCTCTCCGATATTCGGAAGAAATATCCTTCCATTTCCGACGAGGTATGGGAATTAATCTGCAGTGAAAAAATCAGAAACGGAATGACTAAAGAAGAATGCAGGTTGTCATTGGGAAATCCTACGGAAGTCAGCGCAGGACATGACTACAGCCAGACTCTTGACCTATGGCACTATCAGGACGGAACGGTATTATGGTTTGAGGATGGTCTTCTCACCCGATTCCGTAAATAACCCTTATATGCATATTAAGGACAAATCTCAATTTAAGAAAAAAGAAAATGATGTTTGAATATAATAAAGACCTCACTTCGCTAACGACATTCAATATTCCGGCTAAGGCTAAACTGTTTGCCGAATATAGCTCGGTGTATGAACTGGAAAAAATCTCCCGAAGTCCCGAATTCATTGAGAATAATGTGTTTCATATTGGAGGAGGAAGCAATCTGTTGTTCATGTCTGATTTCAACGGATTGGTGCTTCATTCCGCTATAAAGGGGATAAAACAGTATAAAAAGAATGAGGATGAAGTCTTTGTCATATCAGGAGCCGGGGAGAAATGGACCGACCTGGTGGATTGGTGTGTGGACGCCGGACTTTCCGGTTTAGAAAATATGGCTGGCATTCCGGGTGAAGTAGGTGCAGCTCCGGTGCAGAATGTGGGCGCTTATGGTGCGGAGGCAAAGGACGTGATTTATTCTGTGGAATGTTTCGATACTTTGACCCGTAAGACGGTTACTCTCAAAAATAATGAATGCGGCTTCAGCTATCGCGACAGCAATTTCAAGACAATATGGAAAGGAAGATATTTTGTGCTGCGTGTCAGCTTCAAGCTGAGACCCTGTCAGCTTGCTGACAATTTCAACTATGCAGCCTTAAAGAAATTCCGGGATAGTCTTGACCATGCTCCCACAATTCGCGAAATTGCAGAGGAAGTGGTCAGACTTCGTGATTCAAAGCTTCCCAACCCAAAGGAAATAGGGAGTGCAGGAAGTTTCTATAAGAATCCAATAGTGAGCCGCTATTACTATGAACAAGCTATGCTCGCTCTCGACCCCTCTATTCCGGCTTATCCAATAGAGGACAATGATAATAAGAATGCCGTTGAGCCGTCTGATATTGTCGATATGGAGAAAAGTAATTCGGAATGGGAATCTGAGGAAAGTAATCCGGAAAGAGGGTCTGAGCCTGATTCCAGAAAAGCAGCTGAAATAGCTAATCAGGAAAAGGTAAAGATATCAGCTGCCTGGCTTATTGACCATGCCGGAATGAAAGGCGTCAATATCGGTGGAGCTCAAGTTTATCCCGGGAATAGTCTGGTGATTACCAATACCGGCACTGCGACAGCCAATGATGTAGCACGCCTTTCCCGGATAATTGTTGACAGAGTAAGAGAGAAATATGGCATAGTGCTCGAACGTGAAGTGAATTTCATCAATACGGATATCAGTGTCACGATTCTTGGCAGCGGCACATCAAAAGGAGTGCCTGAAGTGGGCTGTCTCTGTCCGGTGTGCACATCCATATCCCCATTCGATAAGCGGATGCGTGCCTCAGCTTTAGTCACTACGATGGGTCAGGATTTTCTGATAGACGTTTCTCCTGATTTTCGGCAGCAAGCTCTTAATGAGATGTCTCTTATAAACATCTGACGCTGCCGCCGACTTAATAGGGGG
>JAIDPA010000141.1 GCA_029062985.1 Muribaculaceae bacterium
CTTTTTATCCCTGACATTGCACAAAATATGAAATAAAATCGTTGTTAAGTAAAGAGACTTCTTCGGTTGCCTCTTATTTACAGTATTCTTCTAAAATAATGAAAGAAAATAATCATAAACTTCCACACCCCCTCGATGCCGGAAATATTGTATTGATGAAAAATGATATGAGCGCTTCAGTCACTCCCCCTCCGGTGGATTTCTCCTCTCGCCTTGAATATTGGGAAAGCGCTACAGGAGTCCGTAATCCCCGTTGTGCTCATGAGATATGCACCCGCCCGGCTACTCACGGCGCTATCGCGCGCCGGGCATTTTCCTCCGATAAGACACGCTATGTCTTCCCGGCTTGCGAGACATGTGTGCGGCGCACGGAAATGCTTTATGTGAGGGGTCCGATTGTGGAAATAGAATAGCTATAAATATGGAAAAGATTACCCAGCCAAAGGCAGCTATCTGCTGCATAGGGCATATAACGCTTGATAAAGTTGTAACTCCCCGGCACACTGCCTATATGCCGGGAGGCACAGCCTTCTATTTCGGGCATGCAATGGCAGCATTGGAAGCTCGCGACTTTCTCCTTGTCTCCTCGCTGGCAGAGTCGGAGATGGAGTCGGTTGAGGGCTTGAGGAATGTGGGAGTGAATGTGGAGGTAATTCCGAGCGCCCACACTGTCTATTTTGAGAATATATACGGAGAAGACAGTAATCATCGCACACAGCGTGTTCTGGCTAAGGCGGATCCTTTCACTGTGGGAAAACTTCGTGGGGTAGAGGCATCGACCTTCCATCTGGGCACTCTTCTGGCAGATGATTTCTCTTTAGACGTCATTCGTGATTTATCCCTCCGGGGCAAGGTGAGTGTGGACGCACAGGGGTATCTACGGTCGGTGCTTGATGAGAGTGTCGTCGCAGTTGATTGGGATGATAAAAAGGAAGCGCTGAAATATGTCGATATCCTGAAGGCAAACGAACATGAGATGGAGGTGCTGACGGGAAGCAGTGACCCGGGGGAGGCAGCCCACCGGCTGGCGGCCTACGGAGTTGGAGAAGTGATTCTCACTCTCGGGAGCGAGGGATCATTGATACTGTCAGAGGGAAAGGAGCATTATATTCCGGCATATAAACCTCAGGATGTGGTGGATGCGACAGGATGTGGCGACACATATATGGCAGGCTATCTTTACAAACGCAGTCAGGGTTGCGGTGTGGAAGAAAGCGGAAAGTTTGCAGCCGCTATGTGTACACTGAAATTGGAGCATTCAGGTCCGTTCAGTGGCACCTTGTCAGATATTGAAAGGATATGTAAAGGGTAAAAAATAGTTTAGATAGTAAATTTTTATATTTAAACATATTTTTAACACTTTTTGTAATCATTTTAACATTTTGAATTTAGGAAACCTCACTTTTTTTACTTAAATTTGCATATCCTCCTTTTAGGTGTAGTAAAGGGGAGGATTCCGAAAATTCAAGTCGGTTCTTTCATCTACCTACAAGTAGAAGTTTATAACTGCTTAAGAAAGTGATTTGGTCAATATATGGTTGTGAAACTAAAGATAAAATTGCTTTTAGAAACGTTATCTCCACCTTGCGAAAGATGAGGGATAGTCTTTGTCAATATAGCAGTCATTACTGCAGAGACAATTGACAGTTTCCAGAATCTATACTTGAATTTTGGTTATGGGGGGATGGTGTCTTTGAGAAGAGACGCCATCCTTTCTAATCTGAATAAAAATTTCTTTTTGAACAAAATTCATAAATTAAATCAAAATGCATAAAAATAAATTGAGGTGCGAATCTTCAAGATCCGCGCCTCAATTTATTTTTATGCAACTTTCAAAAGCTCAAATTAAGGGGGTAATCGGAGATCAGTAAGTGATGTGAAGGTTACTCTTCGATATCCACCTCAAAATCGTCTCCGAAGAGATCTTCGTTATCTCCACCCTGATCTGCTCCGAAATCGTCGTCGATGTTATCCGTGCTTTCCTTATCATTCTTGGACGCACTTTCAGTATTAGCTACAAAAGGACTCCCTCCCTTTGCGCGCGCCTCTTCACGTTTTGCGTTTAGCGTCTCCATGATCTTCTCCTCTAACTCTGCCGCCAATTCCGGTTTCTCTTTAATCACACGCTTCACGGCATCGCGTCCTTGTCCGAGTTTGGTGCCGTTATAAGAGAACCATGCGCCGCTTTTCTTTAGGATTCCATGTTCTACTCCGAGGTCGACTATTTCGCCTGCTTTAGAAATACCTTCACCGAACATAAGCTCGAACTCAGCTTTCATGAACGGAGGCGCAACCTTGTTTTTCACCACTTTCACCTTCACAAGACGTCCGATAGAGGTCTCTCCATCCTTTAAGACTGTGGAGGGGCGGATATCAATACGTACGGAAGCGTAGAATTTGAGGGCATTTCCGCCGGTAGTGGTTTCAGGATTGCCGAACATCATACCGATTTTTTCACGTATCTGATTGATGAAAATGCAGCATGTGCGTGTGCGTGCGATTGAGCCTGTCAGCTTACGCATTGCCTGACTCATGAGGCGAGCGTGCAGACCGACATTCTTATCTCCCATTTCTCCTTCAATTTCAGCTTTCGGAGTCAAGGCAGCCACAGAGTCAACTACAAGGACATCAATTGCTCCTGAGTTGATGAGCTGTTCAGCAATGTCAAGAGCCTGTTCGCCATTGTCAGGCTGAGCTATGTAGAGGTTATTGACATCGACACCAAGTTTTTCGGCATAGAAACGGTCGAAGGCATGTTCTGCATCGACAATAGCGCAAATGCCACCCTGCTTCTGAGCCTCGGCAATGACATGGATGGCGAGAGTAGTCTTACCGGAAGACTCAGGACCATATATTTCAGTGATTCTGCCGCGGGGAAGGCCGCCGACTCCGAGAGCGAAATCAAGCCCTATGGAGCCTGTTGATATTGTTTCCACATCCTGCACAGCATCATCGCCAAGGCGCATGACTGTCCCGGAGCCGAAATCTTTTTCGAGTCTTCCCATCGCCATTTCGAGTGCCTTTCTTTTCTCGTCAAGATCGCTTATGCGTCCCACAGATTGTGGAGTTGCTGATTTTTTCTTTGCCATATATGTACGTTTTTTATTTTTTCGTGTGTTTCTGATTTCTTTTGCAAAGTTAATACAATAACCCCCTTATGCCCTAATTTTTTCTCTATTAAATGCTTTCCCACCGCCTTAAATAATCTTAATGACCATTACCATACTGCAAACTTTTTGCAGTCAAATCCGTATAGTGAGTTATGACTTAGGCATTAGGCTCAAGGCTCGAGGCTCAAGGCTCAAGGCGTTAGGCATTAGGTGTTAGGCTCGAGGCTCAAGGCGTTAGGCGCGAGTAAACCGGGGAGGGAAGTTGTCCCCAACTTCCCCACGCGCAGGCAAAAGGTAATTTTCCCTCGCGCCTTGAGCCTCGCGCCTAACACCTAACGCCTAACGCCTAATGCCTAATGCCTAATGCCTAACGCCTAACGCCTAATGCCTACCGCCTCGCGCCTACCGCCTACCGCCTCATAATTAATCATTATGCATTTAATATTGTGTTTTTTACATATTTTTTGTAACTTTGCACGCCCTTCTCTCAGGTCTTGAAGGGTAAAAATCAGAAACCACCGTCAATATGAAACCCGAAATATCACAACGCGGCTATGAAATGCCTTCGTCTCCTATCCGTAAACTTGTGGGCGCTGCCCGTGATGCAGAACGGCGTGGAGTCGCTGTTTATCGTCTGAATATCGGTCAGCCTGACGTGCCGACCCCTCCTCAGGCTATTGAGGCTTTACGGCATATAGACCGCAAGGTGCTTGAATATTCTCCTTCTGAAGGAATTGAGTCATTACGCAACAGAATGTCGGAATATTATGCGCGTTTCGGAATGAATATCTCTCCCGATGAAATAATTGTAACGTCAGGTGGTTCGGAGGCGGTGCTGTTCGCATTCATGGCTTGCCTTGACCCGGGCGATGAGATTATTATCCCTGAGCCGGCTTATGCCAATTATATGGCTTTCGCAATCTCTGCCGGTGCTGTCATTAAAAGCGTGAACGCTCATATAGAGGATGGGTTCAGACTTCCCCCCGTAGAGGAATTTGAAGCTCTCATCACTCCACGCACAAAGGGTATCCTGATCTGCAATCCTAATAATCCGACAGGATATATATACTCCGAAGAGGAGCTGATGAAAATAGCCGATATCGTAAAGCGTCATAATCTGTTCCTTTTCTCCGACGAAGTGTATCGTGAATTCTGCTATACTGATACCCCTTTCATTTCAGCCATGTCGCTCCCGGGAATTGAGGAGAATGTAGTGCTGATTGATTCAGTGTCGAAACGCTATAACGAGTGTGGCATTCGCATAGGTGCTATCGTAACGCGGCATAAGGAACTGAGGGCAAATGTGATGAAATTCTGTCAGGCGCGTCTTTCTCCTCCGTTGTTAGGGCAGATTGTGGCTGAGGCGAGCATCTCAACTCCGGAAGAATATATGCGCTTCGTATATGATGAATATCTGCGCAGACGCGATTTCCTTATTGAGCGTCTGAATAGGATTCCCGGTGTATATTCTCCGATGCCTATGGGTGCGTTCTACACAGTCGCTTCTCTTCCTGTTGAGGATGCCGATCATTTCTGCAAATGGTGTCTTGATGAATTCAGTCATAACGGCCATACAGTCTTCATGGCTCCGGCTTCCGGTTTCTATACCACACCCGGTGAAGGCAGAAATCAGGTGCGCTTAGCTTACGTCCACGAGGTGGATTATCTCGCCGGCGCAATGGATACTCTTGAGGCTGCCCTTAAAGCATATAATGAGAAATATCCCTTTAGAAACTGAGTTTTAATCCTAAAGGAATAGCGAATGTCACCCTGTGCTCCTGCCAATAGGAGGGCAGGGTGGCTTCGTTTTTGAAATTATATCTCAGGGATGGTTCAAGATATATACCGACATGGGAGTTGAAATTATATTGTAGCCCGATTCCGGCAGCGAACGACCATTGTGTCTTGGCTTCAGGTGAAGGAATCCTATGGTTGGTAGGAATATAACCTTTTTTAGTCCTGACATCTGATCGAATGGGGAAATCAACCATAGCTCCGCCACTGACAGAAGCGGAGAAATGGGATAATGACAGCGCTTCGTATCTTATCTTGAGAGGAATGCCTAAATAATACGTGCGAACTTTCTCCGTAATATCAAGGGCAGAAAAGCGAAGCCGGAATTTAGTGTCCATGCTGCTGTAGTTAATCCCGGTCTCAAGGCTGAGACGTGAGGTCAGTGACTTGCTGACAGTGATGGAAAGGGTGAGGGGAAAGTCATTTTCAATTTCCGACAGTTCGCTACCATCGCTTCCGCGTGTCGGCAAACCATATAGCCGCTTTTCTTTATCCTTATCCTTGTCTTTATCCTTATCAGGGTCTTGGTTATTGCCGTCATCATCGCCGGGTAGGGTGACCTCGTCCGGATTTCCGAAAGGAGGATCTTCCGGTGGTGTCTCAGGGGGAGTAGAGGGATTAAAACTATTGGCAAACTCATCATCTTTATATTTCCTCTGGAGCATGGAGCCTCCCATGCCTCCGAAATTAAAGTCGACGCTCACAGTCCAGTCGTTATCCTTAACTTGGCGTGATTTTAATTTCGGCATAGAATACTTGGAGGCATCTGCCACGTAATAATCAAACTTCAGAGGTTCGGACGTATTGTTATCGGTGGAGTCCGGGGTCTCCTTCTTATTTTCCATTGCAGCTACAGTTTTATTTTCCTGCTGAGCGGCACGCTCATCATTTGGTTCTTTCTTTTCCGGCTTTTCTGAGATATTCTCCGGCGCAGGTGTGAGGGCAGGGTGGTTTATCCCCCTTATTCCTGAGGTGTTTTTTCCGTAGGATGCGGCTATGATTTGAGTATTTGATTTCTTGGAGCCTGCTTCTGTCCCGGCAGGTAGCTCAATCGAGGTTTGTCGGGAAGGAAGTGTGTATAGGGATGCTAATTCGTCTCCTATAAGTCCCGGAAGAATGACGGGTGAAGTTTTTTGAGTGAGCAGAAACGTGACGGATGCTCCTGAAAGGAGAAGGAGAATGGATAGCAGACCGAGTTCCCTTTTCCTTTCTGCCACCATTTTTTGCAGCAATTGGCGTGCATGAAAAAGCTGGGAGGATGAAGAATTAGGATTTATTCCTAAGATTTTTCCAATTTCTTTGTGTGATTTGTTTTCAAGCACAGCCAGCCTGAAAATGTTGCGATACCCCTTAGGCAATCTTTCGATAATTCGCTCAAGCTCTTCGTATGGTATGATTTCTTCGAGTTCAGGCAGGTCGGGAGTATCAAATTCCTCATCGAGGATTGTGGTCAGGTCGATATTTGAGAGATAATCCAGGCAAAGGTTTTTCATCACCGTTGCCATCCAGTATTCAAGATAGCGTGGTTTCTTAACTTCATTGATACGAGAGAAAATAAGGATGAATCCATCGTGTAGGACATCCTCCGCTGCGTCATCATCGTGAAGATACTTTCGGATAATACGCATCATTTTATGGCGGTAGCGGCGATAAAGAAGCTCCATGGCTTCTCTATCGCCTTCTGCACAGTGGTTGATGATTTCGGCATTATCCATTTATCAGAGAAAAATTTTCAGAGAAATGAAAATAAGGAGCTGTTTAAACAGCTTCTCCCTATAAAGACGGAAAAATATAGTAAATACTGCATGAGAAGACAAAAATATTAAAAAATGCAGCGCAGACCTCAAATCTGCGCTGTCTTCTTATAGGATTAATCACAATTTTTCAGAGTTCGGAAATACGTCCTGAAAGGAGACATATCTCAGTCGTCGTTTCTTCAATGAGGAGAATATTTTCGACTGGAAAATCGGATCTTATTCTTCTATCTGGAGAAGCATCCAGTTTCCATTTAAAATGCCTTCAAGGACATTCTCCATGCATAGATTCCAGCTTACAAAACCCTGGGGTTTCCCCTCCGGAGTGCGATATTTGAAATTTGATGGGGCAAGAGGTTCGCCGGTCTCTGCATGATAAGTCTCGTGCATCGTGCCGTAATCGTCAAGATCCTTAGCCATCAATCCTCCTACCTTTTCAGCCAGCCATGCAACTTCATCGTCAAAACCGTAGTGATGCAGACCGATTGAATAAAGATAGTTGCAAATTCCCCACACCGGTCCCTGCCAATTGGAGAATGGCACGATTATATTCTTATTGTTATAATCGACATCACTTTTAGAAAGGCTCCGGAATCCGTAAGGCGACTTCATCCCATCTTCCGAAAGCATATATCTCTCCACCATTCTTCTTCCTTTTTCAAGTGGTGCCATCTGATACACAAGAGGCACGAAAGTGGAATACCCTACACGACGGTAAGGAGTGCGCGTCTCACGGTCAACGTTGTAGTAGCACTCATCCTCTTCATTCCAGCAGATATCGTTGAGAGCCTTTTTCAGATTTTCCGCCTCCTCGAGAAGTCGCGCTGCATCCTCCGCGTAGCCGAGTTTTTTGGCTATGGCAGCCTGAGCCTTGAGTTCCCCATACTGGAAAGCGGAAGCATCTGTCGAAAGGAAAGAACGGGTGTCATCCTTAAAATAGTTGAGTGCCGGATTATTGTCAGCTCCACTCTGCATGGCAATCTCCCAGTAATAGAGTCCGCTGATGGAGTCCCTCTGAGTCTGGCGTCGGTAATCGATCACCTTATTCAGCGACGGATACAGAGGGCGCAGCCATTCCCAGTCGTCTGTGGCATTCGCATAGTGATAGGCACCCTGCGAGAGGAAAGGTTTCATGGCAAATCTTCCGCTATACACATTGCGAGGACCATCCTTCGTCATACATCCGGCGACATAACCGTCGTCATCAATACCCTGGCTGAATGTCAGCACCCAGTTCTTCATATATTCCGGTTCACCTTTCGATATGAAATGGTTTGCCATAAAGAAAGCATCCCAGTCCCACAACTGAGAATAGAATCCTGCCGGAATAAGATAGGGATATTTTATGAATCCCTGCGGCTCTTTCACCACCTCTTTCCTAAGATCAGCAAAACCGGATTTTAGCCTTGAATGAATCTTCCTGAGATTCTCACGGGAGGGAGTGTCGGAATGTGCTGACGCCTGACTAAAGAAAGGGAGAAACGACATGATTATTAGGAGCTTTGAAAATAGTTTCATAATGATGGAGTGATTTATAAACGTATTCAACTTTCGCAAGCTCAAGTTGGGGATGATTGGGGGTTGAGCTTGCGAAAGTTGAATACGTTAGAGTGGCTTATTGATTTATTTCTTTGAGCAACTCCTTTACAGCTGCCTCTATCTGAGTGTCGATGCCACGCACTACATCTGCCGGGGCATTCTCCACCATGATGTCAGGTTCAAGCTGAGTGTTCTCAAGCACAATTCCGTCGTTCGTGCGGAAGGCTACTACAGGGATACCGAACACCATCTGAGGATCCTGAAGGGTTATCCAGTTGACGGAAGACATAGTTCCGGGCACGGGCATACCGACAAGTTTTCCAAGGTTCTTATGTTTATACACCCAGGGAGTGCCGTGTGCATTACTATAATTAGCTTCACCCATCACCATGATACTCGGCTTGTTCCAGCGGCGTGACGGGTAGGTGGCTGATTTTCTGCCGTGAATTTCCTGTGTCAGATATTTATCGCCGCTGAAGAGCACCTCAATATCCTCATGCAGGCGTCCGCCTCCATTCCAGCGTGTGTCGATGACTATACCGTCTTTGTCTATGTATTCACCCATTATTTTGGCATATATCGTGCGGAAGCTGTCGTCGCTCATGGAGCGGATGTGGACATATCCGAGGCGTCCGCCGCTGAGACTGTCTACGAGCGCTTCACGTCCCTTCACCCAGCGGTCATAAAGAAGATTGCTCATGGCTGCAGATGAAATCGGAAGCACAACCTCTTCAAAGGAACCGTTCGCACCTTTTATTCCGATAAGAGTCTTTTGCCCGGAGATACCGTTCAGCAGTTTTGACCAGTCGGCATCCGAAGATAATGTCTCGCCGTTGATTGAAGTTATCACATCGCCCGGCTGAAGGCGCGTAGTGGCACGGTCGAAAGGACCTCCGGCTACAATCTCGCTCACACGGCGTCCCTCGCCTGTATAGGTCTGGTCAAAAATCAGTCCTAAAGAAGCAGTCGCATCTTTTGCAGGGAAAGGTGTGTAGCGTCCGCCTGAGTGCGATACGTTCAATTCTCCGAGGAGTTCGCTAAGCAGACGGGCAAAGTCATAGTTATTATTGATGTGGGGGAGGAAACGGCGGTAATTATCGACATACATTTTCCAGTCGACAGGCATTTCGGGAAGAAGGAAACGTTCCTGAGCCTCAAGTTCCACATAATCGAGCATAGCCTCACGTTCTTTGGCACGGTCAAGTTTCATTTTCCCTGAGATATTCACTTTCTTAAGCTCTTTAGTCTTAGGGTCGAATTTCTGCACTTCGCGTCCCGCAAGGAAAATATTGCCGTCGTTATCGGTCTGTATCCTGCCGCCTCGGGAACCAAGTTTCTTCACAAGAGACACATCTCCCTTACGAAGGTCTTTTTTCCATAAGTCAGCACCTTTCTCAAATGCCGCGAGATAATATAGAGTCTCTCCGTCTTTTGAGAGTGTGAAATCGCCCAGATGAGAAGAATTGGGAGTGAGGCGCACTATCCGGTCCTGAATCCCTTCTCGGTCAATCCTGATGGTTTTGTCAGCTTTAGGCTCGGGTGCTTCATCCTTTGCAGCTCCCTTTTTATCTTTCTTGCCCTTTGCCGAGTCATCTTTTTTCTTTGCTGATGCTTTCTTCTGCTCTTTTTCCACATCTTTAAGAAGAGCGAAATCCTCCTCTGAGAGACGGAAACGGTCGTATGCTTCCTTATTCAGAAAAATCATCATCACGTCGTTTTCCGACCCCCAGGATGCATGGTTGCGCATTCCGAAGCGTTCGCTGGCAAAAATGATTGCATTTCCGTCAGGACTCCATCGGGGTGCCGCATCGGTGTAGCCCGTCCGGGTGAGGTCAATTCTTTCTCCGTCAGTCGCGTTGATGATCGCAATGTCGGTGTAGGGTTCATGGAGAGGATTCATCACTTCCAGAGCCAGCCAGCGGCTGTCAGGACTCCATGCCATATTATAGTTTCCGTTCCGGTAGTTGTTGACCGGCTCCGGGGTGAGGGTAGTGACTTTCTTTGAAGTCAGATCCATCACTTTCAGGATATTTCTGTTTTCAAGGAATGCCATCTTTTTCCCGTCAGGAGAGATGAGAGGATAATTGCGTTCCACTCCGTCAGACTTGAACATCGGCTCTTCGTCAATCAGTGTGGCATTAGAGAAGTTAGGATCGTCGCCACGAGCGATTCGGGCGCGATAGATTTCCTGTTTTCCGGAGCGGCGTGACGTATAGTAAAGAGTTTTACCGTCTTTTCCCCATGAAAGTTCCTCTTCTATGGCAGGAGTATGCGTGATCTGTTTTGTGGAGGGATACTTTACAGAGGTGACAAACACTTCTCCACGGTTTGTGAAAGCCACTTGTGTTCCGTCGGGAGACACAAGCGACTCATTGGCACGACTGAATGATATGTTTTCCGGCTCTTCAATTTCGGAATCTGTCACGTCGACCATAAGTTTGGCAGGTTTCCCTCCGGGAGTCATTGTGTATAGCTCTCCGTTGTAGGTAAATGCGAGCAGGTCATTCCCTCCGCGTGTGAGATAACGCACGGGGTGAGTGGTGAAGGATGTCAGAGGCTTTGCCTCTCCTCCGGTCATCGGCATTGAATAGATATTGAAGGAGCCGCCGTCACGTTCGCTGAGGAAGAAGAGAGTTTTTCCGTCGGCTGAGGGCGCCGGGTCACGGTCTTCTCCTGCACGTTTTGTCAGGTTGGAATATGTGCCGTCGGCAGGATTGTATGTCCAGAGGTCGCGTGTGATAGAGGAGGTGTGATGCTTCCTCCATTTATCCTCACCACCCTTGATTGCCTCATAAACTATTTTTTTAGAACCGGGCACATTGCGCACGTTCGCTGCCGGGAGAGCCATTATCTGTGTGTAGCGTCCCCCCTCGACAGGGATAGTGTAAAGCTCGGCATTTGCCTTGAACGGACCAAGGGCGCTTGCCGCAGGATCTTCAATAAGAGCTGAGAATATTATGTTTTTTCCGTCCGGGGTGAATGCCTCCGGAGTCTGGGTTGCGGAGTTGAAGGTGAGACGTGTCGGATTTCCTCCATCTGCCTGCATAACGTAGACATCTCTGCCTCCGTTACGGTCAGATGCAAATGCTATTTTGCTTCCGTCGGGACTCCACACCGGGGCAGCATCAACGGCAGTGCCGTTGGTAAGACGTATTGCCTTACCTCCGGAGGAAGCGACAGTATAGATATTGCCTTTGTAGACAAATGCCACTTTGGAACCATCGGGCGACAATTGAACGTCAGACACCCACATCGGGGTGATAGCGGAAGCTCCGGCGACAGTGGCGCCAAAAATCAGCGACAGGATAGTTTTTCTCATCATAGATAGAAGGTTAAATAATAGAAAATGCTGCTTTAACAGCAAGGGTTTTGTTAGTATGTTTCAAAAGTAGTCAAAATGTCTTAATCTGCAAAATGAATTAGTAGAAAAATAGGCTGGAGGCATTAGGCGTTAGGCTCAAGGCTCAAGGCTCGAGGTACTTCCCGGGGAGGGAAGTTGTCCCCAACTTCCCCACGCGTCCGCAAAAGGGTAATTTCCCCCACGCCGCCGGGAACTTCGGAGAAGATTACCACCCAGGGATTTTGCGTCACCGTGAGCCGCGCGCCCCGAG
>JAIDPA010000142.1 GCA_029062985.1 Muribaculaceae bacterium
TTTTAATGGAGAGGAGTGGGTTATTCCTCTCCATAGTTAACCTGAAATCTAATCTCTGAATCTTATCAATTTCTATCTTATTACTTACTTCCCGGAATCTTCACAGGTTCCGGGATTTTTTTTGCAACTTAGTTGCATTCTTTAATTTGTATTTTTGCATAAAATTATAATGAAATGAAACATATCACCCCCTATTTTATCATTGCTGCATTGCTTTCATGCTCGTTGCTTTCATGCTCGCACAGCCCACATGAAAACGAAGAAGAGCATGAGAAAGAGAAGCATAATCATGAGAATGCTATCACTCTCTCCCCTCATCAAGCTAAGGATTTTGGCGTTGTTGTCGGAGAACTGACTCCATCCAAATTTGCTGAGGTAATAAAAGTGAGCGGAATGATCGAACCGACTTCTACGGGCAGAAACACTGTTACAGCCCGCCGGAGCGGAATAGTCACCCTTGCATCAGGTCTTTCTGTAGGAGCGTCAGTGCGGCAGGGAAGTCCGATAGCATCAATTTCATCCAGAGGCATTCAAGGGGGCGATGTCAATGCTGCCGCTGTTGCAATCCGTGACGCGGCTAAACGGGAACTTGACCGATTGCGTCCGCTTTATAATGAAGGACTCGTAACGGCAGCCGCGCTCAATGAAGCTGAGAAAGCCTATAAGGAAGCTGCCGCCGGCGTCGGAGCATCACCCGGAGGTGGCACCGAGACTTCACCGATAGCCGGAAATATCACTGCCATCTTTGTTTCTTCGGGTGATTTTGTAGAGACAGGTGCTCCTATCGCAACTATAGCACGCGACGTTCGTCTTACACTGCGTGCCGACGTGCCTCAACGCTTTGCATCTTCAATTCCGGGAATCGTGTCTGCCAACTTCCGACCTGACTGTTCAGAGACAATTCTGTCAATTTCAGAACTTGACGGAAAATCCGTATCTCCCGGGTCAATAAATCCTGCTGTCAACGGATATATCCCTGTCTACTTTACTTTCTCCTCTACTCCTGAAACACAACCCGGTTCTTTTGCGGAAATATATCTTATCGGCAACGAACGGGGAAATGTTCTGACCATACCGCGTGAAGCACTGGTGGAGATGCAAGGGAATTATTACGCTTACGTACGTTCCAAAGATGATGACGATGCTTATTCAAAACGTCTTGTCAGAATTGGAGCATCCGACGGTAGAAATTATGAGATTATTGACGGTCTCAAGGAAGGTGACATGGCTGTGATGAAGGGGGCAACCGTCATAAGAATGGCAGAGACATCTGCAATAGCACCTCCGGGACACTCACACAACCATTAATTCCGGTTTCAGAACCATGCTTAACAAAATTATTAGATTTTCTCTTGACAACCGCCTGATTGTCGTGGCTTTGAGTGTTGTCATTTTAGTAGCGGGAATGTTTACTCTCGCACGTACTGAAGTTGACATATTTCCCGACCTGAATGCACCGACAGTAGTAGTCATGACAGAAGCGCCCGGAATGGCACCTGAAGAAGTGGAACAACTCGTGACGTTTCCTATCGAGACCACCATGAACGGAGCGTCAGGAGTCAGGAGAGTGAGAAGCTCGTCAGCAACGGGGTTCTCAGTTGTATGGGTAGAGTTTGATTGGGATTCTGACGTAGCTCAGGCAAGACAGACCGTTACAGAACGTCTTTCTACTATACGTGGCAGTCTTCCGGCAGGTGTAGAGACGCCCGTGCTCGGTCCGCCCTCATCTATTCTTGGGGAAATACTCATAATTGGGCTTACTTCCGATTCCATACCTCAGATGGAACTTCGTTCTGTGGCAGACCGTGCAATCCGCCCTGCCCTACTTTCAGTCAGCGGCGTGTCGCAGGTGGCTGTAATCGGAGGGGAAATCAAAGAATACCTTATCAGTCTCCGGCAGGAGAAAATGCGTATGTTCGGAGTTTCACTCACAGACGTGATTGATGCTCTTGACAATTTTAACTCCAATGGTTCAGGCGGCATATTTTTTGACCACGATAACGAATACCTGATAAAGACTACAGTTGTAACTTCTCTGATAGAGGAAATGGAACACACTCCAGTGGCTCTCTCAGCGGAGGGTAACCCTGTGCTTCTTGCTGATATTGCAGACGTCACTTTAGCTCCGAAATTGCCGGAAATCGGCAAAGCTTCCCTTAATAAGAAACCTGCAGTCTTAATCACTGTCTCAAAACAGCCCGCTACAGGTTCTATTGAACTGACTGAAAAGATTATTGACGTCATTGACGGATTAAGAAAATCACTGCCCCAAGGGATTGAAATAAATACAGAGATATTCCGCCAGGCTGATTTCATCGGTAATTCCGTAAGCAATCTTCAATCGTCGCTTCTTGAGGGTGCTTTCTTTGTCATAATTGTCCTGTTCCTGTTTCTAATGAACTTCAGGACCACCCTTATCTCAGCGGTAGCCATACCAATGTCGGTCATAATTACGCTAATCATTCTCTCTGCCCTGAATCTGACTATAAATACGATGACACTTGGGGGTATTGCAATTGCTATCGGGTCTCTTGTCGACGATGCAATTGTAGATGTGGAGAATGTCTACCGTCACTTACGTCTGAACCGCTCGCTCCCCGTCGCTGACAGACGCCCTGTCAGAGAAGTGGTGTTTGAGGGTTCGCGCGAAGTCAGGATGCCTATCCTCAATTCATCTCTCATAATCATTACGAGCTTCCTACCTCTTTTCTTTCTTGACGGAATTGAAGGAAGAATGCTTGTCCCTCTGGGAATTTCGTTTATTATCTCTCTTATTGCTTCTACTATAGTAGCTTTAACGCTCACCCCTGTCCTATGTCTTTTTCTTCTCGCCAGGGGGAAAGAAGAGACAAAACTTGAGAAAGAACCTCCCGTCACCCGTTATCTTGGTGAAGTCTATTCCCGACTCCTGATGAAGACGGTGCATAAGCCCAAACCGCTTTTTTTCCTGACAGGAGTATTTCTTCTTGCAGCCGCTCTGATTTTTCCTTTCCTTGGCAGAAGTTTCCTGCCCTCTTTCAATGAAGGCTCTTTCACAGTCAATGTCAGTGCGTTGCCGGGCATTTCGCTTGCAATGAGCGACAGTATTGGCTCCCGGGCTGAACGACTGATGCAGGAGGTTCCGGAGGTGATTCTTACTGCCCGGAAAACAGGACGTGCCGAACTTGACGAACATTCGTTAGGATCAAACGTATCTGAAATAGAGGTTCCCTATCGTCTGGATAAAGGGCGATCCAAAAAGGAAGTGATGGCTGATATTCGTTCACGCCTTTCAGCTCTTCCGGGGGTAAATATTGAGATCGGTCAGCCAATCAGTCATAGAATAGATGCCATGCTTTCAGGGAGTGAGGCTCAGATAGCAGTGAAAATATTCGGTGATGATCTTGATCGTCTGTATAGCATCGGCAAAGAGGTGCAGGAATGTATGCAGGAGGTTGATGGATTGGTAGATATTAATATAGAGCAACAGATTCCACGTCCTCAGATTGATATTCGTCCGCGACGTGATATGCTGGCTCGTTATGGAGTCACTCTCCCGGAATTTAACCGCTTTGTCAGAGTCGCTCTCGGTGGAGAGACGGTTTCGCAGGTCACGGGTAGCGCCCTTCCCTACGATATTACTCTCAGATTTTCTGAAAACAGCAGGAACAGAATAGAGAATCTGCAGGATATGATGATTGACACCGGCGTCGGTCGTGTGCCTTTGGGTTATCTTGCAGACATCACATCATCTTCCGGACCAAGCACCGTGAACCGTGAAAACGTTTCGCGCAGAATTGTCGTATCAGCAAATATCGCCGACGGAGACCTTCGCGGAGGTGTCGAAAATTTACGGAAAGAAGTGGAAAATAAAATCAGACTCCCTGAAGGGTATTCTATTTCATACGGCGGACAGTTTGAAAGCGAAGCACGCGCTTCCCGCACTCTTCTGTTGGCATCTCTGGGTGCTATCGCAGTCATTTTCCTGCTTCTATATATTGAATTTAAAAGCATTTCGCAGTCTCTCGTGATTCTCCTGAATATGCCCCTTGCAATTGTCGGAGGCGTCCTTATTCTCTGGCTGACAGGAAGCGAAATGAATATTCCGGCTATCATTGGTTTTATTTCCCTGCTCGGCATATCCACGCGAAACGGAATGCTCCTCATCTCTCATTATAATTCCATGAAGAAGGATGGAATTTCCCTTGAGGAACGCCTTGAAAAAGGCTCCCGTGACCGTCTTAACCCTATATTGATGACCGCTCTGACCTCTGCCCTTGCCTTAGTTCCCCTCGCACTGCGCGGGTCAAGTCCGGGCAACGAGATTCAGGCGCCTATGGCAACCGTTATTCTCGGAGGACTTCTTTCGTCGACCCTGCTCAATATTTTTGTGGTTCCTGCCGTTTATAGATTGTTGGAAATAAAATCTACTAATCTTAAAAATAATCATGCGTAAAATATTTGCTTCGGTCATATTAGCATTGTTTATTCTTCCTCTTTCGGCAGAAACGCCTCAGCAGGTTGCTCTAAATATTATCTCAGACGCACCTTCACTCAAAAGTGTCTATGGAGGAACAGAGGCTGAGATAGCTGCCTTAAAGACAATTGCAAATCTTCCTGACCCCGGCATTGAAGGAGAATATCTCGTGGCGCCCAAAGATGAAGATAATCGTTGGGGATTTGGTGTCAACTGGGAGCTGGATTGGCCCGGGGCATATAAAGCACGTAAAAATGCGGGAAAAGCAGAGGCTGAGCGGCTTTCATTAAGCAATAACGTAGCTCGGAATAATCTGCTGACTGAGGTGCGAAAACTCATTCTTGATTATATTCTGCTTAACCGTCAGATTGCCCTGATTAAGGAGATTAAGCAGAATGCGGATTCAGTTGCATCCCTTACTCAGCAAGCCATGAAGGGAGGCGAACTTACCCTGCTTGACATTAATAAAATTAAGATTGAAAACTCTTCACTCGATATCCGTCTTCTCACTCTTGAAGATGCAAAAAAAGCTGTGGAGAAAGACCTGTCGGTCATTGCCGGAAAAGACTGCTCTTCTCTTCTGAAAGATATGGATTGTGTATTCCCGGCGACTAACCTTCCCTCTCCCGAACGGATGAAGGAACTGGCTGCCCGGACACCCGAGATACTTGAAGCAGAAGCAGCATCCCGATATGCGGCTGCGTCCTCAAAAGTTGCAACTATGGAGGGATTGCCTTCCCTCTCAATCGGTTATAAGCATGCTTTTGAAGACGGAATGCACTTCAACGGAGGGGCGTTGGACATATCCATTCCTATTTTCTCAAATAAAGGAAAAAGAAAAGCTGCCAAAGCTGCCGAGATGGCTTCAAATCTCAAGACAGAAGAACTTCGTTTGGCTTCCGAAAATAATCTTCATGCTTCAATTGAGCGCCTCAACGCTCTGAGTAAAAGGATTGAAGCCGTTGCGCCTCTTATAGAAGACACTAATCCGCGTCAGCTTCTTTTGAATGCTTATTCTCAGAAGGTCATAACCCTCATTGATTATCTGAGCGAAACAAACTATTATATGGAGGCTGGACTTGAACTTCTCTCCATGCGCCATGCGGCTGCCAATATCCGCCTCGATATTTTTTCAATCATTGGAGAATAGATCATTGGAGAATAAAAAAGGAAATTTTAATCTTTTTAGCCGATGGTTCCAAACTTGAGCCTGCGAGAGTTGAATCAGATTAATTATTGTAGATTCCAATAAAAAATATTACCTTAGCGAATCAAAACAGAAGCATGAGATGCTTC
>JAIDPA010000143.1 GCA_029062985.1 Muribaculaceae bacterium
TTAATTAAAACTATATTTAGGAGTCAGTGGCTATGAGATTGATAAAGCAGTTATTAATAATGACGATTCTTTTATTTCTATCAGGTTGCAATTCTGATAAAAAGATGATTACAATAACAGGTAGAATTTCTTGTCCCGCTTATGATAGTCCCTTGGTTCATCCTTTTATTACGAGGATTTCAGACAATAAGACTTTTATTGGTGATGAGTCGGGAAGATTTAGTGTAGTAGCACAGAAAAATGATTCACTCCGGTTTTCATACGTTGGCACAGTGAGTCAGACTATACCGGTCAGTGGGGATAGAATGGATGTAAGTCTCGATCCTTACGTCCCCGGAGCCGAAAATCCGATAGTTAGGATTAAAAGCAGATACCCGGAAATGGAGACTCTGCTGAAGACGTATATTGATGATAAGGATGCACGCATAGGAATAGGATTAATTATTAATGGAAAGGATACCATCGAAGTTAACGGGAAAGAGGAATTTCCGATGATGAGTGTGTTTAAGTTTCCACTGGCTTTGGTAGTAGCTCATATTATTGATTCAAAAGGTATGGAGCTTGGAGCTTCCATAAAAATCAGTGAAGAAGATCTAAAGGAGAACACTTGGAGCCCGATGGTTTTGAAATACGGTAGAAAACCGATGGTTCTTAGTGTGCGGGAGTTGCTTGAGTGGTCGTTGAAAGAGAGTGATAATAATGCTGCTGATATATTGCTGGATTATATAGGCGGAATAGAAGGTATGAATTTCAACATGCGGCAGATGAATTTGCCGAAAGAAATAAAGATAGGGGCTACCGAAGATGATATGCACAGGAATCCTTCGCTTTGCTATCTTAATATGTCTACGCCTATAGCGATAGCTGAGCTCCTAAATTATTTCAATCTTAAACTGAGAGATTCCTCTGATTCTTTCAGAGAAGTTGCCCTCATGATGGAGAATTGTAAGACAGGGACTGACAGACTGGCAGCCCCCTTTATTTCTTCGGGAGCTGTATTAGGCCATAAAACCGGAACAGGGGATAAACAGGAATCAGGAAGAATTTCTGCCATTAATGATTGCGGTTATGTTAATCTCCCGGATAGCAATTTTTATTCCATTGCCGTTTTTATAGCAGATTCCGGTTATGACATTGCAGACACATCTGCAATGATAGCAGAAATTTCACGAATAGTTTATCAGGAAGTTTGTAAAGAGAAGTAAAATTTGTGATTTTTTTCTTCCAACGACGTAAATTGACGCTTTGCCTATTTAAATTTGCGGCATGAATCAGAACATGGGGCGGTTGATCCGCTATATACTCATCATACAGAAATTGTCGGGAAAACGGAAATACATTCCCGGCGACGAATTGATTTCCTATCTTAATCTTCAGATGCAGATAAGGGGATATGCTGTCGGTCTAAGTCTGCGCACTCTCCAAAGAGATATTGCTGATATAGCAAGCATGTTTGAAATCGAGATTAAGAATAGGAGAGGGGAAGGATATTATATTTTAGAAAAACCGATCAATGCTGATGTCCGCTATGATGAACTATTGTTGAATTTTGATTTGCTGACTTCTCTCAACAGTTCATCGGATGCAACAGGGTTTATTATACCGGAGCATCACAGACCAAAGGGGGCAGAAAGTATCCCGGCTCTCATACATGCAATAAAGAGTTCGAGTCCGCTAAGTTTTGAATATAAATTAGTCAGGAAAGATAACAAAGTAATTAAAAAAACTGTAAAACCATATTTCCTTAAGGAATCACTCGGACTATGGTATCTTGTAGCAATTGATGAGACGCAGAAATTAAGGATTTATGCAGTCGACAGAATTAGTAATCTTTCGATTCTGCCTGAAAAGTATAAAAAAGACGAATCAATTGATCCGAACCGTCTCTTTCAAAATAGTTATGGAATTTGGGATGATGAGAAAATACCGATAGAAGAGGTGGTGCTGTCTTATTCTCCTCTCGATGGATATTTCCTGAAGGCTACTCCATTGCATTCTTCTCAGGAAGTTCTTGTCGATAACGATGAGGAATTCCGAATCAGATTGTCAATCAGGATTACCAATGATTTTGTAATGGCTCTTTTGGCAAGAAGCAATTCATTGACCATCATAAAACCTTATTCTCTTCGGGTTCGTGTGAATGAGGTGTATCGCCAGGCTTTAGAAAGAAATAAAATCTGATAAATATTGATTTGATTATAGAAAGAAACCGCAACTTTTATAGATGCGGTTTCTTTGTTTATTATTGTCTTCTTTCAGTAAAAAAACTTGTGAAAACATCGTGCTCCTGATGAGGAAGTCCCTCTTTTTCTTTTTGAGCCCGTATAGCTTTAATAAGGAAAGCCATGTTTCTTGCAAGGTTTCTCATTGTCTGGAGTCCTTCTTCATCATTTTCTACGTCTTCAGCTGTGAAGCCATGCACTTCGTTCCAATAGGTAGATGAGACAACAGGCATTGAGCACATAGAGAAAAAGTGATTCATACTGTCAAATGCAGATGTGCTTCCGGCGCGTCTTGATGAGACCACAGTTGCTCCGACCTTTTGATTGAGATTGATTGTTCCGGCTGTGCTGTAAATCAGGCGATCCATAAAGGCATGTAGCTGACCGTTAGGTCCTGCATAGTAGACTGGGGTGCCGAGAATTATTCCATCCGCTTCAGCGAGTTTTGGAGCTGTCTCATTTACCATATCGTTGAAAACGCATTTGCCATGACTTCTGCAATAATTGCATGCTATACAACCACGGATGTCCTTATTGCCGACATTTATTCTTTCAGTGTTTATGCCTGACTCGCTAAGAGTCTTTTCTATTTCGTCAAAAGCTCTTGCAACACATCCGTTAACATGAGCACTGCCATTTATTAGCAACACTTTAAAAGTATTTTCTGCCATTTTTATAATTTATTTAAAGATTAATATGCTATATTGGGATAATGAATTTTGTGTTTTCTAAGTTTGAACTTTCCGAAGGAGTTGGATTTGAGATTTCAGCCAAGCACTACATCAAGTATCATCATAAGCAGGAAGCCTATGGCAAAACCGATAGTGCCCATATTGGAATGTTCTCCTTCCTGAGTCTCCGGAATCAGTTCTTCCACAACCACGTATATCATAGCCCCGGCTACAAATCCCCTTTGAATTTCCTGCACTGCGAAGTGGCATCGAGACTATTGCTCCCTCCGGGAAATTCTGTATAGCGATACCAATAGCAAGAGCGAGCGCACCGGTCATAGGCATAAATGAGTTATTTTCGAGAGCTCCTGCAAGAGCAACTCCAACTGCCATACCCTCCGGAAGATTATGGATAGTGATGGCAAATACAAGTTTTGCAGTTTTTGAAAGATGAGACTTCGGACCCTCGCTTTTATCGGTATCAATGTGCTGATGAGGCACAACACTGTCAAGAAAAAGAAGGAAGAGAATTCCTATCATAAATCCTATGACTGCAGGAAGCACGCTCATTATTCCTTCCTTACCTGTCATCTCCATTGACGGTATAAGGAGCGACCAGATAGATGCTGCCACCATCACCCCGGCAGCAAATCCTGTAAGAGTTTTCTGCAAACGTTGAGGAATACTTTCCTTCATAAGGAAAACACAAGCCGCTCCTAAAGTAGTGCCGACAAAAGGTAAGAGTAGTCCGATAATTAGTCCGTTCATATACAAGAAACGTTATAAGTCTCATTTATGTTTTTCAGAAATAAACGTTAACTTATCTCTTCCAAACTTCAATGACTGACTCTTAAACACATCTCCCAGCCCACGACACAAGACGCAAACTCGT
>JAIDPA010000144.1 GCA_029062985.1 Muribaculaceae bacterium
CCATTATGTATTACTTAGCTTTCCCAACCAAGAATCAGGCTGAGGGTAAGGCATTAAATTCCACCCGTCAGTCAAAGTCAGCTAATGCAGCTGACAGCGTAGAACAGCGTTCAGAATATTGGACTTGCTGATTATTTTTTATCGCAATAGAAAGGAATAATAAGAAGACCACGTCTCCCTATCAGAACTCTCATAAACGATAATAACATCTGGAAAGTAAGAACGCCCCTCCGAAAAGGAGAAGGCGTTTTTTTATTGCTTATTTTTATATCTTAATTCAACTTAAAAGTATGAATGTTGAATCAATTGGGATATTCAAGATGATTTTTGACGATAATTGCGTTGTTGTGTAGAGGGTCGTGAGATGAATAGAGAAGAGTCACTTCAGGCTTATCAGCTATCTCTTTTTTTAATTCCGCAAAAGCCGGATTTGATGAAAGTTCAGCTGAATATCTTTTTTCAAATTCATCCCATCGGTCAGTAGGATCTTCATGAAACCATTCCCTCAGTTCTGTAGAGGGTGCAATCTGTTTATCCCATGAATCATAATGAAATGTTGCGTGCGACAATCCACGCGGCCATAAGCGGTCGATATAGATACGATACCCATCTTCCGGCGAAGCCGGTTCGTAGGCTCTTTTTAATTGAATTTTCTGTTCCATAATATAATTTTTTAGGTTCAAGGCTCGAGGCTCAAGGCTCGAGGCTCAAGGCTCAAGGCTGTAGGCTGTAGGCTGTAGGCTCAAGGCTGTAGGCTATTATAATTTTCAATTTTAAACACTCTCTTTTCTATCTTTAAAACAATCCATATTGTTGTTAGGTTGAAAAAGAAATTGTGTCAGTGTGTAGTAAACCTTGGCTTGCCATAAGCTGAAGAAGGCTTTGTGGCAGTAGAGTCTCTCTCATAGCTATCCTTTAAAACCATTCACTGATACAGCCCAATTATTTTTGAGGTGAATGCAATGCATAAATTTTGTATTAAAAAAGAAATAAATTAACTTTGTAGCAAGAACCCTCAATATCAAAATGAAAAACCGGATTCATGAGCTTCGGGCACATTATGTCAATTCATAGATATTAAGGGAAGAAAAATAAAAAGGAGGAGGATAATATGAGTCGACAGAAGATTTTAATAAGATTAATGGCATCATTAATTTTGTTAGCTGGTCATTGTATGGAGATGAGAGGGGAGGATATAGTGCTCTCGGGTATTGTCAAGGAAAAGAATGGAAAGAAACGACTGCCCGGAGTGAGTCTTACGGTTCCCGGCTCGAACATCGGCACAGTCAGCAATTCTGACGGGTCATTTGTAATAAAGGTTCCTGACAGCTTAATCAATAACGGAGTCAATGCTGAATATTTGGGATATAAGAGTTATCTCCTTAGAATTAAACCTGAAGGGAAGAGAATCAGAAATATTGTCATCCCTCTGGAGATGACAGGGAAGGTGCTTGATGAGTATGTTGTCTATGGCTCAGATCCACGCTATCTTGTAGAAGAAGCCCTGGGAAAAATCTCCCGCAATTATTCTCAAAGACGAAATCTATTCACGTCGTTCTATCGTGAGACAATAAAAAAAGGAAAACGTTATCTGGGCATCTCGGAAGCTATCATAGAGGTGCTGAAGAATTCTTATTCAGTAAGAACCATTTCAGGCGATAAAGTGAGGATTATCAAGGGGCGTCGTCTGTTGAGCCCTCAACAGACGGATACGCTTGCCGTGAAGCTTATGGGCGGACCGATGCTCCCTGTCGTGCTGGATGTTGTAAAGAATGAAGAGTTATTTTTTAGTCCGAATGAACTCGACTTATATAAGTTCAAGATGGAGCCGATGACGTATATTGACGATAGACTTCAATTTGTGGTTAGTTTCAAGCCGGAAGGTAAGGCAGATTATCCTCTACACAAGGGAAAAATATACATCGACCGTGAGACCCTTTCAATCACAAAGACTGAATTCAATGTTGATGTCAGCGATTCGGATAAGGCTACGCGCACAATACTCCGGAAAAAACCGCGCGGATTGCATTTCAAGCCTCAGGAGCTTGAATGTGTGGTGGCTTACAAATATCAGGACGGAGTTTCATATCTTAACTACATTCAGACCACAACACGTTTTAAATGCGACTGGAAACGGCGTCTTTTTTCCTCAGGTTATACTATAAGCGCTGAGATGGTAATGGTCGACCGAGATGATAATCCGCAGACAGGCATTCAGAATAAGAATGCTTATCGGGGGAAGGATGTCTTTTCTGATATGGTCGACGACTTTAAGGATGAAGACTTCTGGAAGGATTATAATATCATACCCCCGACGGAATCGCTTGAAAAGGCGGTGTTGAAACTCGAAGGAGGAAAGAAATTGTAGGATTAGGTTTCTTTTCTTAACTTTGTGGAAAATTTTACCTGAATGAAAAATATTCGTAAGGCGGAGGAAGCAGATATTCCGAGGCTGATGGAAATCTTTGATATAGCCAGGAGATTTATGACGGAGAATGGAAACCCGACCCAATGGGTGAAGGGTTATCCGGGAGAATGTCTTATAAAAGAGGAAATAGCAAAGGGACATTGTTTTGTGGTTTGTAAAGATTCAGACGAAATTGTGGGCACTTTCTGCTTCATCGTGGGAGAAGATCCTACGTATCTGGTAATTAAAGATGGAGCATGGCTTAATGACAATCCATACGGCACTATTCATCGTCTTGCCTCACGAGGAAGCGAGAAAGGTGTGGGTAAGGCTTGTATTGACTGGTGTGCCGGTAAAGTCAGTGAAATCCGGGCAGATACCCATAGAGATAATATTCCAATGCAGAATCTTCTGGAGAGTAACGGTTTCACAAAATGTGGGATAATATACACTCATAACGGCACGGAAAGAATCGCTTACCAAAGAAGTGAGGCATTATGCTGGAGGCGTTAGGCGTTAGGCATTAGGCTGGAGGCGTTAGGCATTAGGCATTAGGCTGGAGGCGTTAGGCATTAGGCTTTAGGCATTAGGTTTAAGGCATTAGGCTTGAGGCATTAGGCTCAAGGGGCAGGAATAAAAGGTAACACAATTTTCAAATTTAACTTTTCAAATTTCAATTTAATATATGAAGACAGCCTTGATTACCGGAGTGACAGGTCAGGACGGTTCCTTCCTGTCGGAATTTTTGCTTGAGAAAGGATATGATGTACACGGTACGATACGCCGTTCTTCTGTTGATTTCAGAGAACGGATAGCACACCTGGAGGGACATCCACACTTTCATCTTCATTACGCCGATCTAACCGATTCCATGTCGATTATGCAGGTGATAAGCAAAGTGCGACCGGACGAGGTATATAATCTGGCAGCTCAAAGCCATGTTCAGGTAAGTTTTGATGCTCCTGAGTTCACTGCCAACGTGGATGCGACAGGTGTGTTGCGTCTGCTGGAGGCTATAAAACTCTGCGGACTGACTGAGACCTGCCGTTTCTATCAGGCATCGACTTCTGAACTTTACGGCAAGGTGGAAGAAGTGCCCCAGAACGAGAAGACCCCTTTCCATCCCTATTCCCCTTATGCAGTGGCTAAACTGTATGGGTTCTGGATTGTGAAGGAATATAGGGAAGCCTATAAGATGTATGCCTGTTCAGGCATACTATTCAACCATGAAAGCGAGAGAAGAGGGGAAACATTCGTAACACGGAAAATTACTCTTGCGGCAGCCAGAATAGCCCAGGGGAAACAGGAGAAACTTTATCTCGGCAATCTCTCTTCACTTCGCGACTGGGGGTATGCCAAGGATTATGTGGAATGTATGTGGCTGATACTTCAGCAGCCGAAGCCGGACGACTATGTGATAGCGACCGGCGAACAACACTCTGTCCGTGAATTCTGTCTGCTTGCTTTCCGCAGGGCAGGGATTGAGCTGGAGTTTACGGGAGAGGGTGAGAATGAAAAGGGAATTGATAAGGCTACCGGAAAGGTGCTGGTTGAAGTATCGCCTGATTTCTATCGCCCGACGGATGTCGTCAATCTTTGGGGCGATCCATCCAAAGCAAAAAAGGAATTAGGATGGGATCCGACAGAAAAGACAAGTTTCGAACAGCTTGTGAATCTGATGGTGGATGCCGATATGGCGAAGGTGGCTGTTGAAAGGGCAGGAGAACAGGTTAAGACTAATCTTGCAGAATATCTTGAGAAAGGAATTGTGAAATGATGCAGAAAGATTCAAAAATATATGTTGCGGGTCATCGAGGTATGGTTGGCTCAGCGATAGTGAGGGAGCTAAAACGTCAGGGTTATGTCAATATCATAACACGCAGTCATTCCGAACTTGATCTTACTGACCAGCAGGCTGTCAATATTTTTTTTGAGGAAGAACGTCCTGAATATGTATTTTTAGCCGCCGCGAAGGTTGGAGGCATACAAGCCAACGCTCTTCATCCGGCAGATTTCATGTATGAGAACATGATGCTTGAGATGAATGTGATAAATGCCGCATGGAAAAACGGGTGTAAGAAACTGGAATTTCTGGGCTCTTCATGCATATATCCCCGTCTTGCTCCTCAGCCAATGCCTGAAAATTGCCTGCTGACCTCATCGCTCGAACAGACTAATGAAGCTTATGCTCTGGCGAAAATCAGCGGACTTAAATACTGTGAATATCTTAACCGCCAGTATGGTACGGACTATATATCCGTTATGCCGACAAACTTATACGGACCGAACGATAACTATCATCCTACTCATAGCCATGTGCTTCCGGCTCTGATACGTCGATTCCACGAGGCAAAACTGACAGGAGCAGAAGAAGTGGTATGCTGGGGCGACGGTTCGCCTCTGAGAGAATTCCTCTATGTCGACGATCTCGCTAATCTATGTGTCTTCCTTATGAATAATTATAGCGGAGATGAGACAGTCAATGCAGGGACCGGTAAGGAAGTGTCAATAAAAGAACTGTCTGAGCTTGTGGCACAGACAGTAGGATATGAAGGAAAAATAGTTTGGGACACAACGAAACCTAACGGCACACCCCGTAAGCTTCTTGACGTAAGCAAAGCCGCAGGATTAGGATGGAACTACCGCACTGAACTGGAGGAAGGTGTCAGGCTCGCGTATGAAGATTTCCTGAATAATCCCATGAGGGCGGAACGTTAACTCTCATTCTTTTTCGGGACGCACTCCGAAACCGAAAGCTCGCGGATCAGTGGGGAACGTTATGGAGGAAGACGAGAACACAAGAGCACGGGCATTCGTCAGGAGAGCCCTGTCATGTGTGCCGTCATAATACGTGCTCCATACCTGGCCGTTGCTTCCATATCCATTTGTCATTCCTGAACTTGATTGCAGGTAGCCGTATGCAGGGAAGAATATCTCATTTGCGCTGCCTGCAATACTTATATAAAATCCCGTATTGCTGGTGTCTTCTGTTGAGGATACTTCCCGAATTGAACCGTGATTGACAAATTCATTAAATATTTTTCCGAAAGTCACTTTAAATCCGAGGGGGGAAGGATCATAAATACTTTTCGTATTAGTGGAGGTTGAAAGATCCGTATTCCAGAGATTGATATACTGGTGTGCCTTATCATGGGCTGATGTCCAGAATGTCTCAGGAGTGCGTATGTATTCGCTTATCATTGGCAAAGAGCCGCTGTAAGAATCATAATCCTGTCTGGAGAAGGTGGTGATTTCGTGATGAGACGGATCATACCAATCCTTGATATCTGAAATCATAGGATCCTTGCGTCCCCATTGGAAGAAGCTGTAACAGTCAGGTGTCTTAATTTCTTTTTCACTTTGGTCAATACTGATGACTGTAGTCAGAGGTTCAGAACCATCGTCAGGAATCTGAGTGAATCTCACTTTTGTAGAGCAAGCCGGATAAAGAGTATCATCACCATTTGTGATCTGTCCTAAGTTACGGGAAAGCAGTTGCACCGTGATTCCGCTTGATGAAACGGTCTGTACATTAGCGTCAAGATCGTAAGGCGTCACCCATATTTGCCAGCTCCACATTATATTACCATCACCATCTTTGACGCACAGGAGGGCATTCCCTTGGCTTATATACACATCAGGCACTGTGAAGTTGAGACTTCTTTTATCTTCGGAAAGAGCCACGTCCTGCACGAGACACAATCTGCCCTCCCATACAAGGGAAGCGGAAGCCGGTGTGCAACCAGCATTGTTATAGATATAGGGATCTGAAATAGGGTTGCCGAGATGATTAAGAAAAGTCTTCAGGGCATACCTGTTGGTAGATGTCGTGGTGTAAGAGGAAGGATTGGGAGCGCCCTCTTTGATTGCATTTCCATAAACAAGCGGGATGGAATATTGTCCGGGTGCTTTTATGAGATAGCAATTTGACGTATTCTCTACAGCCGGCGCCCCGGAGGAATTAGCAAGATTATAGGGCGTCATGCCCGAAGACGTGTTGATATCGGGTGTATTCCTGAGGGTACGGGTGTCTTCACTCATGCTCAGGAAAGTCGGTTCCTGAAGAACGGTTGTCGCTTTGCATTTTTCGGATGCCGAACCGGAAACTATGAAATCAGAAATCCATTGAGGTCGCTCAATGACATTTCCCGACTCATCAATAAAATCTGCTTTCCATGCTACCGGCACAGAGTCTCCGTCAGATAATTGCTTGACACTTCTCACCTGATATTGCAGTGTGGTTCCGGTGTAGAGAGATTGAAGAGAGGAAATAGGTTTTCCGTCTGAATCTGTGATCTGAAGAATGAAAGAATCAGTAGCCGGATTAGCCGACAGACGATAGACAACGGTCTTTCCCGCAGACCATGTTGTGCCTGCGAGGGAGGCAGTCATGGTCGACTCAACACCTTCACATTCAATAGTCATCGAAATCTGAGCATCCTCAGGAAGGGTCTGAGGAATCAGAAGGAAGGTTTGGCTTTCGGAAGTGATGTAAGTATCCGGAGCAACGAATTTTGAGCCATTGGCTGCTGTCAGTGATATTTCAGGAGAGACAGAGAATGTCGTAGGGGATGACAGACGGCTCCATTCTCCATTTTCCAGATTAACCGAACCGGAAGCATTGACGCCGGAAATCTCAATCTTTTTCACTGTGCATGGTGTCATTTCCGTGCCTGTTGCGAAACGTATGGCAGTCAGTGCGTGATTGAATGTTATGTCGCAAGGAGATGAGGCGGCTTCTGCCGGGATTGCGATGAGAAAATCAAGTTGATCTGCCACATCCTCCGGAGTCATATATGAAAGGGCAAGAGTCCCTGAGTTATCTTTCGAAGGGAGGGATGTTATTCCGGAAGAGGAAGGCTCGGAACAAAAAGGAGAATATGCATTAAAATGCAGAGATCCGCTTCCGGGCCAAAGATATTCCTCTGCGGGCGACCATGAATTTTCACGAGTAACTTCGACATTGTACATATAGTCTGCTTTCAGATTCTCCACTGAAGATTCCGACTCAGGTTTTAAAGAAGCAAACACACCGAAAGATGCCATAGTTTCTTTATTAATGAGGGAAGAACGTGTTGAAAAAACCTTGGTCTCGAGATTTATGCCGTCAATGACTTTCGGCACCATATAAAGCGAATCGCTTCCATAAGCCATGGATAAGACTTTAAGCTTTCCTGCGTCCTGCTTTTCATTTGCCCTGGTCTGACGGGGAAAGTTCCAGCCGGAAGAAACCTCCACGTTGAAGCGCAGATATTTCTCGGAAGATTGTGAAAAAGGAGAAGAATCTTCCGAACATGCAGTCAGAAAAATCATAACTGCAAAAGAAGCCGGCATTAGGTATTTGGAAAATGGAAAAGAAATAGACATAGCTTAATGGAATTAAAGGTAAGGATAACCCCGGCCATTGCTGACCGGGGACATGAGATTACTTAAATCAAAACGGAATTAATTAGTTTTCATTGGAGTGTCCACTTGAGAAGGAGACCAGTCAGTTACGTCAACAGTAAATTTGATAGGACCTCCGAGAACAGGCTTACCGGGCTGAGGATCTTTCGGGTCGACATAACCGCCGCCGTGGGTTAAATCAAGGTTATATACATATTTTTTACCGGGTTCCCATTTAGTATCGATAGGTATTGCTGCCCATGTGCAGTTTGCGTCTCCGGGGAAAGGATAGACTTGAGCACCAGCCTGCGAATTAATCTGTAGCTTTACGGAAAGATAAGCTCCCTGATTGTTATTAGCAGCATCAGATTCGGGATCCCAACCTGTCAGTTGCTGTGGAATAAGGATTGCATTGCCGCCTGCACCCATGACATTAACGGGATCAGCCGTCAGGGTTACAGGAGTAGTATAGGTTTCCTCATAAATTGCCTTTTCAGAATCAAGCGACCAATTATTAGAATCGAAATCATAAGTACCCTTAGAAACAGGTTGACCGATACGAATGCCGGTTATCTTGAAAATATAGGCAGTGTTTTCAGATTTGGCATTAATTTCAATCTGAGAGAGACGGTGGTCAAACACAAGTTCCATTCCTGAGTCTTCGTTAGTCTCTTTGGAACCGGAAGCCGAGGAAGTGATGAAATCAATCTGATCCGATATGTTCTGAGCCGGAGAGAAATCAGTCAGCTTTTTGCTATCTTTTTCGATAGACATTGTTCCGCCGGTAGAAGCCGGAGCGTATGCCACAAAGTCAAGAGTGCTGTTATCACCGGGCCAATAATATTCAGGATTAGATGTGAAGACATTATCTGAACCTCTATTGAAATCGACATCTTTAAATAGAGTCTGATTGCCGAGGAATGCCGCAACCCTTATTGAATTCAGATTAGCATTAGTCGTTTCAGTAGCCCTGGTGCCCATTTCAGCACGGAAAGATATTTTGTCTCCCTTATAAGAATTAACGGGTTCTTCTTTTGCACAGGATGCGAGAGAGAGAAGAGCAGCGAAGCTTAATATGCCAAAAGTCTTTTTCATAGTCATTTTAGTTTTGATTTCAGCGATTTTTTCAGCGTAAGGTAAAATTGTCCCCTTATTGTGGAATAATCAACCATGTAATTAATAATTTATATAATATAAAGGTTTAATGACACTGAATAGTTCAGACAGAGGAGTTATTTTAACAATTACATCTTTAAGTCGACTATTTCAGTCTGCCAGTCATTAACTTCGGGAAGCAGCCCTCCTGAGGTCATAGCTTTCGGAAGGTTCAAGCCGGACACCACTATATGAACATGTTTAGGGTCGGGAGCCTTTGACACCTGATCGTCAACATTGAATGTGTAATACCATTTAGAGCCGTCAGTGAGGAAAAGATAGACGGTAAGAGTATGATGTGTCTTAAGGGAGTTGCATTCTCCGAATGTCAGAAATTCTCCGGTCAGAGTGGCGTCATCTTTGTCAACGGAAAGAATGAAAGGCATGGTGACCGGAGTGTCGGAAGATTGTCTTGAACCATGGTGATACCCATCAGCCATTCCGGAAAGGGTGCCGTCAATGGTTTCCCCTTGTGCTGAAGAGATATTGCCGACATCCTGAATTTCCACCGAGTAATGACATACTATTTCTTCAGGATAAAGGGTAATGACATTATCTTCATCTTTTAAGACAGAGATATTGTCTGAACGGGAACTCCATGCCATGCCCGGAGTGACTGCCATACGCTCATCCTCAGTGCCGTCAGCTCGAGGAAGAGAAGAGGTGAGCAGCTGATAGGCACCTAATTCAGAGGCATCATGGGTATATACCTCAAAATCATTCACATCATTGGTGTTTCTATATAAAGCCCAGTCAACATCGTCATTATTGACACAAATAGCATTGTAGGAATCGAAAGGAATCTCTATGACGCCTCCTTCCCGACCGGGAATATTATATGAAAGATGATTTGATGCGGAGAGAGGATACATGCAGAGTTCCATTGATTCCGGATTGGCATCCGGAGCATTACTCCAGTCGAACACGACTCGGGTCTCTACATTATGAGTATGGTCAAAACATAAATCCTTATGATTGCATCCTGTAAGTAAAACCAAGATTAAAGTCAGGTAAGGTAATATTAATCTTTTCATTTTTTACCTCCTTTCGATCTGTTATAATTATCACAACCCAAGAGCCATACAAGAGATATTTCCGCTTTTGTCGGACCAAACCAGCTGATATGGTGGGTAGATTGCCATTGGTAGCAGCCGTCTTCCGGTACGTATTTCATCATTCGTCCGCCTAAATATCCTATAGCAAGTGAAAAATCTATATTCAGACGACGTGTGACAGGAAGGGAATAGCCATATTCAACACCTGATATGAAATTGCAGCGATGCCATAGATTTTCATCCGGCAGACCGCCCATATATCCTTTGCCTCCGAATTCGAAATCATAAGTGACCACTCCTGCAAACACTCCGAGATGGTGACCTGTCAGAGGTTTTTCGTATGCTCTTCTTCCGAACCACCATCTAAAATTAAGATCCCCTCCGTATGCACGCCAGTAACGATGGGTAGAATCCTTATCCCACCAACCGTAAACCCAGTTGGCGCCGACAGATAAATTTTTCCCGACATAGAAATCCACTCCAATATTAGGGAGTAACAAGGCATCATACAGAAGATTTGTCTTTATATCCATATAGAAAGGTTTGCAGACGTTCATTGTAGACTCCGGTAAAGGGAGTGGCTGCTCTATTGCATATTCATAGAGAGAAGTGGTTATAGATGGCTGGAAATCAGGCTGCGGGATAGTATCAAAGAGAGGTTGATACCCTATATAGAGGGTAGATGTACGCAAAGTTGGAAAAAATCTTGAGTACATGTAGCGGTAGGGCACTCCGCCGGCTATACGTTTTATTCGGGAAAGATTTTCATTGGTATCGGGATTTCCCGCATTTATTGATGCCAGAATATCATTAAGCTCAGTTATCACTTCTTCTCGGTGAGGCACATTCTTATCCTCTTTTACGTCCTCAAGCAGACCTTTCCAGTTCCTGCCTATAAAAGAGAAACTGGCAATCGAATCAGGTAGAAGCGCGCGTGATGCAAGATAATTGAAAAGAGTCCGCGCTCTTCGTTGCGAGAGGTTAAGGTTGAAATCAGTCGGACCCTCAGGGGAAGCAGCTCCCACTATGCTGACTGAGGAGACAGCGAAGTTGGTTGAATCTGAAAGAGTTCTCAGTTCGAGAGCCATCGAATCAAGGCGCTCTTTATTCTTATCAAGAGAAGGATCTATTGTGGAATAAGACTGACGGAAGATTAGCCGGAGGCTGTCAGCCGAATTGTTTTTTGCACTAAGGCAGAAAGAACAGCATAAAAGGAATATGGATAAAAAATATTTCATATTCAGACAAGTAATTATAGTTTATGGAGAAGGAGAAATATATGATGCCGATATTCAGAAATAACTGACAATAATAATAATTTCTCAATTATAATGATATAACGCCTGAAGTGCCCGTTTTTCTTTTTGGAAAGTTGAAACAACTTCCTAAATAATACAACTTTCTCTGCCACAAGTTGAGAGTTATCAAGTTATAATCTGATACCACGATAATCATTTTATGCTTAAGTTGAGCCTGCGAAACTTATGTATAAAAAAAAGAAAAACAAAAGTCAACAGATGATTGACTTTTGTTTTTCCCTCAGAATGAGTATTCCGTAATTGAGTTATTCCACTATTATTTTCTTTGCTTTGTTGTCGCGATATTCTATGAATATACCTTTTGACGGTTTAGTTATCTCTATTCCCTGAAGATTGAAGTATCTTACTTTCTGATTTGTATCTGAAGAGACGATGATATCTTCCAGAGAGGTCTGAGCGTATTCGGGCAGAGGCATTGCAGGAGTAAGGTCACGTTCAGGTTCCGGATAAGACTGTGATTCATAATCTCCGAAC
>JAIDPA010000145.1 GCA_029062985.1 Muribaculaceae bacterium
ATACCTCCAAGAGAAAACAATAAATATTTTAACGGAAAGAAAAACCAAAATTTCTTCATTAAAAAATTAGCATTCCTTCCCAAAGATTTATAAGCAAAAAGACCTAATATAAAATCCCAATTTGAAGTATGCGGTGCGACACATATAACACACTTATCTCTTTTTGGAGCAGAGATACATACTTTCCATCCAAACCAGTCAAGGAGTTTTTTCCACAAATTCATACCTTAAACATTTTAAACAGGATTTCTTAAAAAAGAAACTACTTTAAATAAGTGATGACTTCAAAAAACAAACTCATCTGAATCAGTTAGTGATTCAGACGAGTATGATTAAGAGTCAACGATTGAGAGGAATTTATTCAGCCGTACTCTTTTTCTGAGCTGCTTTGACTTCTTCAGGAATCGCACTATTGAATAATTTCAAAGCTTCATCGAGTTCAGAGTTGAAATCATCAGAAATCTTTACAAATAATTTCTTATAAAAGTCTTTTTTAGCCTTTGAGTATTCTTCTAATGAACCAAACGCTTTTACACCTTTATCAAAAGTAACATTTGCATTACTCTTTGCAGCTCCGGTAGCACCTAAGACTTTTGCTATCGCTTTTTCAATGGTCTCCTTATTTACTTCTTCAGTATTATAATATGTAGACATCATTGATTCGCAAACCGATGCTCCTATAGCATCAGCATACTTTTTAAAGACTCTCTTGTTTGACATTTCTAAATATTTTATGGGTTACGTCTGTTTCAATGCAATATCAGAATACTTGTCTGAAAACATGCAAGGAACTTATCACAAAATTAATTAATATTTTATATTATAACAACTGAGAGCTAAAAAATATTAAGCCATATCGACAGAATTTCCAAAAGGAAAGAGCGCAAGACGCATCAATTTGAAATGTTGCATTCCGAAAGGTAGCCCAACAATCGTTATACTGAAAATAATACCCCACAGCAGATGAGTCAAGGCAATAGGTATACCTCCGATAAACCACCAAATTAAGTTCATTACTCCTGCAAGGCAGCCGGAGGGCCAATTGCCATCTACTATTTTTGTTCCAAAGGGCCATAATGCCACTGCTGCAAGCTTGAGGGTCTGGAGTCCGAAAGGAATACCTACAATGGTAATCATCATTAGAAGGCTTGAGATAGCATATTCTATTGCAATCATAAACCCCCCAAACACTATCCAAATAATGTTAAGCAATATATTCATATCTATTTTGAAGTTGGTAAAAAGTATAATAAATGCTATTCTCTTAAAAATATCCTCAATCTCTTCTTTCCTTTCTCGAAGCATCAATTCTCAAAAGGATAAACAAGAATATTGTGAAACCCCATAAAGCCGATCCTCCATAACTAAAAAAGGGTAGAGGAATACCGATAACCGGACATAATCCTATGACCATTCCAATATTTATGCAAAGATGAAATATAAGACAGGAAACCACACAATAAGCATATACTCTTCCAAAAGCGGTCCGTTGTCTTTCCGCTATATATATAAGACGAAGAATCAAGGCGGTAAAAAGAAGTAAGACAGCCGTCGCGCCAATGAAGCCCTCCTCCTCACCTATAGTGCAGAAAATAAAATCCGTGTGTTGTTCCGGCACATATTTAAGCTTAGTCTGAGTTCCATTCAAAAAACCTTTCCCAGTCAACCCTCCCGAGCCAATTGCTATCTTTGACTGGTTGACATTGTATCCGGCTCCTCTTAAATCTTCTTCTATTCCTAATGCAACTTTTATACGTGTCTGTTGATGAGGTTCAAGAATATTTCCAAAGACGTAATTGACAGAAAACAGAAAAAGTACGGATACAACTGCGAAGGTCACCGTGATAAGGAATTTTTCAATTCTGTGATGAAACATTCCAATCAAAGTATATCCAACCGCAAGAGCAATAATTGAGCAAAAGTATATCGTGCCATTAATTTCTATTCCACATAGTGCCAAAATGGTCACAATGATTCCGGAAATTATAAAGCCTAAAATGACATTCCTGGCAATGATGAAATCCCTGCAATAAAAAATTAACATTGCAGAAAATATCAGGATTATTAATAGGAAAACAGAAAATTCTCCTACCGGAATTCCTAATATGAGAGGTTCTGAAAATTTTACGGCAACGACAAAATACAGAACAGCACAAAGGACTGAAAAGAGCACAAGTCCGCTCATACCTTCTCTGTACAAAACAAAAATCAGGGCAAAATATACTAATGCACTCCCCGTCTCTCTTTGCAGAAGAATAAGACAAATAGGGAGAAAAATTATTATTAAAGATCTGAAATAATTACTGATTTTTGCATTTAATGAGAAATTATAGGAATTGAAAAGTTTTGCTAACGCCAAGGCGGTAGCAAATTTTCCAAATTCAGCGGGTTGCAGACTGACCGGTCCGAATACGAGCCATGAGCGTGAGCCTTTTATATCCGGAGCAAGAAAGATAGTCGCAATAAGAACAAGAATAACCACACCATAAATAGGGTAGGCGTAGGTCTCATATATCCTGTAATCCAAAAGGAGAATGACGCATCCTATGAATAGAGATAGCGCAATCCATAAAAATTGCTTACCTGAAAACTCCGAAAAGTCAAAAATACTCGCATTGTCGAAATCATAGCTTGCAGCATATATACTCACTGCTCCGGCTGATACGAGCAGAAGATATATGAAGATCGTGAACCAGTCAAGCGACCGGAAAACAGAAACATTAGCTTCAGTGTTTTTTGACGCCACTTCCTATAATTGTATTAGAGTTCAACATTCTTTCTTCAATACCCTTTCTTGCAGGAGAAATATCTCCTGTCAAGTATTTTTCCATCATTAAAGATCCAATTGGGACGCCAAACGTAGCTCCGAAACCTGCATTTTCTACGTATACCGCTATCGCGATTTTTGGATCGTGATATGGGGCAAAACCCATGAATGCCGAATGGTCTTTACCATGAGGATTCTGCGCAGTACCGGTTTTACCACAAACCTCAATTCCAGGTAAAGCAGCGCCTCTACAGGTGCCACCTAATACAGCCATTCTCATACCCTCTGCGACATCTTCATAATATTCACGATTGATGTGAGGAGCGTGTTTTGTTCTGTATTTCTCATCGATTACAGTATCCTGAACCGATTTCACAACATGAGGTGTGTAGAAATATCCCCGGTTAGCTATTGTGGCACACAGATTAGCTATCTGCAGAGGAGTAGCCAGGACTTCTCCTTGACCTATGGAAACAGATATAATTGAATTGGCACTCCAACGCGGACCTCTAAAGGACTTCGAATAAAATTCGGAATTAGGAATAAAACCTCTGCTTTCAGAAGGGAGATCAACACCAAGTCGGTAGCCATAACCCATTTCTACCAGATAGTTTTTCCATTTTTCAAATTGATCATAAGCTTTAGTGCCTCTCTTATCAATCATATTTTTGAATCCCCAACAGAAATAGGCATTACATGAAGTCTGTAGAGCCGGTTTCAGAGCAATAGGAGAACCATGACCATGGCAACCGACTCTAATTTTATTCACATAGCCATGATAACAGGGATATTGGGTGGAGGTCGTTATAATACCTTCCTGTAGGAAAATTAATCCCTGAGTCGGCTTAAAAGTTGATCCTGGAGGATAAGCACCTTGCAACGCCCTGTCATATAAGGGTTTGAAAGGATCTCTTACAAGATCGGCATAATTTTTTCCTCTTTGTTTTCCGATTAAAAGCGAAGGGTCATAGTTAGGAGAGGTAACAAGAGCTAAAATTTCCCCGGTTTTAGGTTCAATAGCTACGATAGCGCCAATTTTATTCCGCATCAACTGCTCGCCATACGCTTGAAGCTCCATATCAATGGACAGTTTGAGATTCCTTCCTGAAAGGGGAGCCACGTCATGAATACCATTCTCATATTTACCTTTAATTCTGCCGTAAGCATCTTTCATGAGGATTTCAGCTCCCTTGATACCACGGAGATGATGCTCATAACTTTTTTCAACACCAAGATCGCCAGTGTAGTCGCCTGAACGATAGTATCTGTCTCTTTCTACATCAGCTGCAGACACTTCCCTGATATTTCCCAGCACATTAGAGGCAGCTGCATAATTATATTGACGGATTGTGCGCGTCTGAATAAAGAAACCCGGGAAAAGATAGAGTTTCTCCTGAAGGCGCCCATAATCCTCGGGCGATAAATGAGAAATGAGTTTCTGAGGAGTATAGGATGAATATCCCGGATTTTTTCGCGGATTCTTCATCTCTGCCCATTTCTCCAGTAATTGTTCTTTAGTCAGATTTAAAACAGAACACAGGGTAGTGGTGTCAAATTCGCCTACATCTCTTGGAATGAGCATTACGTCGTAAGCAGGCTGATTGAAAACAACTAATCTATCATTCCTGTCATAAATAAGACCTCTTGCCGGATAAATGACTCTACGAAGAAAAGCATTACTGTCAGCATTTTCTTTATATTTATCGTCTCCGACTTGCAGACTAAAAAGACGAACTATATATATAAACACTATAAGACAAATAACTCCTCCAATGACA
>JAIDPA010000146.1 GCA_029062985.1 Muribaculaceae bacterium
TCCGAGATCTTCACATACTTCCAATCCCAACGGCGTTTGAAAGCAGAGTCAATCGGGAATAACGATTGGTCGGATGTGTTCATCGTCGCCCAGATGTGGAGATTGTTGGGCAGAAGGAGTTTACGGCCCTCCTTCACATCAGACACCATATCTTCCGTTCCGGGATATTGGGAGTTGATGAAGTCAGGATTATGTATATCGAGATTCTTCAGCACGGCCCCCAATTCCGCGCCCATATCCGAATCCGCATCAATGGCATACTGGGAAAACCCGTTTTCATTCCTGTCAAGCAACTGGAACAGGTCTCCGAAAATCTGGGCACAGTTACCCCGGTTGAGTTCTTCAATCACCAGGAACACCTTGCTCGGATTCTCCTTCGTCTGCTCCTCCCAGGCTTTCTGGTAGGCCTTCAAGAAAGTTTGGAATGTATATTCGTAAACGATCTTGGAATCTGACACTACTTTTCCTTCATTGTCTTTCAAAACTTTCTCAGTCAGAATCTCACCGCTTCTATCGACAGCACGGGTAACCCAATTCCCTTTCTTTGAGATAGGCTTATACGCTCCTACGAACGAAGCGTAATCGCTATCGGGATGGAAAGTTGTACGAAATGTAGGATATCCGGCACTCTGCCTGTTTATCTCATACGATTTACCCGTTCCGGGAGCACCATAATAGATGACCTGGAGTGGTTCGGTAACTTTATTGTTTCTTCTTTGTTCATTATTGTCAGATATATCTGTATTATCTGCAAAAAAGAACTTCGAAATATCAGAAAAAGATGCACCTTGGGGGATGTATAGGATTAGATAAAAGTTTTCAGAAATTTTCTTAAGAGCATAACAGTCCCCAATATTATCTTCGCTGGTTAGGTGAAGTTTCTCTAGGAAGAAGCTCTTCAAATTTAGAGAACCATCCGTATTACCATAACACTTATAGTCTCCTCGCGCTGGTGAAAGTTTTAGTGTAGAACGAAACTGTAATCCATTTAATGGATCATTCGGCAGAATCGAATGATACTTAAAAGTTATTGATACTTCATCTGATGAAAACTTGAAAAAATCCTTTACATCGGAAATAGAGTATTCAATTTGCTTTCCACCAGATGGGTTAAGATCGTTCTTTTTAAATTTAAATATTCGTATCATATATATGATATTTTATCTATTATCACTCATCTCTATTCAACTCTATACAAAAATTTACTTATTAAATAAGTCATTTAAATTAGTATACTTTAAGCCACGAGGAATGTACACTATGAGATAAGTATATTTTGTAATTTTATTAAGAGCGTACATATCATTTAAGTTATCAACCATATTTAGATGAAGTTTCTCTAGAAAGAAACTTTTTAGGTTTAGAGAGCCATCTAAATTTTTATAACTCTTATAGTCACCTCGGGCAGGAGAGAATTTAAAAGTTGAATGAAACTGTAAACCGTTCAACGGATCATTCGGACGAATTGAACAATATTCGAACAGCACAGACACTTCATCAGTTGAGAAGTTAAAAAATTCATTGACATCTGACGCTGAGTATTCAATTTGCTTCCCATGAGAGGGATTAAGATCATTCTTTTTGAATCTGAATAAGCGTATCATATTTACAGTAGTTTACTCCACTGTTCAGCCATCGCATCAGCAAAGCCTTGAAAGGTCTTACTTCTTAATGTACGACGCATTTCAGTTGAAATCTTTGTATTGAAAGAGTCCGAATACCATTTAGGCAAAGATTTTCCGCTTGATAACACTACACGTTCACCTTTCCCAACCATATTTGTTGGCACTAAGTTAGGTAAATTTTTAAGCCATAGGCAAGTGGTCTTAGTCGCTTCATCTCCAAACCAATATGGCTGAACAATTTGATTGGGTTTCTGATACAACTTACTCATAATGCCAACAGGGTTCTCAATGGCAATTCTTGGAATATCAGCATGTGCCAAGGCTAAGAAGAACTCTATTGCTTCTTTTCTGTCTTGTGCTCGTGTGGGGAAGTTAGGATGAGGACGTCTTTGCTCAATAGGTAAATCTTTGTCATCCGGATGATAATACCAACGAGCACCACTAACAGAAAGATAGGTGCAAGGAGGATGTGCAATCATTAAATCCCAATCTCCGTCGAGAATAAAATCTTCTCCGGTTTCCAAGGTTCCCCTTTTATTATTAATGACACCTATGACATCACAATGCAAATGCCATTCAGGATGCCCTCCACTGCAAGGTAGAATATCGCAACTGTAAGCGTTAAAACCTAATTTGCGAAATGCTTTACATACAGTTTGGCTTTCCTCACACGCAATTAGAATATTTTTCATTTTGATATAACTTCGTAAATTGAATCAGCAATCGCATGTGCAAAATTTACCGGCACAGCATTACCAATCATTTTGTAACATATGGATTTAGCTCCTACAAATGTATAGTCAGCAGGAAATGTCATCAAAAGAGCCGCCTCGCGGACTGAAATAAACCTAGCCTGCTGAAGATCCGGATGGAGGAACATAAAACCGTCCTTCTGCAAATGTGCAACAACTGTCGGAGAAGGTTTATCCCATTCCAAATTTCGATATTTTATATAGAGAGTGTCCTTACCTGTTACCCTCTTATAAAACTCTATGGCATCTTTATGAGAAAAAGAATTCATATTATTCGCAATCCATGTACGTATAGTTTCCAAATCTCTTGAGCTACAGTGCCGTGGCTGATGAAATAGATCGGAACTATCTGTGGCATAGTGCGATAAGTTCTTATTTTTTACCTTCGTTACAATATTTAATGGATAGATAGGGGGTAAATGGCCTATAGCATCTCTGACAGAAGGTTTATATGCACATATTCGGGATCGTAAAGCTGAATACAGTTCATTCAGTTGTAAATCTCCATCATTCCGAACACCAAAAATGATAATTCGCGGCCTATGCTGCGGAACATTAAAATCCCCTGCATTGAAAACAGCTGATTTCATCTGATCAGGTTCTAAAATATTATAACCTATCGATTTAAAGGCTTTATGAATTTCATTTATTATCGATACTCCTTTAGGCTTTGCACTCAGTATACCTGCAACATTTTCAAAAACGAAAACCCTTGGTTTGTAATGATCAACTACCTTAACGAAGCTTTCAAATAGAAAGTTTCGGTAATCATTCTGCATGGAATCCTTATCTTTTGCTCGACCATGTATGGAATACGCTTGGCATGGTGGCCCTCCTATTATTACATCAACTTTTTTATTTTTTATTATATTATCTAATCCAAGCTGAGCTTCTTGTGCATTATTAGAGGCATATTTATCTATTGTTTCACCTTCCCATTTTCCATTTATGAGTTCATCTGTTTTTTGAATATCAAATTGGATCACCTTTCTTCGAGCCTCTTCAACTGATTCTCCCCATCTTTCAACTAAGCGTGTACGAAGGGTGTTGACCATAGGAGTTTCCCATTCAACATGGGCTAAGCCTGTAAAATGATTGGATTGTAAAAAGCCCTCCGAAAGCCCCCCACAACCTGCAAACAAATCTATGAAATTCAGATTAGCCATGCTATAAAACTCAATAGAACTTCCAAGTAGGCAGACAGGCGACCAAGCCTTTTCGCGACTACGAGGAAGTTCTATAATATGTTGTTATAAGTTTGTAACTTACATGAATGGTCTATTTGTCTGCGCTCGCGCGAGGTGGATTACAAAGTTACGAAAAAAATCCGACATATTGAATCCATTTGCAAAATTAGGGTGCAAGACTGCCTCTACTTTGCATCTATATGTTAAATATGATTAAAATATTCACCAAATTTTATCCCGCGCTGAGGAATTCCTAAAAATGTCTCCCGGAAAAGGATTCTTGAACGTAACGGAAGATTTTGAGGATTTGTCATTGTCTCCTCGCAACCAACGAATCGGAATAGATGCAGGTGAAGAGCATAATGAAGGGGTTGGCTGACGATTCCATTTATTCAGATACCAATCATGTCCTTGGTAAAGCAAGTCAATCACTGCTTGTCGTGGCAATATATAATAA
>JAIDPA010000147.1 GCA_029062985.1 Muribaculaceae bacterium
AGAGCATCTGACTACGGATCAGAAGGTTGCAGGTTTGAATCCTGCACGAATCACCCATATATTGCATAATTTTATTGGCTCGTTAGCTCAACTGAATAGAGCATCTGACTACGGATCAGAAGGTTGCAGGTTTGAATCCTGCACGAGTCACCTCGTCATTCATTTTAAATGGTTCGTTAGCTCAACTGAATAGAGCATCTGACTACGGATCAGAAGGTTGCAGGTTTGAATCCTGCACGAATCACAGAGGGTAACCTTCCGGTTACCCTTTTTTGTACCCTCCACATCCTTTGTTTTAAGTAAAAATATATTAACTTAAAAATTATTTTCCAATATTTTAATAGCTTTTTGAATTATAGGAATAAGGGCAGGAATATCATTTTTTACTACATCAAAGACAATATCAGCATTAAGATCAAAATATCCGTGCACTATATGGTTGCGCATCCCTATTATTTCATGCCACGGAATTTCCGGAAATTCTATTTTGAGAAAATCTGGAAGTTTAGAATCTATTTTATTAATTACCTCTCCAATAGCCGAAATTAACATTGCATTAGCTGCAAGCAGCTGCATTCCCGATTGAGAACATACATAGGCATCTATGGAACACGCATTTTCTTTACTCTCTTTCTATTTTATTATGGGTCATCGTATTCAATCCTGCTTTCTTTGCCTGCGAATGCTGAAGAGGGCGCGGAATGCTATAGCATCTTCCATCCTTTACAAGATATGAGCCGGTCTGATGAAAACTGAAAGGTATCTGATGACGCCGACATTGCTCCGACAGATTTTTTACCCAGTCAAAATGAAGCGGACGGGCATATTGACCCGATTCTCCACCGACACTAACCTCTTCGATAAGGTCTGCTGAAAGATAAGATTCTAAATTCACCTCTTCCAGCATAGGAGCAACGATTACGAGCCTATGCTTTATCGGGATGTCAAGAAAAATGGGCAACCTGAAGTCTGCTCTGTCCTGATTCTCTACAGTACACCCGATTGCTACATGTTCATAACCCACTCCCCAGTCGTCCGGCAGACACTCACGAAGCCTCTCTATGCGTTTTGTAAAGAAGAAAAACCGACAGTCATCTCTATATCTTATAATATCCCAAATCTCCTCACGCCAGCCGTCAGCTTCCTCAAGAAGAAAATCAGAAGTGAAACAAAGAGCAAATTCCGTGCCGGAAGGAAATTTAAGATTTTTCTTCCGGTCGCGTCTTAATGGCAGATTAAACGAACCGGTCTTGCGCACCTCGCTCGAAGACTGAAGTGTGCCGAAAGCGGCATCCTCTCTGTAAACATAACAGTGCTTACATCCCGCACTTATCTTATGGCATCCATGCCACGGATTCCACATCGGCATCTTACTCCCTTTCTCTTTGAAATTCTCTTTATTAATTAATTTCCACTTTCTCTATATTTTCTTCCTTTGAAATATGCCTCAAGTGTAGACATAAGCAGACTCTTTCCGAACCGCCGGGGGCGACTTAGGAAGCAAACGTATGAATGCCGACAGGATATTTTATTTTAAGAGCCATAATTCTTAGAAAAGGTAAGGTATGCAAATTTAATAAAATAATTCAACTTCCACAAACTCGATTAGAAGGCTGGAACCTGCCCATGTCGGAATAAAAAATAAGTTGGATTCTCGAAATTTTGTTTTTTAAACTTAAATTAGTAACTTTGCAAATGCAGACCGCCCGGCAGAGGTCCCGGTCAAGGGTTAATGCGGGAGGGTCGGCAGACATAATTTTATAAACAGCGTTTACTTGACGCTCTTTCTTGACACTCTGAAATCTGGTAAATTTCAATCTTCGTCAAGAATGAGACAACGGTAGACGCCTTATGTGGATATGAATTATCTTTACGTTGCGACTGTGCGTGAGCATGGTTGCAACTATAGTATATCATGTCTTGCGTGAGGCCTCTGCGTTGTCCGTTCTACGAAGATGGGCATTACCAGAGCCTCAGAGTGTGGGACGGACATCTGGTACGGCTTCGCGCTTTTTCATTTCTAACTTAACCAACTACTTGCCTATGTGGAAGCCCAACGGCATATTTAATCTAACATTTTATGAAGAAACTTTTACTAACCTTGCTGGGTGCTCTGATAGGACTTCCCGCATTTGCCCGCGACTTCACCTTCACCTACGAAGGGCAAACAATCACTTACACAGTCATAGACGAAAATGCAAAAACCTGTAAAACAAAAGAAAGAGTAATGCCCGAGCCCGACTTTAGTGTTTCCGGAGATTTAATTCTTCCCTCACATCCTAAAGATGAAGATATTGAATTCACTCTTACTCAAATCAGTGATGATGCTTTTGGAAATTGCTCAGGACTCACTTCCGTCTCTATCCCAAATTCAGTTACTTCCATCGGTAACTATGCTTTCTACAATTGTTCCAGTCTAACATCCATCTCTATCCCTAACTCAGTTACTTCTATCGGTGTTTCTGCTTTTGAAAAATGCTCAGGACTCACTTCCATCTCTATCCCTAACTCGGTCAATTCTATCGTTCAAGGAGCTTTTTGGGGGTGTACCGGACTCACTTCCGTCTCTATCCCTAACTCGATTAATTCAATCAGTTATGGAGCTTTCTACAATTGTTCCAGTCTAACTTCCATCTCTATCCCTAACTCAGTTACTTCTATCGGGGATTCTGCTTTCTTCAATTGCTCCGGGTTAACTTCCATCTCTATCCCTAACTCAGTTACTTCTATCGGGTTTTATGCTTTTCAGTACTGCTATAACCTTATCTCTTTAACCATACCTGAATCAGTTACCTCAATCGGTTCAGATGCTTTCAGTTTTTGCCACGAACTTAAAAAGGTAGCATATCCTAATATATTTTCTCTTGAATCTTTAGGTATTTCTTCAGGTTATAACACAATTATCTATAATTTATCTTATGATCCTGCAGAGGTAAATATAACAGACGATGGTTGTGTTTACAGTAAGGATGGTAAATCCTTGATTTTTGTTCCGGCTAATTTGTCTGCATTTTCTATTCCTGATGGTGTTACTACTATATGTAAAGATTCTTTCGCATGGAGTAGCATAGACCATCTGACTATCCCCGCATCTATTGAGGAAGTAGAGGAAAATGCTTTTTGGATTGGTTATCCTATGGTTTCACCTATTTCAGAAACCACTTTTATTGACTGGGATAAATGGTACAACAATGTCAAACTCGGTAATCTCTGCTCTAATCCTTATCGTAATGGCGGTGCCTTTGTCGGGGGTATCCCTGTGCCTGCTCCGAAGCTTACAGAGGGTATGACAGAAATTCCTGATTTTAAAAATCCCGGCATCACCCCCTATGAAGGTGAGTTGGGACTTCCCTCAACAATCAAAAAGATTGGCGCGTATGCTTTCTATAACAATAAGGAGATTTACAATATATTCCTTCCTAACGGTCTGGAGGAGATTGGTGAAGCTGCTTTCTACAACTGCGAATTACTCGAAAATCCAAAATTTCCGGACTCTTTGAAAAAAATTGGTGATTTCGCTTACGCAGGCGCTACCTCCATTACTGAGATCGTACTCCCTGAAGGTCTCACAATGCTCGGCTCGAAAGAACCTGAACAAAATCTCTTTTTCGGTCAGGTTGACCAATGGGGAAATTATATACAGAGTAATGTCAGAGGGGTTTTTGAAGGCTGTACAGCTCTTGAAAAAGCTGTGCTCGTCGCGGATATTGACTATCTGGGTGGGTATCTTTTTAATAATTGCAATAAGCTCAACAAAGTTTTCTTTCCTCTTGGGTTAAAGAGTATCGGAGAAAAGTCTTTCGCTGGCTGTGATGAACTTGAGGAGGTTGTGTTTCCGTTTACTCTTGAATCTATAGGGGATTATGCTTTTGAACCTTCTATGAGCGAGGGAAGCATCAGCAAACTTGCTATTCCTGATAACGTCACATCAATAGGAACCGGTGCATTCCGTTATCAGCCAATTACAAGACTCACTCTTGGCTCAGGACTTGAATGTATTTCTCCGGAGACTTTCGCTTATCATCACCTGAAAATTCTCGAATTCTCAGAGGGTCTGAAAGAAATAGGCGAGAGAGCTTTTATGGCTAATTCAAATTGGAACCAAACTTCCATCAGTTCGGTAAGACTCCCGTTAACTCTGGAGACTATAAAAGAGAATGCCTTTAGCTGTGCCAACATATCCGAGATGATAATTCCTGACGGAATTAAGGATCTACCTGCCGGCAGCTGTGGTGCTCCCGCGCTCCTTACAATCGGCAGCGGAGTAAAAACCATTGACAAGGATGCCTTCTCTTTCGATAATCTCCGCACTCTCCGCGTTAAAACCATCACGCCACCCTCTCTTTCTGATGCTTTCAACATCACTCCTTCTCAGAATGACAATATGACTCTGGTTGTCAACAACGGACACCTTACTGCCTTCTCAACAAACGCACGCTGGAAACAGATTGACAATATCATTGAGGAAAGCAGCTCAGATGCGGTGATATACATGACAGGTGAATATCCTATCAGCGAAGAAATACGCACCACAACCGGATTAATGCCTTCCAATGTGTCTAAGATGAAAGTGGTCGGTCCTCTTACAAGTTCAGACCTCCGTCTTATCAAAGAGAATATGGTCTCTCTTCAATCCCTCGATCTGAGCGAAGTCACAAACCTCACTGAAATCCCTGCTGAACAGTTCAAAAATTCTCTTCTCATTGATATAAAACTCCCCTCCTCTATCGAATATATAGGCGCCGCCGCCTTCGCTCAATGTTCTCTGCTTCAGCTTGACGAACTTCCTGAAAGTGTAACAGAGATTAGCTCCGGAGCATTCAGCGGGTCTCCGCGAATCAGTATCTCACGCCTCCCTTCTGCCCTCAAGACCATAGGGTATGATGCATTTGCTCATTGCGACGGCTTGCGCTATGTCATTGGCGCTCCCGCTTTGGAAAACATCATGAGCGAAGCCTTTATGGGGTGCTCCCTTCTTGAAGTGGTTGACCTGAGTGAAACTGCTCTTTCCGGCATAAGCGACTATACTTTCAGCGGGTGTGTCTCGCTTGAAGAAGTTGTTCTTCCTGAAACCGTAAAGACAATTGGCAACCTCGCTTTCAGTAACACTGCCCTCCGCGATATTGACTTTATTGCAAATGTAGCAGAATTAGGTGAGGGTGCTTTCGGTAATTGCCGACGTCTTGTCTCTGCCAATCTCCCTAAATATGTCATAAGGGTTTCAGGCAATACTTTTGCAAATTGTCCTCGTCTGATCACCTCTTCTATGTCTTCAGGTGTAGAATCAATCGGAGCTAACGTTTTCAACGGCGACAGCAAACTTGCAAATATCAGCTGTGCTGCTGCCGATGCTCCTGAGGCTGAAACAGGAGCATTCGACGGTATCCGCCTCCGTTATGTCTCTCTTACTGTCCCCGGTCTTAGCTACCGCCCATATCTCAATGCTCCTCAGTGGGGTCGTTTCCAAAGCATTCAGAACAAAATTCCTGTCACAATCTATAATGGCATAGATGTAAGTTTCGTGGCAGAGACAGAATATCAGGATATGCTGAAAGAGGATGAACTCGAAGAGGCAGCTCTTCAGAGCGGTGCTCAACCGCAGCTTCTCTCCCGCAGTATGGAGCGACGCTCTATGCAGACACGCGCTGCTTCCGAAGGACGCATCTTCGCTTCTCTCTTCGACGGAGCTCAGATTCAGACAGGCACCGAAGGGACGGGAACACGTATCTTCATTAACCCCGAACCCGGAGTTGACATTACTTCGATATTGTATGCAGGTAAGGAAATGATTTCTCAATATAAGGATAATTCTATCCTTCTCCCGGCAGGCACTCAGGGTACGCTTGAAATTAAGACTTCCATGGGTTATACCACTTCTGTCGATGAAATTCCTTCCTACGAATTAGATGGTCCGGTCGAGGTGTTCAATCTTAATGGTTTGAAAGTCGCTGATTCAACTGATAACCTCCCTAAAGGTATTTATGTGGTGCGTCAGGGAAGCAAAGTAAAGAAAGTGGTTGTGAAATAATCTATAGAACAGACTTGCTTATTAATAATGATGTCGGGCGGCTCTCGAAAGGGGTCGCCCGATTTATTTTCGCCATCAATCTACATATCTTCAAGAGTGAACAGTTTAGCTTCAAGTGTATAGCTATTGAGGATTTTATCGTGTAAATGCTTCACTTTTTTTTCAAAAGCTTCCGGATGGAAATTCTTCTTTTGACGTTTCACTTCTCCAATCAATGCTTTTCCTCCTTTATCAACAGGCAGAGCTACAATATCCACCTCATTCTGCTCTACATTTATCCCTTTTGAACTGTTCCACCATGAGCCGACATTCTCATAGAGATGAGTTTCCTTAAGTTTTTCCCGGAACCAATATTCAAGTGTCAGACCGGAATAAGTAGGATAATCAGCAATTATAATATCCCTGAGTTTTTCATTCAAACCCATTTGTACTAAATTCTGATTTTTTGCAATGTATCTAAACCAAAAACGAAGAAAATTATCTGCTATCTCGTACCTTACATTTTGACTTCTTTCCTTTGACAATATGGGGCGTCGTTTTCTAATGATTTCATAATCCTCTTCCAGACGTTGAAGCATTCCTCCCAAGTTAGAGTCGCCAACCGCCTGTGCAATTTCAGCAGTTGTGGTCTTACCCGAAGCAATCGCCGACAGAATAGAGAAATAATTTCCATATTTTTTCCCAAATTCCTGCACAAGCAAAATCGTGCCCTCCTCTAAAAAGATTGAATTTTCCTCCACCACCCTTTCAATCATTTCCCGAACATTGAAAGCACCTCTGTCCATTAGAAGTTCAATATATTTAGGCACTCCTCCGGTAATGGTGAACAAGGCAAGCAAATCATCATTGGTATAATTTGGATTATATTCCGCTAAAATCTGATTGACTACAGTAGTGGAGAATGGTCGTAGGCGTAGAATGGCGTCGCATCGTCCATACAAGGGTTCTTTATAGTCTAAGAATATGCGGTGCATGAGAGTATATACAGAGCCAGAAGCGATAAAATTTATCTTTGATCTATCCTTATATCTATCCCATACATCTTGAATACCACTGAAAATTGATGGGTTAATATTGAAAAATTCTTGAAATTCATCAATTATCAAATTAAATGAATGATTTTGCCCCACTACCATAATCAACTCGAAAAGTTGGACAAATGAAATTATTCCATCCGGGACATACACACCTAATGAATGACGAATGGCAGCAGAGAATTGTCTGCATAGGGTAGCCTCATTATTTCGGCTAACAAAAAGATATACTGTTTGAGAACCTTCACAACTCTTCATAATCAGTTTGGTTTTTCCAATCCTTCTTCTCCCTGTCACTATCGTCATCTGGGAATGATTGTAAAAAGCACGATCTCTTATTTCCGCCAATTGTTGCAGCTCTCTTTCCCTGTTGTAGAATTTCATAATATGCCTCAAATTTCGCAGCGGTTATTTTCGCAGCGGTTATTTTTTTGCAAAAATAGAGAATCTTTCACTTGCCTCCAAATTTCGCAGCGGTTATTTTCGTTATACTATTAACCCGGCATACCCTTACTCAAGCAAAATGAAGGAGGGCGCGTCAAAAATTTGACACGCCCTCCTTCATTATCTGATTAAGTGATCTTTTACATCTTTCCTTCAAGGAGTTTCTTTGCGAAATCGTAGTCCGGTTCTTCGGTTATCTCTTCACAAAGGCTCGTACCCATCACGTTGCCTTCTTCATTGATGATGACAAGCGCACGTGCATAAAGTCCACGCAGCGGACCGTCAACGAGTTCGATGCCATATTCCTTACCGAAATCGCTACGGAAACCGGAAGCAGTGTAGACATTCTTAATATCATTAGCTACACAGAACCTACCCATTGCGAAAGGAAGATCCTTCGAAACACAGATCACTACCGTATTGTCATACTCCCCTACCTCCTTATTAAATTTCCTTACAGACGCTGCGCAGACGTCTGTGTCAAGACTCGGGAAAATATTCAATACTACTCGTTTTCCCTTGAAGTCATGGAGATTTATCTCTGAAAGATCCTTGTTCACAAGTGCAAAATAAGGTGCAGGAGTGCCTGCTTCGGGTAAATTGCCAATAAGATGCATCGCCTCACCATTCAAAAATACTGTTTTTTCCATTTTCTATTTTTATTGTAAATTCTGATATTTATTACCTTTATTATAATTCTTATAGTATATCAACAATCTTACCCGATTTCCTGTTCATTCCATTCAGCTTCTGAATGGAATGTTGAACATGACGCACTCTTCAGGCGTTATAATTGCAAAGCTGATTATCAAAACTAAACTGGAGACCGTCATATTGAGCGGGATTCATTTATAACTATTCAATTTTAATTATGGAAAACGCTTGGAATTTTTCGCCCGCTGTCGCCGGAAATAATGTGACGGAAGCTATCTTCGATATGGCACGCAAAGTGCAGTCGTTGAAACAGGAAGATATAACACCTGAAATCGGTGAATTTAAGAAAATCACTCATGCAGATATGCCCGTAGTATGGAAATATCTTGCAAATGAAAAAGGTCGCACCACGGATTTCTCTTATGGAGGCGTACTTATGTGGGTTGACTTTTTCAATTATGAATATGCCATTTATAAGGACACTCTTTTCATAAAAGGAGTTGTCGAAAACGATATGTCGAAACCGGCTTTCTCTCTTCCGGTCGGTGCCCTTCCTTTATCGGAATCCATAGATCTTCTTAAAGACTACTGCAAAGCAAAAAATCTTGAACTCGAGTTTTCTGCGGTGCCGGAATATGCTCTTCAAGAAATGAAGCAATTGAATCCTGTAGTAGTGGAGGAACTTAAAGATTGGGGCGATTATCTCTACAATGCCGCTCCTCTTGCCACGGTAGCCGGTAAGAAAATGAGTAAGAAACGCAACCACGTCCATCAGTTTGAAAAGAATTGCGACGAATGGCATTCAGAATGGCTCACCCCCGATAATGCTGACAAAGCATACGCATTCATGGATATCTTTGATCTGGAAGGTGATTCAACAGATATGGCTGCTGCTGAGAGAGAATTGTCAAGAAAACTTATCCTGCGCATGAAGGAAGGCGATTCAAACCTTGAAGGAATGCTCCTATATGCAGATGGAAAGGTTTGTGCCTACACAATAGGAGATGTCAAGGGCGATACTCTCTTTGTCCATGTCGAGAAAGCGACTCGCAACGTCAACAGCAGTTATGAGATGATAAATTACGTGTTCGCTAAGGCGATGTGTGAAAAACATCCTGAAATTCAGTATATCAACCGCGAAGATGACGCAGGCGATATGGGATTGCGCATGGCAAAGGAATCTTATCATCCTGTAGAAATTCTGAAAAAGTATAATATCATTTTCTAAATAGGGTGTAGGCAGTAGGCATTAGGCTTTAGGCATTAGGCTTTAGGCATTAGGCTTTAGGTATTAGGCTTTAGG
>JAIDPA010000148.1 GCA_029062985.1 Muribaculaceae bacterium
AGCGAAAAAAGACAAATAACATTCTCCTGTAAAGCAATAATAATTAATATTTTAAATCAATCAGAAAATATACGGTTTTGGAAAATGTGTTCTTAATGAAGCTATGAAACGTAATATTGAATTTATTAAATAATCATGGCTATCACTAACAAGATTACACCGGCGGATATAGTCAGCCAGCAGTAGTTTCTATGCAGGCGCATAGTCTCCTTCTTTTGCGGAAATTTATCTAATTCTTCTTTCGCTGCCATTCTTTTCGATGCCTGCCATGCAAGAGCCAACCATCCCAGCACTGTAAGGGCAATCCCGACCCACATTATAATATTAGCCATAATTTCGTTTTTATTTGTAAACAAAAGTTCCTCATATATAATTCGAGGATAATTCTTTAACTTGCAAACTCTTCTTTATATCAAATAATACCTCAAGATTCAAGAAAAAATATAAATTATCTGAAAAACTTTGCCTTTTCAGATAATTTATTTAACTTTGCTCCCACAGACCGCACCAGCAGAAGCCCGGTCTCGGGTTAAACGGGTGGGAACTGTGAAAGATACGTAGAGACGTATCTTAAATAACTGTTTAAAAGCGTTTACTCGACGCTCTTTCTTGGCTTGTTGAAACTTCGCACCTTTCATTTACCGTCAAGAATGCAGCAACAGTAGATGCCTTGTGGATATGTATATCATCACTAAAAGTTTCCGTATATACGGATGCTGTTGGTGCGTTTACACATATTCAGCGTGAGGCTTCTGCAAGTTTGCTCGTTCTACGGTAATGGGCAATGCGAAGGCCTCAACAAGCGGAACGAGCAAGCAGTACGGCTCTCGCGCTTTTTTTATATCACCCCCTATCATAGGAGAGCGGATAGGATAGTCTAATCTAACAGCAATGAGAAAAACTACATTCTTTGCTCTTCTCGCCTTCGGTCTACTTACCATACCGAAAGCAAACTCACAAGCCCCAACAATCGTTGACAAAAGTGAAATGTCAATCATCTCTGTGAATCATTCCGGAGATGACAAGGGTTTCTTCTGTTTCACAAAGTATAAAAATGGAAAAGCTGAAGGCAGTGATAATGAAATCCAATTTTCCATCTACGACGAAAACTTTTCTTTAGTAAAATCATTCTCTTTACCCTTAGGGGACACTTATGATAATATAACTGAAGTTGTAGAAATCAATGATGATGGAACTAAATCTTATAATCCTGTCACAAGAGGAATATTCAATAATGAATTCAACTATATTCTCCCTTCCACAGAAAATGTCGGCAGTCAATATAATCTGATCAAAGGATTCAAAGTGTTTAATACGGAAGGAGTTGAAATCACCTCTATTACCCTACCGGAAGGATACTATCAAAACCAATATGTGAATCAGATCCAATATGTCAGTATAAATGGGACACAATATATCATGGTAGGAAATTGTAGTCGTCCGAATGATACTTCTGATAATAACTATTATACTATAGTTTACAGGTTGGATGCCTTAACTCGCGCCACACAAATAGCCTTACTTGAAAATACACGGATTTCTCCTCGTACACCACGTCAGGGAGAGACAGTGACAGTGTCTTTAAATGATGATATTAAGTCAAAGGGATGTGTAGTAAATGTTGTAGCTTCTGATGGTCGTACTATGATTCAGAGGAATCTTCCGGCAGGTGAAACTACATTCTCCTTCAATACAGCAGGTTTCCCACAAGGTATGTATGTCGTAACAACTGCCGGTAAAAAAGGTAAAACCGAGGCTGCTAAAATAATCGTACGATAACCTACAATACTATTACGATAGGGGATGGTGAGTGGAAATAATTGATTTTCTGAAATTATTCCACTCACCCTCCCCAGTAAATTTCTCAATATAAAAATGTAATAATATGAAAATACAATTCTCCTTAATAATTATTCTCTTAAACAGTGTTCTCTCTTTTTCTCAAAATGCTCAAGAGATTGACCTTGTTGATTTAGGACTTCCGTCCGGTGTCCAATGGATGGCACAAAATTTGGGTGCAAATAAAATTAATGACTTTGGAGATTACTACTTAGGGAAAGACACACAGGATCTAACTGATTTAGGAGAAGGCTTTTCAATTCCTTCTAAAGCACAATTTCAAGAACTAATAGATAATACGGTGCAAAGATGGAGGGAGATTGAAGGAGTAGAAGGGATGGCATTCACTGCCCCAAATGGTAACTTTATTTTCTTGCCAGCGGCTGCCCAGCTTTGGTGGAATGATGAAGGAAACTCTGCTTTTTGGGATACAAATAACAAAGGAAGTGGTGCCTATTGGACAAGTACTCCCTCTGAATCTACTAACTATATTTACTTTCTTGAATTCAATGAAGAGGATGGTAACAGAGCCTTCTTCGGAGATAGGAAAAAGAGTACAAATCGGCTATCAATTCGTCCCATATTTGATAAAAAATCTACCGGTGTTTTCTTCAGTCTTTCTCAACCTGAAACTATTAAAATTAAGACTACTAAAAATTCAGTCTTCTTTGAACTCTCGGGAGAATCTCAGATAGTGAATTACTCTCTATTCCGTATTTCAGGAGAAGCAATCATATCTGGCAAAACAATAAAAGGCAAAAGGATCGACAATTTAGATAAAGGTGTTTATATACTCAATGTAGTTACTTCCCTAAAATCCAGATCTCTAAAAATTATCATCTAATTAATTTTTAAAAATGCAAAGGAGGAGTCAAATTCCTCAGACTCCCCATTTTCTATTCTAATTAATAGTTTGACTGGAGAGTCCTTCTTGTTATAAGAATCAGAAATTGAAGGAATATCCAAGGGATACGGAAATTCTACGCCTAATATCCGGTAATAACTAATTATATTATTAATATCTATAAATCCGATGAATTGAAGGAGAATAGCACATGTTCCTTTTTGGAACATGTGTTCTTAATCAAGCTATGAAACGTAATATTGAATTTATTAAATAATCATGGCTATCACTAATAAGATTACACCGGCTGATATCGTCAGCCAGCAATAGTTTCTATGCAGACGCATAGTTTCCTTCTTTTGCGGGAATTTATCTAATTCATCTTTCGCTGCCATTCTTTTCGACGCCTGCCATGCAAGAGCCAACCATCCCAGCACTATAAAGGCAATCCCGACCCACATTAAAATATTCTCCATAATTTCGTTTTTATTTGTAAACAAAAGTACCTCCCCCATAGTTTGATTTCTACCCCATCACTCAGCAGACACTATGTCAGGATCTGTAACGTCATAATGTTCAATATGTTGCTATTTAAGTGAAGAAATGGCGCAGGGCACACGACAGTTTTCTTATTATAGACGATACCATATACCCCGAGTATGAACTTCTTTGCACTCACACAGGACGAAAAACCTTTATCTGTAAGGCTCTTTCATTGGGAATACCGCCAAACGTCGTAATGAAATGGACCTGGGCATAGTGATTAGAAAGCGATGAAGCCTTATATCGACATTGCCGAAAGCATCAAAGTTAATGCAATGAGCCGTTTCGACTGATTCCCTGAATGTTATAGCGATATAATGAGAAAATTTTGTTAATTTTGCATCTTAATATCAGAATCAGATGGAAGAAAACGACCTTATCAACTCCTCTCCCTTGTCGGAATCTCATGATTCCGGTCTTGTGCCTATTGAAAATCTAATTCATATTATTCGAGGTCAGCAGGTGATGCTCGATAG
>JAIDPA010000149.1 GCA_029062985.1 Muribaculaceae bacterium
TGTATATAGAAATCTATGGGAGCAGATAAATGTTCATGTCATAGGAAAAATTGAAAGAAAAAATAAGGAATACCTATTTGAAGGAAATATTATTGAAATTAAGAATAAAGGTTTCATCGTCGCCATTCCCTTTATCAACAGAGCTTTTATGAATCTACCCGGAGGAGGAGAGAACATCGAGAGACACTTTTTCAATGAAATTGGAAAAGTGGTAAAAGAAAAAAATATTTACGGTTTACCCGTAATTCTCATGTCGCATCTTTCAGTGACAGAATGTGACACAGAGGGTCACAGATTTTCACAAATTGGTAATTTAAATAGTGTGTCAGCTGAAATATTCAATGAAGGATATGACTATATAGCTTTAGGTCATATTCATAAACCTCAGACAATTGACTCTCACAACAGAATAAGGTATTCCGGCTCGCCTATCCAAATAAGTTTCGACGAGAAATATGAACACTCTGTAAGCATAGTTGATATCGTTAAAGGAGCCTCCCCGCAGATAAAAGAAATTGTCATCAATCCCTTGCGGTCTCTTTTAACTATTCCTGAAACCCCTACATCATTCAATAAAGCACTTAAATTACTCTCGAAACTTCCGTCAGAAGAAACAGCCTACATACGCTTAAATATTGAACAGGCTGATGATCTGCCGTCCGACTGTGAAGAAAGAGCAGTGAATGCTGCTTCCGGAAAATCATGCAGGTATTGTTTGATAAAATATAATCGAGAAAAACAACGGAAAGAAGAAAGTCAATTTAAAGAACTACATATTGATGATTTTCTTTCTTCATCCCCCATAGATATTGCTGACCGTTTTTTTAGAAGCATGGGATTCGAAGAGGAGAAGGTGATTCAGTTCAATTCATTAATCAGAGAACTGATGAGTGAAATAGAACAGAAAAAGCAATCATGACATATTAACTCATTGCAAAAAATTCAGATATGATTATTGAAAAACTCGAAATACATAATATAGCCTCAATTGCTGATGCCACAATTGATTTTCAAGGAAAAGGATTGGGATCTGCTCCAATATTTTTGATTTCAGGTGAAACCGGAGCAGGTAAAACTACGATATTGGATGCGATTTGCCTCGCGCTGTATTCTGACACACCGAGAATGAATTCTTCCTCCCGCGAAGAAATTTCAATTTTTGGAGATGGAAGAAATAAATTATATTCAAATGATAATTCTCAATTGCTCAGGCGGGGAACCGGAGAAGGATTCGTAAAACTGACTTTCGAGGGTAATGATGGTAAGTTATATGAAGCTGTTTGGTCTGTACAACGAGATCATAAGAAACCCCATAAGAAACTTCAGAAACCTTCACGGTCTTTGAGAAGTGTGCTTGATGATTCTTATCAAGAAACACACAAAAGAGAAATTGAGGAAAAAATTGTTGAAATCACCGGATTGGAATATGACCAATTCTGCAGAACTGTTGTGCTGGCACAAGGAGAATTCACTAAATTTCTTAAGAGCAATAAGGGAGAAAAATCCCAGATTCTTGAAAAACTTACGGGAACTGAGATTTACTCTGAACTTGGAAGTCGGCTTTCATCAAAATATAATGAAATCAAGTCAAAATGGGAACGTGCATACAATGAAATGAAAAATATTGCTATCCTTGGAGAAGAAGAACTGAAGGAGTTAAAGAGTGAATTAGAAACTTTGCAGAACACAAGGATAGAGAACAATAATCTTTCACGTTCCATTAATGAAAAGATAAATTGGAGCCATCAGTTTGATTCTTTGAAAAAAAGAGAAAAACAGACTTCAGAGAATGTAACAAAACTGACAGCAGCTATCAATTCAGAAGAATTTCAGGCTGATTGCAATTTGATAAAGGAATATCGATTTACAGAAAATGCCCGCATATTGCTCAAGGAGAAGACAAAATTAGAAAATACAATATTTTCTCATAAAAAGAAATTTCCTTCTTTAGAGGAGCGGCATAATTCTCTTCTTAAAGAGGAGAAAACAAGGAATGAAGAAATAAAAGATATTCAAAAAAAATTATTGCAGAAAAACGATGAGATTGATAAGATTGATATTAAAGAGGTCAATAAAAGGATCTCGGAATTAAATATTAACAGAAATATCATTGTAGAATTATCAGCTGTCAATGAAAAGCTTATAAATCTCAATAATAAGTTAGAAGAGGCAATCCATGAGGCAGAGGAATATGATAATGATTTAAAGAAACATGAGGAAACCTTAAAACTAAAAAGAAGCGATAAGGAAAAAGCAGAAGTAATCAGAAATGCAGCTTATAAGGAATATGATCAGCTCCTTGCCTATTCGTCAGAAGCAGCAAAAGGGTTGAGGGCTTTGGTGCGTGTAGGGGATTTGTGTCCGGTTTGCGGTCAAAAGGTAATGAAACATTTGAAAGATAATATCTTTGATGAAATTTCAAGATCAACTCTCGAAGCGAAAACCCAAGCAGAAGAACAATATAATAGAGTGGAGGCTGAAATTATTGCGGAAAATAAAATTATTGATGAATTGAAAAAATCCATTAATAAAATTCTCAAAAGGATTGAGGAGACTAAGAATGAAAAGATTATATTTTCAAGCAATTATTCATCCCTTATTCAAAAATCCGGTCTGAGTATAAAAGAACCGGACAACCTGCAGCCGCTTCTGGAAAAAGAACTGAATGATATAAAACAGAGAATTGAAAAAGAAGAGAAGAGTCAGCAACACTATATAGAATTATCGGAAGAATTAAAGACCATTCAAGCTTCTGAAGCCAGCCGCTCTGCAAAATTGGAAACAATAAAAAGTCAGATAAAGAATACGGAAGAGGATTTGAC
>JAIDPA010000015.1 GCA_029062985.1 Muribaculaceae bacterium
GTAAGCAACTTCTTATTGAGCTCTTCAACTTCATCCTCTAACTTAAAACGTTTACTAAATGCTTTTTTTGTTTCTTCAAAAAGAGTCGTTTCATCAGCCAACTTCATTTGCTGTGGAAGATAACCCAAAGATATATTCGATGGAATATTCACAGAGCCGGAAGAGGGTGATTGCAGCCCCGAAATAATTTTTAACATCGTAGATTTTCCGGCACCGTTTTTGCCTACGAGAGCAATTTTATCGGATGGATTAATAACGAAAGAAACATCCGAAAAAAGAGGTTTCGCTGAAAAATCAATCGAAAGATTATTAATAGAGATCATAATATTAATAGCTGTTATTCCGGTCTTAACTCATTCATAAATTCAATTCAGTCAATTTTAGAAAAGATAACGACAAATGAGTCACCAATTCCTTTCAAAAAATCAGACAGGATAATTTCTTCAAAGTTAATAAGAAATTTGAAGAATTCAAAACTAAGTTGGGGTTACTTGAAAATAATAGTAATCTGAACTCTCTAATCTTATCACAAAAAAGGGTATGCGATTTTCCGCATACCCTTTTTAGATAAATTATTTCGGAAGCGATAGGGAAGATATTACATCATGCCGCCCATGCCACCCATACCCGGAGCAGCCATTGGTGCGACAGGTGTGTCTTCCTTCTTATCAGCTATAACACATTCAGTAGTCAGGAACATTCCAGCAATGCTGGCTGCATTCTCCAAAGCCACTCTTGTAACTTTTGCCGGATCAATTACACCGGTCTGGAAGAAGTTTTCAAATGTATCAGTACGAGCATTATAACCGAAATCGCCTGTACCTTCCTTAACTTTCTGGACAATTACAGCACCTTCAACACCGGCATTAGCTACGATCTGACGAAGTGGTTCTTCAATAGCACGACGAATGATTGAAATACCGGTTTCCTCATCATCATTTGCACCTTTCAGTTCATTAAGTGCAGGGAGACAGCGTATATAAGCTGTGCCGCCACCTGGAACAATACCTTCAGCAATAGCAGCTCGAGTAGCTGAAAGGGCATCGTCAACACGATCCTTCTTTTCTTTCATTTCAACCTCGGAAGGAGCACCAATGTAAAGAACAGCTACGCCGCCGGCAAGTTTAGCCAAACGTTCCTGAAGCTTTTCTTTATCATAATTAGATGTTGTAGTCTCGATCTGAGCCTTAATCTGATTTATTCTGTCAGCGATCGCTTCCTTTGAACCAGCACCATTGACGATAGTGGTATTATCCTTATTGACAGTGATTTTTTCTGCTGTACCTAAATCCTGGATATTAGCCTGAACAAGCTGCATACCCTTAACTTCACTGATTACAGTTCCTCCGGTCAGGATTGCTATATCTTCAAGCATTTCCTTACGACGATCGCCAAAGCCCGGTGCTTTCACTGCACATATCTTGAGAGAGCCACGAAGACGATTCACCACAAGAGTAGCAAGAGCTTCATTGTCAACATCTTCTGCAATAATGAGCAGAGGACGTCCGCTTTGAGCTACTGCTTCAAGAATCGGAAGCAAGTCCTTAAGGTTAGAAATTTTCTTGTCATAAAGAAGGATGTAGGGAGCATCCATCTCACACTCCATCTTTTCTGTATTAGTTACGAAATAAGGAGAAATATATCCGCGGTCAAATTGCATACCTTCGACAACATCCACTGTGGTTTCAGTTCCCTTAGCTTCCTCGACTGTAATTACGCCTTCCTTTTTCACCTTTTTCATTGCTTCGGCAATCAGACGACCAATTTCTTCGTCGTTATTAGCTGAAACACGAGCAACATTTTCTATCTTATCGATATCGTCATCGACTTCCTGGCTCTGGGCTTTGATTCCCTCTACAACACAGGAGACCGCCTTGTCAATACCTCTTTTAAGATCCATCGGATTAGCACCGGCTGCTACATTTTTTAGACCGACATTGACGATTGCCTGAGCGAGGACAGTCGCCGTAGTAGTGCCATCGCCAGCCTGATCACCGGTCTTAGAAGCGACCTCTTTAACAAGCTGAGCGCCCATATTCTGGAAGGGTTCTTCCAATTCTATTTCACGAGCTACTGTAACGCCATCTTTAGTAATGTGGGGCGCACCAAATTTTTTTTCGATGATTACATTTCTTCCTTTCGGACCAAGAGTAACCTTCACTGCGTCTGCCAAAGCATCAACGCCATTCTTCAGCTCTTCACGAGCTTTAATATTGAATTTAATTTCTTTTGCCATTTTGGGTAAGTATTACATTTATTGTCCTATTGATTAGTGAGGACCTAAAATATTTAATCAATAATTGCGAGGACATCACTCTGCCTCATCATGATATATTTCACACCTTCAAGTTCTATCTCTGAACCGGCATATTTGCCATATAGAACCTTATCGCCCTCTTTTAGAACCATTGGCTCATCCTTACTTCCGTTACCAACAGCGAGCACTTTCCCTCTCAGTGGTTTTTCTTTTGCAGAATCCGGAATAATAATCCCACTCATTGTAACTTCTTCAGCTGGAGCCGGTTCGATGAGGACACGGTCTGATAATGGTCTGATATTCATAATTAATTAAAATTTTTATGTTCTGAGGATAGCAACAAACAAATATCGTGCCAATTTATATATTTGTTTTATCTCTCTTTTATTTC
>JAIDPA010000150.1 GCA_029062985.1 Muribaculaceae bacterium
TGGCTCGGAGATGTGTATAAGATACATGTATTTGCCATATTGAGACCAACGCTCCAATTGATCTTTGATGGAAGTATAATTGTTAAAAGATTTATAGTCCATCATCTGAGAAATAGACGGATCGCCGTTACAGGGTTCGGATATTTTATATTCTGTTATCTTATGTGAAAACTCAGGCATCTTATCATTCGAGTTCTCCACTTTTTTTACTGTGAATTCTTTACTCCCATCTTTGTGGAGATAAAAAATAATAAAAAATTGTTCCATAATTTATGCTTGTTGAGGATAAAAACTGTTCCAATTAAGGGTATCTGTTGTGTTCAGAATAGGAAGAGGGCTATATAGCCAATTAGAACCTTTCTGCAAAATCACACCACCAAAAAGCGGCTGCTCAGTTGTTGAGTTAATTTTGATATATTCAAGGAGAGCATTATGTTTATCAGTTGCAAATATATCACTTCCTGCACTTTTGGTATCGAAAAGATATATGTGTCCGTTCTTCATGCGGATAACGAAGTCAACATAAAAAAGAGCCTTTTCGCCTCCTTCCCCCTTATGGTATTCAATGGCGTAGTTGGCTTTGCCGCTATCTCCATTCTTATACCACCAGTCAATATATTGTGAATTTGCTTCAAGGAATTCGACAAATTCCTTTTCGGGATTGGAAGCGGAGTTAAGTTGGATAAACGGCAAGAGTGCATGATTTTCTGCCGGGGCAACTTGGTTGGTTTCGGCATCATATACGCGCTGTTCCGGCACTTCCCATTTGTGCTCTTTATATACACGTGTTGCGGCTGCTTTAGCGGCTGCTACCTGACGCTTACGCGCATATTTTTCAAGTGCCGTTTCAAGCAGACGGTCAAATTTAGGGCGGTTCTCGTGATAGAGCACCACTTTCTTTGCATCGGTTTCGTAGATACCGAAAAAGTCAGCGATTAACTCCGTGAGGAAACTTGCAATCTTATCGGTGCGACCTTTGCGTTCAAACTGACCTCCCTTGCCGTCGATATAAGCAAGAAAAACACCATCAATCTCGCCGGAGGTGCGGGCGAATTTCGCGCGTTCCACCGTCAAGGTCTGCACTTCGTTTTGGAAGTGAACGTCCTTAGGAATTTCAATGTTAATCGTCTTTACATTGAGACGGATTGAGTTCTGAACACGCCGACGATTTTCATTTATGGTTAAATCGTCAGTTTCGGGGAGCGGTTGGTATTCATCTTCATCGCCATGCATAGCGGCAAGTTCAGCAATAGAGAACAACCCGGCGCCCTGTTCGAGCTTCCAAAAGTCGGTCGCTGTGTCGTAAAGTACCCTACGGAAGTCGGGACCGAGATAATTACGCTCAATGTTAGGTCGCTCGGAATATACTGATTTCAGCGACACATTACAAAGATTGGCGCGGCGATGCGCGGTGAGCGTATCATTCAAGATGTAACCAGCATCAGCCGTTACTATATCTATCTTCTCTTTGGCGATGTCGGTATAGACGTAGCCGACGTTAAGCAATTCGTTAGGATAATGCCTTTGTTCCGGCATACGGAGTATTCGCCCTACGGTCTGAATAGTGAACTGATCGCTTTGGAGTTTACGGAAGATAAGCAGAACTGCTGCTCGCGGACAATCCCAGCCGAGAGCGATAGCCTCTTTGAACAAAAGAACCTGTGCGAGATTGTTGGGATTTTCAATCCCGGCAAGGTTTGATTTCTCGTTAGAGAGCCAAACGGCGAGTTTACCGTTTTCTTCGGTAATATCGCACATATATTTAAGGTAAGTCTTGACCTGCTCGGCTACCTTTTCATCTTCCGTAGTCATTGACTCTTTCTTGTCGTTGGGAAGTTGAATCAGAAGCAGAGGATTGATGTAAACACCCTCGGCTTTATAAGCCTCGGCTATTTGGTTGCGCTTTTCGAGTGCTATTTTTATAAGGCGCTCGTTGAGTGCAGTTTCATTTTCGGTGCTTCTAACCTCTATTTCAGGGTTAAGCACCACCTCTTTCTTGATCATCTCGGCTGCTATCACATCCTGACGATACACTTTTGTTCGCTCGTCCGGGAAGGCGGTTTTTGGAGTAGCCGAGATGCGCAGTTCAACTGTGGGATTGATTCGCTCAAGCACCGCCTTTGTCTTGTCGGCAGTGTTTGACCAGAACATGTGTTCCTCGTCGATCACTGCGACAATGGGTAAGCCCAGTTCTTCTTGTGTGCGTCGGGTTATCTCATATAACGATGCACTGCTCTCACTATCTCGCACCATTATATTTTTCTCCTTATTGACGCTCTCCCAATTTACAAACAGTATCTCGCCCGGTTGAATACCCTCGCTTTGGTCAAGTTCGTCAAACATCACCGGGGTAAGTTTTCTGGTTTCTCCGAAAGCCCCTTTGAGGCTCATGTAACTTTGGAGATGCAGTTTACGGGGAGCAAACCATATGAAGGCGCACTCCTTGAAACGGCTGTCGCCGCGTGTGCGTAGTTCGTCAACTATATTGGCAAGCGTCTGACAGGCCATTACGGTTTTTCCGGCACCTGTTGGAGCCTCGAAAACAATCTTACGTCTGGAGCCTCCGAGGTTAAGCAACTTAATGGTCTTGTCGGTGAGTTCGCTGATTGCGTCCTGTTGATATATCAGTGTTTTCATTCGTCGCCTCCTTCCTCTGAAAATAGTCCACCAATTTCATCATCATTTTCTATAGCGAGTGCATCTTCTTCCTCTGATTCGAGCGGTTTACGCTTCGGTTTCGGAAGGATGCGCTTGTAAGTGTTGTAAATAGCCTGCGGTAAGGCGCAAAGTTCAACTTTGTCGTTGACCGGCTCGAAACTTGCCTCCCACGGGTCCTCACTCGGAGAGAATACATAGACCTTAATCTTCGAGTCGGTTTCCACCTTTTCTATCATCTTGACGATTTCATCTACATATCGTTCGTCATATATAATGAGCATTTTCTTATTGCCATGCTCGAAGTAACGATATATGTTTTTGAAGGTCGGCAGACCGGCAAAAGTCTTCTTCTCTGCATAAAGGTTTTCCTTGATGCAGAGCATATCGGTAGAGAGTTGAACTAAGCAACGCATATTTTTGGTGGAGCGACTGCGTCCTACAAAGTCAGTGCGATAGTAGCGGAGATTATTGTTGTGAAGTCCCTCTACGTACTCGCCATTCGGTTTCGTATAGCCCTCGATAACACGCTTGTTTCGCTCGTAAGTAACATTCTCGCAGATACCATTTTCATTGTTGGTGCAGAGAATACATGTACGATTACCTCCATCTTCGGCATTAAGTTGCATGACAGCGTGAAGCGTAGTGCCTGAACCTGCGAAGAAGTCAATAACGGTAACCGCTTTATTGAAATAGCTATTTGCTAATATCAATTTTTTAACCAAATTTACTGGTTTAGAATATTGGAATGGTCTATCTGTTGCAAAAACTTCTTTTAGAAGTTCATAGGCATCTTCATTTGTAGCACCTTCTTCTCGTCCGTCTATAAATGAGGGCATTGCTTTAATGGATTCATTATTATGCCGTATGACACGAACTTGGAAATTTTTAGTGTTAACAATGACCTCAGTGCCATTTTTTAGTTCTTGTTCAAGAAATTCTTGACCCCATACAAAAGGTGCTTTTATTTTTACTGGAGTAATAAATGTTCCTCCTTTAGCAATTACATCTTCTATAAGTTCGCTCGCACTCGTACCTACACCATAAACACCTTTTTTATATACTCCATCAGGGAGTTTTGTCTTAATTATATTTGGAGGGAAAGTAAGAACTTTAGCAGTATTGGTTCTTTTAATAATAGGTTGCGATTCACTATTCCTGGGTAACCCACCAAATAACTGAATGTTTGGATTGCGGGTATAAATCAGGATATATTCTGTTAGAGATACGACTTTATTAGAAAGAAAAGATCCTTTTCTTTTCTTAAACCAGACCAATTGACCTACAAACTTATTCCCACCAAATCCGTAATCAGGATCATCGCAAAGAAGTTTCAAATTGGCTTGTTCGTTATCATCTATGGAGATGAATATAACGCCATTTTCACTAAGTAGTTTTTTTGCAATGCGGAGACGTTTAGACATAAACGACAGCCATTTTGAATGACGGTAGCTATCCTCGTTATCAACGTAAGAGTCGTTATAGACGAAGTCTTTGTTGCCAGTATTATAAGGAGGATCTATATAGATTACGTCGATTTTCCCTGCGTGGGTGTACGCGAGGGTGGCAAGGGCTTCGAGGTTGTCCCCCTCGATTAGAATATGGTTAGGCGCATCAGGACCCGCCTCAGTCAATGCACGGTCTTTATCCTCTACAAGTATAGGAAGCTCTTCGCGTAGACGTTCCTCCACGGCTTCCGGTTTATCCTCCCATACAAGTCCGTAAGTTTTATGTTCGCGCAATAGTCCGAGAAGAGCAGAACGTTCATCATCTGTAAGTCCCTTAATAGTCTTTATACGCTCAATCAGTTTGTGTCGGTCAGTCGCTTTCATGGAGATTCAAAAGAATCGCGGACTCTCCTCGCAATCAGTCTGGCAGGTTTATAAAAAAGACGTGAGAGTCTGTACTTCGCATATCTGTTCAATAGTGGTACCTGCCAGGGAAACCCTTACAACCAGATTAGCTTTTCGAGACCTCACGCCGGTATATAACTATCCCAAACCCACTCCATGCCAATGAAGGCACAGAATGAGCCGGATAGGTAAATACATACCCGTGAGCATCTACTTTAGCATTATTCCTGGTTGTAAATTCAAAAACTGGCAGGTTTTCTATTGAACAAGAATAAAGCGCGAGTAAACGCCTTTTACATTAATTAAACTCCCACCACGTTTCCTCTCTCGAAACCCGTCGGCGTGAGTCTTTCCGCAAAGTTAATAACTTTCCCCCATTTTACCCCCAAAATACCTCGGAAAATATCTCCTTAATTTCTTCCTTTTCTCAATTATAGACGTGTTCTTACCGGAAACCAAATAAAAATTACTAATTTTTTGACCTTTTATAAAAATTTCAATGAAAATTAGACAATTTTTGATGAAAAATTTGTCTAATTAAAAAAAAAATCTCAATTTTGCATTTGAAAAGCGCTTCATTAACCGAAAGGCTACGTTTGACCGTAGTTGATTAGATGTAGGTTAATTGAGCGTTTTTTTATGGCTTTGCCTGTGAATAATCGCGACAATAATTACTTGGTTTAAATGACCAATGCCGGTAAGGATATGTCCATTTATCTTTATATGACTGAATCCCCGTACTTACGCCTATATTGAAATTAGGTTTCAATTCATATATTTTTGAGAGAATGTATTTATAAAGTTTTTCTTTTAAAACAGTGCGTTTCCCTCTTTTTCCGGTATCCGGTTGCTTGATTTTATGTTTATTATTGAGTCGGAAACACATTGCACCTAAAATAAGATCCAACAATTGTAAAGGAAGATGCTTGGATGAATCCACTTCAATAATATCATTCTCTTCAATTCGTATCTTATTAGCTTTAAAATTTACATCGTTATTAAGATTAAGTATGTATTTCTTGAATTGTTCTACCTGAGAACCTCTTGCAGGAATATCGTCAATATATAACCTTACTCTCCTTTCATTCTCCGGCCAATCACAATATTTTAGACCAAATCCATGTTTTATGAATTCATAATAAAGAATTGTGAACTCATTTTCTTTGTGTCCTTCTGTAAGATAAACAGCCTTAAATTGATTGTTATGAAAGAAGATCCTTATCTTGGCATATCCTTTTTTTAGAATGTCAAAAATAAAGTCAACGATTCTAATATATTTTTCATAAGTGTAACCATTAACCTTTTGCCATTTAATCTCCTCCTTAATACCTATTTCCTCACAAAGCTGAGTCAGATTAGAAATTATCTCCTCATAGTAGATACTATTTATAAGAATCCCACCATAAAAATTTGAAAAGTAGGCTCCTTTCTTATCACTTTCGTCTAACCAAATATATATCATTTTTTTATCCTTTTAAAGGTGTTCCCAAACCTCAAATAATTTCTTCGAAGGTAGTATTACCATTCTAAAACATAAAATGACTAAATTTATTATAACTCTCCGTCGGCGTGAGTCTTTCCACAAAGTTAATAACTTTCCCCCATTTTACCCCAAAAAACAAAAAAATAATAGCAAGTTTTAATTATCATCTGCTCTGAAAGATTCTTACAGCGAGTAATTTATTATCACGGTCAAGAGTCATAATAAAATAGCATCGTTTTGTACATTCATATAGAATGCGGTATGTTCCTCAGCAGCCCATTCGCTTTTTGTATACAGCACCGGAGTGATTTGTTCTCCAAGTTTCCATCCTATTTCAGTGAAAGGGTACGCATATTTCTCAAACGCATTTTCAATATCCACACCATCTTCCGCAACAATCAAAAGATCCCAATCAGACGAATTCACAGCCTCCCCTCTTGCTCGTGAACCATATAGATATACAGAAACCTTGGAATCAACAAAAAGTTCTTTTGCTAAATCCCTTATTGCAGTCAATATTTTATTAAAACGAGTCAAAATAAGATGTCATTTGAGTTATTCCTCCTACCACATAAATGGAGCCGGCGTGAGTCTTTCCGCAAAGTTAATAACTTTCCCTCATTTTACCCCCAAAATACCCAGGGAAAAAAGTTCTATATCAGACCTTGTTCTTTACATCTTTCCTCATATTCCTCAATAAGAATTAAAATATCTTTCTTCAATTCCGGAATATGACGTATCACTAATCCCCACAGGAACTCCGGACGAACAGAATCATAGCCATGTATGATTCTATTTCTGGTATTTATTATTTCCTTGGCATGCGGCAACGGGAAATCGGTTTTAATCTTCAATATCCTATTTATAGCCTCTCCCATAATTTCTGTTTTTCTTTCAACAGCACTAATTCGGAGAATATCCTTCTCAAACACATCAAATCTTTTGGGATAATCTTCAAAAAAACTTTCAACTGCCCTAATGGCATCAAGCACATCATTAAGATAAACTAAAATATAATCATCCATAAATCACTTTTTTTCTCTTGTCTATCATTTTTTTAAAGATTGGATTCAATCGCTTTCCATCTTCAATAAGATCCACCTTACGATTAAACAGCTTTTCTAATGCGTAGCGAAGGGAAAAATAATTTGCAACATAATCAAATTTATCCGGATCCTGAGGCTCAAAATCTACAAGCAAATCAACATCACTTCCTTCATTGAATCTTTCTGTAAGAATAGATCCAAAGACAGCAAGCGATCTGACCTTATGTTTCCGACATAAGTCAAAAATACGCTGTATGTTTAATTCTATCAATCGCATAGTATGCTAATTCCCCTTCAGCGTGAGTCTTTCCGCAAAGTTAATAACTTTCCACCATTTTAACCCCAAATACCTTGAAAATTAAAAACAATTTTACTCAAAAACTATAAAACACCATTTTTTAAATGCAAAACTTGTATCCGTTGCAAAATAAAATTGTCTCTTCCCTTTTATTGCCTACCTTTGATGCTTAATCTGCCCCTCATACTAAAACCTATACCCCTCCTCTCTCTCAAAATCCGAACGTTGAACCAGGGGGTATCTCTCTTGCAAAGTGAACCGGACCAAACTCCGAACCAACTCCGTAAACCTCTGGAATATAGCCGGTAAGATGATATAAGGAAAGAAAATCTTGGTCCACAAGTGGACCATAACTACATCTTTAGGAAAGAAAAAATCAACTTTTGCGATTGTAAGTAACTCAAATCCCTCCCATCCGCTTTGCTATAATTGCGAAAGTAAAAAATTCAACTAATACATAAATCCTAACAACCATAAAGGGATCTTATTGCCGACACCATATTCAAGGTTATCTGCCAAGACGCTGCGATATTTAGTAAACACGTTCCATAACTTACTAATTTTCGCAATGATATAAAAATCTTTCTTTCTAAAGAAAGATTTTTACTGATTTTTTTCTTTCCAAAGAAAGATTTTTATAATAATCAGACTGTCAGAGCTCTATATCTATATTTCTGTTCAATTACTTTAATTTCTAACAAATCTCAAAAAACATATCTCTAAGGGATGCTTATACTCATAACCCTAAGTCTTTTACAATTTTTTGAATCAGTGCTACATCAACAGTAGAAAAATCTGCTTTGTCATATATGTCTATAAGGTAAATTCTCCCCATACTTTCATTTACAACTTTTCATTTACAACTAAAGTATATGTAATCACTCTTGCACCTCCTGATTTTCCTCTTCCCTTTGACTTAATCGACATCCTTATTTTACGGATTCCAGGAGTGAGTTCATCTCCTTGAAAGGGATTTTCCTGTAATGATTGTGAAAAGTCAATGAGATCCTGTTTTAATGATCTGTGCCTTTTTGATAAAGCCTTAAACGCTTTTTCAAAATCAGGAGTAGGTATTATATCATAATTCATCAAACATATCTTGAATAGTCCTACGGGGAAGTTTCCCCTCTTCAATCATCTTTACCTGCTCAAGACCCTTACAAATTCTGGTTGTCAACGAGTCTTCTTTTGAAACCGGAGTTATCTTAAATATACCCAGACGGGAGGAAATCAACACAGATTCTCCCTCAAGAGCCTTTGTCAGTATTTTTGTCTGATTAGCTCTAAAATCTCTTGCACTTATTATTTCCATATAATTAAAATTTAGTTATTTTTGCAAATATAACAAATGGTAGCCAATTTGGTACACAAATTACTAAATTTTATTTTTTGTTTTTACCCCTGCCGAGGAAAGAGATTTGACGTTTTTTTATTACTTTTGCAATTGAGGAGCGAGGCTTAAGGCTTCTCCGCAAAAGCTATTATAATTTTCAAATCTCATTTTTCAATTTTCAATTCATCTATGCCTTCTATACTTATAAAAAATGCCAACGTCTGGACCGAAGGACGCTTCATCAATGCCGACGTGGAGATAAGAAACGGTGTCGTTACCGCTCTTGACCCCGTTGCCTCCTCCCCTCTAAATTCCTCCCGTCATCTCCCTCCGTCTGCCGAAATCATCAATGCCAAGGGCATGTATATCCTGCCCGGACTCGTAGACATGCACGTCCATTTCCGCGAACCCGGCTATTCATATAAGGAAACTATCAAGACAGGCTCCGAAGCTGCCGCTGCCGGAGGATTCACAACTGTCTGCACCATGCCCAACCTGAATCCAGCCCCCGACTCTCCCGAGAACCTCCTGAAGCAACTGGAAATAATACGTCGTGATGCAGTTGTCGAAGTGCTTCCTTACGCTACAATCACACGCCTGCGTATGGGCAAGGAACTTGTCGACTATGAGGCTGTCGCTGCTGATGTCTGCGGTTTCTCCGACGACGGCACCGGCGTGCAGGATGATGAAGTCATGCGTCGCGCAATGACTGAAATCGCAAAAACCGGAAAGATTCTTGCTGCCCACTGTGAAGTGGAGGCTCTCCTCAACAAAGGGTATATCCACGACGGAACATACGCTCAGAAAAACAACCACCGCGGAATATGTTCGGAATCGGAATGGAAGGAAGTGGAACGCGATATAAAATTGGCTGAAGAAACGGGCTGCCGTCTCCACGTCTGCCACATATCCACCAAAGAGAGCGTAGCATTGATTCGCGATGCGAAAGCACGCGGAGTCAGAGTCACCTGCGAGACGGGTCCGCATTATCTGACTTTCTGCGATGAAGATCTGAAGGAAGATGGTCGCTTCAAGATGAATCCTCCTATCAGAAGCCGTGCTGACCGCGATGCCCTGCGTGAGGGAGTAGCCGACGGAACTATCGACGTCATTTCTACCGACCATGCTCCTCATTCCGAAACAGAGAAAGCTAAGGGGCTTGAGAAAAGCGCGATGGGAGTGGTCGGTCTTGAAACCTCTTTCGCCGCAGTCTACACGACAATGGTGAAACCGGGTCTTATTTCCATGGAGCGTCTTGCCCATCTGATGTCGACCAACGCACGTGCCATCCTCGGTCTCCCTGCCGCCGGCGGTATAAAACCCGGAGTGCCTGCCGACCTCACACTGCTTTCCGGCGCCGGCACATCAATCGTCGACCCCCTGACCTTCCGCTCAATGGGGAAAGCCACACCCTATGCCGGACTCGAACTTTCCGGACACGTCGCTGCCACAATGTGCGCCGGGGAATGGGTCTTTAATAGGCTTTAGGCTCAAGGCTTTAGGCTTTAGGCTCAAGGCTTTAGGCTCAAGGATTTAGGCTCGAGCCTAATGCCTAATGCCTAATGCCTAATGCCTAACACCTACAGCCTAATGCCTAAAAAATTTGTATTAGATTTTGGCATGTCGTGTTTTTTCATTAACTTTGCACGCAAAATGAATGACATGACGACATCAATCACAGGTCGATACTTGTTGGTTCTGCTTAACGCGCAGTCTTTTAACGGAAGCTTTTGCCGTCCGGCAACTTCCTTTTTTTGATATTTCAGGGCAACTCGTCTGAGGGTTGCCCTTTTTTGTATCCTGCGCTCAGGTAAGTATCCCTCGAGGTAGTGTCAGAAAGTCTGAATGGATTAAGCGGCAGAAAAAAGAAACAAATCAATATACACTTTGAAAATGAAACCCTACACAAAAAAACTTGTCCTTGAGGACGGCAGCGAATTCCCCGGCTACGGATTCGCATCCGACACCGAAAGAGTGGGTGAACTCGTCTTCAACACTTCTATGGTGGGCTATCAGGAAATCTTATCAGACCCCTCATACGCCGACCAGATTATTGTGATGACGTATCCCCTGATAGGAAACTATGGAATCACCGATGAAGACTACGAAACCAAGTTTCCATCTATCGGAGGCATGATTGTGAAGGAAAATAATGATTCTCCCTCCAACTTCCGCTACACCAAAACCCTCTCGGAAACCCTTGAGGAAAACAATATACCGGCTATCAGCGGAATCGACACAAGAAAACTTACCCGCATTCTGCGGGATGCACAGGGCATCAGAGCCATAATCACCGACATCTCCACTCCTACCGAAGAGGCTGTCAGCAAAATCAAAGCAAAGGAGCGTCCGCGCAATCTTGTCAGCCGTGTCAGCTGCAAGAAGCGCTGGTTTGCACGCACGACAGGCTACAAATATGATATCGTGGCGATTGACTGCGGAATGAAATACAACATGGTGAGAAGTCTGAACGCTCACAACTGCAACGTGACAGTCGTGCCTTGGAACACCTCTGCCGAACAGATTCTTGCTTTTAATCCAGACGGAGTGCTCATCTCAAACGGTCCGGGTTCTCCCGAAGATGTGCCTGAAGTGGTGGAGACTATCCGGCAGCTTCGTGGCAAGGTCCCCATGTTCGGCATCTGCCTCGGTCATCAGCTCATTGCCCTTGCCTACGGCGCGAAGATCAACCCTATAAACCCGGGGCATCGCGGAGGCAACCATCCCGTAAAAGACCTCACCAACGGGAAAGTGCTTATCACCGCACAGAATCATGGCTATGCAGTCGATAAGGATTCCGTAAAAGACACTCGTCTGGAAATCACCCATATTAATCTCCTTGACAACACTGTCGAAGGTTGCCGCTGTGTGGCTGACAAGGTGATGTCGGTGCAATTCCATCCCGAGAGCGCTCCCGGTCCGCAGGATTCAATTCATCTGTTTGAGAATTTCATTGATCTCGTGAAATAATTCCCTGTTTTAAATTTCATCTTTAATTTTTCAATTTCATAGGCTATGCCGAAACGTAAAGATATAAAGAAAGTAATGGTGATTGGCAGCGGACCGATTGTCGTAGGTCAGGCTGCGGAATTCGATTATGCCGGCACTCAGGCTTGCGCTGCCCTCAAGGAAGAGGGGTATGAGGTGGTGCTTGTCAACTCCAACCCGGCTACCATCATGACTGACCCCGAGATTGCCCACAAAGTGTATATGGAACCCCTTACTCTCGAATATGTGGCTAAGATCGTGCGCTACGAACGTCCCGATGCCATCGTGCCGGGTCTCGGAGGTCAGACCGGTCTTAACCTTGCCGTGCAGCTTGCAAAGAAGGGTGTGCTTGAAGAATGCGGAGTGGAGATTCTCGGCACATCTTTCGACAGCATCGAGCGTGCCGAAGACCGCGAACTTTTTAAAGAACTTTGCGAAAGCATCGGCGAACCGGTGCTCCCCAGCGACGTTGCCTCAAGCATCGACCATGCTGCGGAGATTGCTGAAAAGATAGGCTACCCGGTGATTCTGCGTCCTGCATTCACCCTCGGAGGCACCGGCGGCGGCTTTGCCGACAATGAGAAGGAACTGCGCGAACTGATGCGAACTGCCCTCGACCTCTCCCCCGTGCATCAGGTCCTCGTAGAGAAGAGTATAAAGGGTTTTAAGGAAATTGAGTTTGAGGTGATGCGCGATGCCAACGACACGGTAATAGCCATCTGCTCGATGGAAAACCTTGACCCCGTCGGCGTGCATACGGGAGATTCAATCGTTGTGGCGCCCGCTCAGACACTTTCCAATAAGGAATATCAGCTCCTGCGCGACAGTGCCCTCAAGCTTATACGCGCCCTGAAGATTGAAGGAGGCTGCAATGTTCAGTTCGCTCTTGATCCCCTATCTTTCGATTATTATCTTATCGAGGTCAATCCTCGTGTGTCGCGTTCTTCAGCGCTTGCCTCCAAAGCATCGGGCTATCCCATTGCTCGTGTCAGCGCGAAAATTGCAGTCGGGCTCCACCTTGATGAAATTGACCTCGGGCATATTCCGGCAAGCTTCGAGCCGACGCTTGATTACGTCGTGACCAAGATTGCACGCTTCCCCTTCGATAAATTCGCTGACGCCTCCAATGAACTCGGCACTCAGATGAAAGCCACGGGCGAGGTGATGAGTATCGGACGCACAATGGAGGAATCCCTTCTGAAAGCTGTCCGTTCGCTTGAGACGGGTGTATGCCATCTCCATAACAAGAAATTTGACGAGATGCCCACCAATGAGATGCTTGACTACATCCGTCACGCCACAGACGACCGCATCTATGCCCTTGCCGAACTCATGCGCCGCGATGTTGACGCCGGAATTATCTATAACCGCACCAAAATCGACATGTTCTTCCTTGATAAAATCAAAAACATTGTTGATTTCGAAAATGTATTGCGTGCGAACCCTGTCGACATAGAAGTGCTCAAAGAGGCAAAGGAAATTGGGTTCAGCGATAAATTCATTGGTCAGGTCTGGGGCAAGACTGAAGCGGAAATATATCAGCTGCGTAAGGAAGCAGGCATCCGCCCTGTCTATAAGATGATTGATTCCTGCGGTGCGGAATTTCATGCCAAGACCAACTATTTCTATTCCACCTACGACAGCGAGAACGAATCAGTGCCGTCTGAGAGGAAAAAGATTGTCGTGCTCGGTTCCGGTCCGATCCGAATCGGTCAGGGCGTGGAATTTGATTATTCCACAGTGCATGCCATCTGGTCAATACGCAAGGCGGGCTACGAGGCAATCATCATCAACAATAACCCGGAGACTGTATCGACCGACCATACGACAGGCGATAAGCTCTATTTTGAGCCTCTGACCGTGGAAGACGTCATGAATGTGCTCGACCTCGAAAAACCGGTTGGCGTGATTGTCTCCCTTGGCGGACAGACAGCCATTAATCTTGCGGAACCTCTCGCTGCCCTCGGAGCGCCCATAATCGGCACCGGAATCGAGGCTATAAGAAATGCGGAAGACCGCGGCTGTTTTGAAGCCATCATGGAGAAGCTCGGCATCCCGCAGCCCGAAGGTGTGGCAGTCACTCACATTGAAGAGGGTGTCGAGGCTGCTGCACGCATCGGCTATCCCGTGCTTGTGCGCCCGAGCTATGTGCTTGGCGGACGCGCAATGCAGATTGTCAGCAACGAGGAGCAGCTGCGCCATTACCTTCACACTGCCGTTGAAATCAACGTCGAGCATCCCGTGCTTGTCGATAAATATATCATGGGTAAAGAACTCGAGGTCGATGCCGTATGCGACGGAACAGATGTCTTCGTGCCCGGCATAATGGAGCACGTAGAGCACACAGGTGTACACTCCGGCGACTCCATCAGCGTCTACCCCACTTTCAGCGTAAGCCACGAAGTGAAGCAGAAAATACTCGACTACACCGTGCGTCTCGGGCGTGAGATAGGAATAAAGGGTCTCTATAACATCCAGTTTATTGTTGACTCTAAGGATAATGTCTATGTGATTGAGGTCAATCCCCGCTCATCGCGCACAGTGCCCTTCCTGTCGAAAGCCACCGGTGTGCATCTCGCCGACATAGCCACAAGAGTGATGCTCGGACACTCCCTTAAAGAACAGGGCATAGATATTCTCTATCCCGAAGAGAAAAAGCGCTGGTTTGTCAAGACCCCTGCCTTCTCATTCTCCAAGTTGCGCGGAATGGATTCCTACCTCTCTCCGGAAATGAAATCCACGGGTGAGGCTATCGGTTACGACAAATCGCTCAAGCGCGCTTTGTATAAATCACTCCAGGCGTCAGGTATGACTGTCGCAAACTACGGCACTATCCTCGTGACCATCGGCGATTCCGATAAACAGCGTGCCCTCCCCCTCATCCGCCGCTTCTATCAGCTCGGTTTCAACGTGGAAGCTACTTGCGGCACAGCCAATTTCCTGCGTGCCAACGGAATCCGCACACGCTTACTGCATAAGCTCAGCGAGGGGAGCGACGACATCACGGCTTCTCTTCGTCAGGGTCACGTCAACTACGTCATCAACACCATGGAGCTTGCCGCCGACCATTCTCACCGTGACGGCTTCTATATCCGGCGGACGGCTGTCGACAATAATATTACCGTCTTCACCTCTCTGGAGACTGTGGAGGTGCTCCTTGATGTGCTTGAAGATATAACCATGAAGGTATCCACTATTGATGCCGAAGATTAAAATCAGTTATCATGAATATCAGAAACATATATACTGTGGTCAGCAACCGCCAGCTCACCTATAAGACATGGGTGATGACTCTGAGGGGCGACACTGGCGCAATCACCGCTCCGGGACAGTTCGTAAACGTGGCAATTCCCGGGAAATATCTCCGCCGCCCAATCTCTATATGCGATTATTCGCATGAGCGCGGAGAAATTGTTCTCCTCTACGATGTCGTAGGAGAAGGGACAAAGGCAATGAGCGGCATGAAGGAAGGGGAAAATGTGGATATGCTTGTCGGACTCGGAAACGGATTCACCGTTTCCGGTTCGTTCCGGCGCCCTATCCTTCTCGGAGGCGGCATAGGATGTGCCCCACTGCTTAACCTTGCACGCACATTGGTAAGAAACGGGAAAAATCCCGTTGCAATACTGGGCTATAACACTGCTGCCGACAGCTTCGGAATGGATCGCTGGTTTGAGGAAATCGGTGTGGAGGCATACATAGCTACTGTCGACGGTTCGGCAGGCACTAAAGGATTCGTAACCGATGTCATAACTTCCAAAAGAATAAAAGGTGATTATTTCCATTCCTGCGGACCGATGCCTATGCTCAAAGCGCTCTGCAACTCTCTGGAAATGCCGGGCGAAGTAAGCATTGAAAGTCGCATGGGTTGTGGGTTCGGAGCTTGTGTCTGCTGCACGGTGGAAACACGCGACGGCGCCCGCAGGATTTGTAAGGATGGTCCTATTTTCAGAAAGGAGGAGTTGATATGGAAATGAAAAACGCATCTTTCGATTTGAGCGTATCGCTCAGCGGAGTTACTCTGAAAAACCCTGTTGTGCCCGCTTCAGGATGCTTCGGCTTCGGCTATGGAATGGCAGAATTCTATGATGTCGACATGTTAGGGTCAATATCATTCAAAGGCACCACCCGTGAGGCGCGTTTCGGCAACCCTCTTCCAAGAGTGGCAGAATGTCCTTCCGGACTTATCAATTCAGTAGGTCTCCAGAACCCGGGTATTGACGAAGTCATAGCTGTCGAACTCCCCAAAATGCGTGAGGCATTCCATCAGCCGATCATTGCCAACATCAGCGGCTTCTCTATCGACGAATATGTCGAGTGTTGTGAAAAAATAGATAAAGAGGAGCAGGTGGCTATAATCGAGCTTAACGTAAGCTGCCCTAACGTCCATGGAGGCGGAATGGCATTCGGCACGTGCGCTTCATCAGTTTCGGAAGTTGTCAGAGAAGTTAAGAAAGTAGCATCCAAACCCCTATATGTGAAGCTCTCTCCCAATGTTACGGATATAGTTGCGATAGGCAGCGCGGCAGTGGAAGCGGGAGCTGACGGATTGTGTCTGATTAATACCCTTCTCGGAATGCGTATCGACATAAAGACCCGGCGTCCGGTGATAGCAAACCGCATGGGTGGTTTTTCAGGACCTGCTGTTTTCCCGATTGCCGTGAGAATGGTCAATCAGGTTGCCCACAGCTGCGGAGTGCCCGTTATTGGTTGCGGAGGAGTCTCGTCGGCTGAGGATGTCATTGAAATGATGATGGCAGGCGCTTCGGCAGTAGAAGTCGGGGCAGCCAATCTGGTTAATCCCTACGCATGCAAGGAAATAGTGGAGAATCTCCCGGAAGTGATGGAGCGTCTCGGCATCAAATCCTTAAAGGAAATAATAGGGATTGTGTAATTTATTTCGACTAATTATCGTTACTAAAAGAAAAACCTGACTTATGAACGCAAAAGACGTTATAATAGCCTGCGACTTCGGTTCTGCTGAAGATTGCCTCGCTTTTCTCGACAAGTTTAAGGATGAAGATAGAAAACCTTTCCTTAAAATCGGCATGGAGCTTTTTTATGCTGCCGGACCTGAAATTGTCAAAGAACTCAAGAAACGCGGATTCAAAATTTTTCTTGACCTCAAGCTTCACGATATTCCAAACACAGTCAAGAAGGCAATGAAAGTGCTTTCAGGGCTGGATGTTGACATGGTCAACGTGCATGCTGCCGGCACTGTCGAAATGATGCGTGCCGCTCTTGAAGGACTCACTCGTGAAGACGGCTCCCGTCCTCTTCTGATCGCAGTCACTCAGCTGACATCTACATCTGAAAAAGCTATGCGTGAGCAGCTCCTCATTGATGCCACCATCAACGACACCATTGCCAAGTATGCACAGAATGCCAAAGAGGCAGGTCTCGACGGAGTCGTTTGCTCTCCGCTGGAATCTGCTCTCGTGAAGGAGGCATGCGGAAACGAATTCATGACCATCACTCCGGGAATACGTTTTGCTGATTCCAAAGCGGACGACCAGGTGCGTGTGACAGATCCGGCTAAAGCGCGTGAAATTGGCTCCGACTATATCGTTGTCGGACGTCCCATCACGGCTGCGGAAGACCCTGTGGCTGCTTACCGCCGTTGTGTAAAAGACTTTCTCGCTGAATGAAGGTGAGGTCCCCAAACCCCTATCAACCTAAACCCCAATCAACCCGAATTAATATGGAAACTGCAAAAAAAGTAGCTGCTGAATTACTCGGCATCAAGGCTGTTTTCCTCAGCCCCGCTAACCCTTTCACCTGGGCAAGCGGCATAAAGAGCCCCATATATTGCGATAACCGTCTTATCCTTACTGCTCCGAAGGCTCGTAAGGTGGTGGAAGAAGCTATCGCGGCGACTGTAAAAGATAAATTCCCCGAAGCTGAGGTGCTCATGGGCACTTCCACCGCAGGCATAGCCCACGCTGCTATTGCTGCATGGATTCTCGATATGCCTATGGGATATGTGCGCAGCGGAAACAAAGACCACGGAAGAGGAAACCGCATCGAGGGAAAACTCGAAAAGGGTCAGAAAGTTGTAGTGATTGAAGATCTGATCTCAACTGCCGGAAGCTGCATTGAAGTGGTCGAAGCTTTGCGCGAGGCGGGTGCCGACGTGTTGGGTGTTGTCAGCATCTTCACCTACGGAATGCAGAAAGGTATTGACCGTCTGGCTGCTGCAAACGTCACCAACTACTCCCTCTCCAATTTTGACACTCTCTGCGAAGTGGCAGTTGAAGAGAAATACATAACTCCTGAAGAAGAGGTGAAGCTAAAGAAGTTTATGGCTAATCCTTCAGATGAATCCTGGATGGCATGAAACATCTTATCGACCCTACCGACCTCTCCAAAAATGAATTGGAAGAGATTATAGATCTTGCCCTTGACATTATTGACAACCGCCAGAAATATTCGGAAGTCTGCAAGGGAAAGAAACTCGCCACCCTGTTTTATGAACCCTCCACACGCACTCGCCTCAGTTTCACGGCTGCCATGATGGAATTAGGGGGCAACGTGCTCGGTTTTTCAGATGCAAAGAATTCTTCTGTCAGCAAAGGGGAAACATGTGCCGACACAACTAAGGTGATCAACTGCTTTGCCGACATCATAGCCATGCGTCATTTTGAGGAAGGTGCCGCTACCGTTTCAGCAATGAACTCCAATATTCCGGTCATCAATGCAGGCGACGGCAGCCATAGCCATCCTACTCAGACCCTCACTGACCTTCTCACCATCAAACGTGAAATAGGGCGTTTCGATAATATCACAATAGGCTTCTGCGGAGACCTGAAATTCGGACGCACCGTGCATTCTCTCATCAAGGCTCTCTCAATGTATTCAGGAGTAAAGGTGATTCTGATTGCTCCCGAACAGCTCCGTCTGCCCGACTACATGAAGGAGGAGGTGTGCGACCGCTACGGTGTGGAATACCGTGAGGTAGACACAATGGAGGAAGTGATGGGAGACCTTGACGTGCTTTATATGACACGTGTGCAGAAAGAGCGGTTCTTTGATGAAGATGAATATGACAGAGTCAAGGATTTCTTCATCCTGGATGCTGAAAAACTGAAACTCGCACGCCCCGAAATGCGAATCCTACACCCCCTCCCCAGAGTGAATGAGATAAGCACCGATGTAGATGCCGATCCTCGGGCTGCTTATTTCCGTCAGGTTGAGAATGGCAAATTCGTGCGTATGGCTCTCATTGCCAAACTCCTCGAATGGGCTAAAGACCCCTCTAAAACCACTAAGCTTGTACCTGACGACGCTGTGCGCGGGAAGTTTATATGTCGTAACAAACGTTGCATATCCAACATGGAGACCGGTGTGGAATCACTCTTCCGCCCCGCTCATGACAATTCCGGAGGTTATCGCTGCGTTTATTGCGAATCAAAACCGAAATAACTATAAATTTCATACCATTCCAGGAGCTGCTTATCAGGGTTGATCTGAATAAGCAGCTCTTTCTTTCTGAATATGGGTATTTTTTTGTAATTTTGCAATGAAATTTCACTTCACTATGCATAATAAACATCAGGAATCTATCAAAGAGAAAGTTATCGGTTTTATCTGGCAACACATCTTATTGCTATTATCAATGTTTTTCATGACCCTTGGAGTTGCCCTTTGCGTGAGATCCAATCTTGGCAGCGGAGTCATATCTTCAATCCCTATGGCTTTTACCCTTGCCGGAGAAGCCGGACTTGCTCCCGGATGGACAATCGGAGGCTACACCAACATCATGAATATTATTCTTGTTGCCGCTCAGATTATAGTGCTTAGAAAAAAGTTCGAGCCGGTGCAGCTGTTTCAGCTCGTCGTCGGATTCATATTTGGCGCTCTGCTTGACATTAATATGTGGCTGACGTCCTATTTCTCCTATTCTTCCCTCCTGAATCAGATTCTGGCACAGTTTATCGGCGCCTCCATTCTCGGCATTGCTGTCGCTCTTGAAATACGCTGCGGCTCGGTCACTATGCCCGGTGAAGGTATTCAGGTAGCCATTGCAAGAGTGACGGGAAAACCTTTTCCAATAATAAAAATAATGGTTGATACCACACTGGTTGTCATAGCTGTCATCTGTGGCTTCTGCTTCTTCGGCACCTGGCCCTGGACAGTGGTCGGCGCCGGAACTTTATTCGCAATGTTCTATGTGGGATATGTAGTGAAACTCGTCAATCCCCATCTGCGCTGGTTTGACCGATTGCTTGACTACCGACCCGGCTTCCGTCGCTACATATACGGACTGGCTCGTTTCATATATCCCAAAAAGTAAATCAAGCGTATAAGTTGAGCATATAATAAGAAAGAATAGATTATTAATCAACAAGACTTGAGTGGGAGAATAATTAAATTTGATAAAAGTTAAATTTATATATACTCTTGACAATCTGATGTTTTTTTCATAACTTTGTATCTTAAAACAATTTGCAAATCAAAATAATAGAAAAATGGCATTACCGATAGCATCTATACCGGTACTTACCGGAGAAGTTGCTCAGAGATTTGAGACGGAAGCGCAGGCTAACTATCAGCGAAATCTCAATCGTACTGAGGAAGAAAAAATAGCAGAGGAAGAAGCCCTTGAAAGAGGTTTCACCAAGCTTCGCCGGATCTTGAGTAAAGCACATCTCAGCGGCAAATGAGTTTTTTAGAGGACAAATGTAGTCTCTTTCCCCTTTTATCACCAGAGGAGATAAGTGAATTTTCATGTGGTTTACCTAAATTTTGGACTCATTGATTATAAGTTTTTGAAAAAAATTAATCATGCATCAAACCATTTTAGGATTTCCTCTGTTATAATATCAGAAAATCGTTTCATGATGTTAGGTTAGTTATTGAAAAAGTAAGAACGCAGTCGATGTGAATCGGCTGCTTTTTATTTAAATATCAAGCATAGCGGGATGTGCTTTTCGGAAAGCCTCAAGTTTTCCCCTTATCTCCGTTAAACGTCTTTTCTCTGCTTCAAGGCTTGCTTCTGAAGGAGATAATGTGGCATTCGGAAGTGGACGATGATTAAAGGCTTTCCAGATTTTCTCCCCTTCTTTCAAAATTGCCATCCCCTTTTCATCAAGGTAATTTTCCCTGAATTTTTCCCATATATAATCTACTGCTTCTTCCGACGGATGCACAAGATCTGATGCATAAAACCGATAATCGCGCAGGTCATCATTCATAATCTCATAGGCGGGGAAATAATGACAATTGGAAAACCTGTTACATAATTCGTCTACAGCCAGACGCAACACTGCCTTTGAAACCGAATTTCCCTCAAAGCCATCTTTTAAATGCCTCACCGGACTGACCGTGAAGCCAATATTCAGTGCCGGATAGCTTTCTGTCAGGTCATTGACAAGCCTTGCCCACACCTCAACTATCTCTGCGATACTGACACGCTTCCGCGTAAATATTCGTGCCGGCTGCTTATGACAGTTTGCGACAACGTAATCCTTTTCCTCAGAGAGATAATAACACCATGACGTGCCGAATGTGATGAAAAGCGTCCTGCCCTTATCAAGCATTTCCCGAAGAGTTTTCTGTCTCAGTCTAAATTCACGCATGACATCATCAATTGTTTCCGCTGCCATGGAGCTGTCTGCCAGCCATGTGCGATATAATCCTCCTGCATGAAAAATTGATTTCCTGAAGGAGCTCTCATCCTCCCGAAGAAACACACGCAAAGCAATGTCTATCGACAAAGGATTGTAGAGGGTACCAAGAGGATTAGCGGCATTCCAGAGCGAGCGTCGCATCCTGCCTACAATATTTTCTGCAAAACATGAGCCTAACATGACGACAGGCAAATCCGGAGTCAATGAGATACTCTTCCCCTTCAACTCAAGTTCTGTTCTAAATTTCATAATGCTGATTTTTTTTGACAGTAAAATTATAAAAAATTGTTCTTATAATTACCTTTTTTGTTCTTCCTTTCCTAATGACGGCATTTCTTCCCCTTCAATCCCAAATTTTGTTTTGATGAATGATGGAATATTCATACCTTTGTCTGCTGAAGTGAAATTCTCACTTCCCGAATCTTCCCTCAGTCATATATATATGGGCTCATATTAAACTGATGGAATTACCTGACATCCTCATTTACAAAAAATTCCAATGAGATTTTTATTAAAATTCCTTTCATCATCCGTATTTTTAGCATCTTTGGCTTTACCGGCTTTGGCTAACAATAGCTCCGACACATTACGCCTGTCAAGAACGGAGTGTATCAAGATTGCTCTTCAGGATAATCCTACAGTCAGGGTTGCTGACCTGGAAGTCAAAAAAATGGATTATGCAAAGAAAGAAGTCATCGGCTCGTTATTTCCCTCAATCGACTTTTCTCTTTCATATCAACGCTCAATCGAACTTCAATCGCTGAGCATGAACATGGGCGGGCAGTCAAGCACCATCAAAATGGGCACTGACAACAACTGGAACACCGGATTCTCGGCTGCAATGCCTCTGATTAATCCTACTCTCTGGAAATCAATCAATATTTCCGACACTCAGATTCTGGCTGCACTTGAGCAATCAAGAGGATCGCGCATAGATCTTGTCAATAACCTTAATAAAGCCTACTATGCCCTTCTCCTTGCTATTGATTCGAGGGACGTCATACACCAGAATTTTGATGTCGCAAAGATGAATGCGGATATCTATCGCAAACAGTTTGAACAGGGTACGGCATCAGAATATGACGTGCTACGTTCTTCTGTGCAGGTGACTAATATTGAACCCGAACTCCTTCAGGCTGACATAGCAATCCGCCAGTGTCAACTTCAGTTGAAAGTGCTTATGGGCATCGACTCTTCCGCTGAGGTATGGCCTGACATATCTTTGTATGACCTGAAACGTGATATGTATGGTCTGCCGGAAGGATTTGACAAAGGAATCGGCAACAACACTTCCCTGCGCGAACTTGACATCAACAAGAAACTCCTTGAGCAGAATGTCGCTTTGCGCAAGCTTGCATGGCTGCCCACTCTCGGCGTGCAGTTTAACCTCAACTGGAACGCAATGTCAAACGGAAATGCACTCAGGAATCAGACGTTCAATCCTTACAGCAACGTAGCCCTCGCCCTCAGCCTTCCGATATTTTCCGGCGGCAAAAAACTTTATGCTCTACGGCAGGCCCAGGTGCAACTGACAGAAATGAAATTTCAGCGTGAAAATCTCGTGAACTCCCTGAATATGCAGGTGGAGCTCGCCGTCGACAATATCAACAGGCAGGTGCGTCAGATTGCTGCCAGCGAAGAAGGAATGAAACAGGCAGCAAAAGCCTACGACATCATGCAGAAAAGTTTTGAAATAGGCGCTGCCACGTATCTGAATCTGCGCGACAGTGAACTCGCAAACACCTCCGCACGCCTCTCCTATCTTCAAGCGATATATAACTATCTTGTCTCAACAAGCGAACTGAATGCCCTCCTCGGAAAGGATGAGACAGGTGAAAAATAAACTTCTTCTCTAATTTTAACATCATTATGCGAATAAAACATTTATCATCTGCCGTCTGTCTTTCCCTGTTGGCTTCACTCTCTGTTTTCACTGCCTGTTCAGGAGATGACAAAAAAGCTACTGAAGAAAAACAAGAAACTGCTCCTGTGGTGGAAGTCAAGACCGTTACCGAACAGGATGTCGACCAGATCGGAGAATATACTGCCACTGTCGAACCGGAGCTTATCAACAATATATCCTCGGCAGCACCGAATCGTATTAAGGAAATATATGTCGATGAGGGTATGAACGTCGCTAAAGGACAACGACTCGTCGTCATGGACGACGTAAATGCCGTTACGTATCAGACTCAGGTTGACAATGCCAGGGCAAACCTGAATAATGTGCAGCTCAACTATGATCGTGCCGTCGAACTGTACAAAATCGGAGGTGGAACCAAACAACAGGTCGACCAGATGGAAACCCAGCTTATAAGCGCTCGAAATTCTCTGGCAGCTGCTGAACGCACTCTCCGGAATGCAAGGGAGAACACGGTGCTGACAGCTCCTATTTCGGGTGTGGTCACTGCCCGAAATTATGATCCGGGCGACATGACAGGTGCCTTGCCTGTGCTGACGATAGCCCGCGTGCAGCCGGTCAAGATTGTAATAAACGTGACTGAAAGCGAGCTTTCAAACGTCAGGAAAGGGATGCCTGCGAATATCACGTTTGATACTTACGGAGATGAAGTCTTCAACGGCACTGTATCAATGGTAGCGCCTACGGTCGACCCTGCCAGCCATACATTCGGAGTGGAAATCACTTCGACAAACTCTGATAATAAAATCCTTCCCGGTATGTTCGGCAGAGTAACCCTTAATCATGGCACAAAAACTCGTGTCGTCGTTCCCGACAAGGCTGTCATAAAGCAGCAAGGTTCAGGCGACCACTATGTGTATGTCTATAATCCCTCCGACGGAACTGTCTCCTACAATAAAGTGGAGCTTGGCAGACGTCTGGGTGCGGAATATGAGCTCGTGTCAGGAGTGGAATCCGGCGCACAGGTAGTCATTTCAGGCGCAAGCCGTCTTGCAAACGGAAAAAAGGTCACACTTAAAAATGCAAAACAATGAGTATTTACGGTTCGGCGGTAAAACGCCCCATTATGACCACCCTTTGCTTCGTCACGGTGATCATATTAGGTCTTTTCTCGCTTGCAAAACTTCCCATTGACCTTTATCCGGACATCGACACCAATTCAATAATGGTCATAACGATGTATCCCGGAGCGAGTGCGAAAGATATAGAACAGAATGTGACGAAACCTCTTGAGAATACTCTCAACTCCGTAGAGCATCTTAAACATATCACATCCACATCAAGAGAGAATACATCAGTAATCACCCTCGAATTTGAATACGGATATGACATCGACGTTCTGACTAATGACGTGCGCGATAAGCTTGACATGGTGAAGTCAATGCTTCCGGATGATTCGGAAAACCCTATCATTTTCAAATTCTCCACTGACATGATTCCAATCTGTCTCCTTTCTGTCGAAGCAAAGGAGAGTATGAACGGTCTTTACAAGATTCTTGACGATGCGGTTGCCAATCCGCTTGCCCGAGTTGACGGTGTAGGTTCGGTCTCTATTTCCGGTGCGCCTAAACGCGAGATACATGTTTATGTGGATCCAGCCCGTTTAGAGGCTTATAACCTGTCAGTGGAGGCTATATCTTCGGTCATAGCGGCTGAGAACAGGAACGTGCCCGGTGGTTCGTTCGATATCGGCTCCAACACTTATGCACTTCGTGTGCAGGGTGAGTTTGACGACTCCTCCCAGCTTGCCGCGCTCCCCGTCGGCTCTTACGGAGGCAAGACAATATTCCTCAGAGATGTGGCGCGTGTGGCTGACAGTCTGGAGGAACGCACTCAGCAGACGTATATCAACGGCAATCAGGGAGCGATGATTATCATCCAGAAACAGAGCGGAGCCAACTCTGTCGAGATTTCAAACAAGGTGATGAAGATGCTTCCGACCCTTGAAAAAAATCTCCCTTCAGATATTAAGATAGGGGTAATCGTCGACACTTCCGACAATATCCGCAACACAATTGCCTCTCTCGTGGAGACGGTAATGTATGCGCTCCTGTTCGTAATGATTGTGGTGTTCCTTTTCCTCGGAAGATGGAGAGCGACGATGATTATCATCATCACTATTCCGGTGTCGCTCATTGCTTCTTTCATCTATCTTTTCGCAACAGGCAACTCATTGAATATCGTGTCGCTCTCAGCGCTATCGATTTCAATAGGTATGGTGGTCGACGATGCCATAGTGGTGCTTGAAAACGTAACCACTCATATCGAACGCGGCTCGGATCCTAAACAGGCAGCCGTACACGGCACCAACGAGGTGGCAGTCTCAGTAATTGCCTCCACCCTCACGCTTATTGCAGTGTTCTTCCCTCTCACTCTGGTCACGGGCATGACAGGCGTCCTTTTCCGTCAGCTCGGATGGATGGTCACCATCATGATGATTATTTCCACGGTCTGCGCTCTTTCTCTCACACCCATGCTATGCTCCCAATGGCTGAAACTGCGTAATCGCAACAGCAAAGGAATGAGCTGGTATCGCCCCATAGAGAAAGCTCTCGATAAGTTTGACGCAGCCTATGCAAGACTCCTTCAAAGAGTAGTCACCCACAAGACTGTCACCATCATTGTCTGTCTCGGCATATTTGTCGGCTCATGTTTCCTTATGAAATTTGTGGGCACAGAGTTTTTCCCGACACAGGATGACGGACGTCTCGGCGTAAATCTCGAACTTCCTATCGGTTCGCGTGTGGAAGAGGCTGAAGCTTCCATGGCGCGTCTTGACTCTTTATGGCGCAAGAAATATCCTGAAATAATGGTCCAGAGTTACACGGTCGGTCCGGCAAGTTCCGACAACACCTTTGCATCTCTTTCAGACAATGGTCCGCATATTATATCCATGAACATACGTCTATCCGACCCCGGAGACCGTAAACGCCGTATTACTGAGATTGCCGATGAAATGCGAAAAGATCTCAATCAGGATTTTCCGGAATTCAAGAAAGCTCAGGTGATGGTCGGTGGCCGTCAGGGTGGCGGAATGGGTGGTCAGTCGGCTGTAGACTTCGAAATTTACGGCTATGATTTTGACAATACTGATAAAGTGGCTCGCGAGCTTGCCGAGATATTGCGCGGCATAAACGGCACTGCCGATGTCATCATTTCTCGTTCGGATTACCAACCGGAATATCAGGTGGATTTTGACCGTGAAAAACTTGCAATGCACGGCATCTCCCTGCAGACAGCTGCCTACTATCTGCGTAACCGTATCAATGGAGCGACAGCTTCTCAGTTCCGTGAAGACGGTGAGGAATATGACATAAAGGTGATGTATGCTCCCGATAAACGCACACAGATTTCGGACATCGAAAACATCATGATATATTCCTCTACCGGTCAGGGTGTGCGTCTGAAGGAACTTGGGACAGTCGTAGAACGTTTCACACCCCCGACTATCGAGCGTAAGGACCGCGAACGTCTCATTACTGTTTCAGCTGTAGTGGATGGTGTGCCGATGAGTCAGGTCGTAGCCGATGCGGAAGCACAGATTGATTCCCTCGACCTCCCGCAGGGCATCTCTATTCAGATTGCCGGCAGTTTTGAAGACCAGCAGGATTCTTTCGCCGACCTCATGCTGCTCGGGTTGCTGATAATTATACTCGTGTATATCGTAATGGCTGCCCAGTTTGAATCGTTCACCTATCCGGGCATTATCATGACCTCTCTTCTGTTTGCCTTCTCAGGTGTGTTCCTGATTTTATGGCTGACAGGGCATACGCTCAACATCATGTCAATGATCGGGGCAATCATGCTTATCGGTATAGTTGTGAAGAACGGTATTGTGCTTATCGACTATATATCTCTCAACCGTGAACGCGGCATGGGAATACGTACAGCAGTGGTCGACGGCGGCAGGTCTCGTCTGCGTCCGGTGGTGATGACCACTCTGACCACAATTCTCGGTATGGTGCCGATGGCGCTTGGTTCAGGTCAAGGTTCGGAAATGTGGAAACCTATGGGTGTCGCCGTCATTGGCGGTCTGACATTCTCCACAATTCTCACTCTCCTTTTCGTGCCGACACTTTACTGTGTGTTTGCCGGAAATGGTGTTAAGAATCAGAGGAAAAAATTACGTAAGAAACTATTAGGGTGATTAGGTGATTAGGTGATTGGGTGTCAGGTGATTGGGTACCCAATCATCCCAATCCCCCAATCTCCCAATACCCCAATCTCCCAATACCCCAATCTCCCAATACCCCAATCTCCCAATACCCCAATCTCCCAATAAAGATTATTATGCAAGCAATATTCATATCATACGATCAGGCACATCATCAGGCAATCATCGATATTCTTGACAGATGCTCGTGCCGTGGATTCACTGCCTTCGGAAACGTGCAGGGACGTGGATCCTACAAAGGAGAACCTCATTATGGCTCACATGCATGGCCCTCATTGGCTCAGGCTATGCTGACATTTGTCGAAGATGATAAAGTAGAAAATCTGCTGGCGCGTTTGAAAGCTCTGGATTTGGAGAAACCGCGACTTGGTCTTCGGGCATTCGTATGGACTATAAATCAGACAATTTAAGAGCTCCGAAAATAACTTTCCGCGATAAAAATGAAAAATTTTCCTGACAGCATCAAACCTTTTCACGAGTTATGATGTTATAATATCAGAAAATCGTTTCATGATGTTAGGTTAGTTATTAAAAAGCAAAAGCGCAGTCGATGTGAATCGGCTGCGTTTCTTTTATGAATTAAATAAAATAAAACAATAGGCTTCATTAGTAGCGTATGTCAAAATTATTTATTAATTTTGCACTTGCAACCGAACTATCCCCCTTCCCTGAGAGGAGGCTATGGAATTTGTTGAAACGAATGAATACACTTCTTGATTCATACATATCCCGTTCCCGGCGAAAGCGAACCCTTACAGAGGGCTCGACGTGTATGAATGTGGTCTCTTTCTTTCAGTCAGTTTGTATTGACATTTTTAAAATGTGCCATGTCATGTTCGGTTGTGCTCTAAAGATAAAAAACAGTAACAATATAACAGGACAGGACGCCTTGAGTTTTCATGGCGCCCTTTTCGTTTTTAATCTTGAATAACAAAGTGAAAATAGGTGTTGTTATGGGCTCCTCCAGCGACTGGGGAGTTATGAAAGCCGCTCCTGAGACGCTTGCTCAGTTTGGCGTTGAATATGAAACTAAAGTGCTGAGTGCGCACCGCACTCCGGCAGAACTTGAAAAATGGGTCTCTTCCCTGCGCGACCGAGGATTCGGTGCTGTTATTGCTGCTGCCGGCGGCGCAGCTCACCTTGCGGGAGTTGTGGCTGCATTCACAACTCTCCCCGTTATCGGAGTCCCCATCAAGGCTAAAACTCTCGACGGACTTGATTCTCTCCTGTCTATGGTGCAGATGCCTTCCGGAATACCGGTGGCTGTGGTGGCTATTGACGGCGCTAAGAATGCTGCCCTCCTGGCAATTGAGATGCTGGCTATCACGGATCCTCAACTAAAAGAGAAAATGGATCTCTTCCGCAAACAGCAGGCGGAAAAAGTGCTCGCATCCACTCTCGAATAAATGAGAGGGACAGTTTTCACTGCCCGGTTTCCAATTTTCATCTTTCATCTTTCAATTTCTTATAATGACTCCATATAGAATTTTTGTTGAGAAACGCGAGCCTTACCGCATTGAGGCAGAGAGTCTGCGCAATGAGCTTAACTCCAATCTCGCAACCAACATAAAAGACCTGCGTCTCCTTTGCGTATATGACCTTTTCGGTTTTTCTCCCGAACTGGTGGAAAAAAGTGCATATAAGGTGTTTGGAGAACCTGCCACCGATTCCGTTTCAAAGGATATAGATCTCAACGGCAAGAAATATCTTGCTATTGAATCTCTTCCCGGTCAGTTCGATCAGAGAGCTGCCGCTGCGGAAGAGTGTGTGAAACTCATTCAGCCTGATGCCGACATTGAAATCAGAAGCGCCAAGCTACTTATATTTGATGATGACCTGACTGAGGAAGACCTCAAAAAAATAGCCCACTATTCTATCAATGCTGTGGAAAGCAGAGAGAAAGATCTCTCCATTCTCGCCGCTCCGGAGCGTGCTGCTGCAAAACCGGTGGCTCTGCTTGAAGGCTTCCGCAACATCACTCCCGAACAGGCTCCCGAATGGTGTAAGGCTCACGGACTTGCCATGAATGGCGATGACCTGATGGAGGTGGTGAAATATTTTACTGCCGAAGGTCGTGACCCTAATGAAACAGAACTGCGTATTCTCGATACATACTGGAGCGACCACTGCCGACACACCACATTCACTACTGAGCTTACTGACATAAAAGTGGACGATTCTTTTGCAACTGCCGATATTGAAGAATCGCTGCGCCAGTGGCATAAAATCCGTAAGGAACTCGGACGCGAGAATAAACCTCTGTGTCTTATGGATCTTGCGACAATCGGCGCTCGCTATCTCAAGACCATCGGAAAACTTGATGACCTTGAGCAGAGTGAGGAAAACAATGCGTGCAGCATATATGTCGATGTTGACGTCGACGGAAACACAGAAAGATGGCTCCTTCAGTTTAAAAACGAAACACACAATCATCCCACAGAGATTGAACCCTTCGGCGGCGCCTCTACTTGTCTGGGCGGTGCAATCCGCGACCCGTTGAGCGGACGAAGCTACGTATATCAGGCTATGCGCGTGACAGGCGCGGGAGATATCTATAAACCAGTAAGCGAGACAATGGAGGGTAAACTTCCTCAACGTGTGATATCTCTGAGAGCTTGTGCCGGATATTCTTCCTACGGCAACCAGATCGGACTTGCGACAACTCATGTGCGTGAAATATATCATCCCGATTATGTTGCGAAGCGTCTTGAAGTCGGTGCTGTGGTAGGCGCTGTAAAGGCTGAGGACGTAAGACGCGAAAGCCCTGCTCCGGGCGATGTCGTACTGATGTTCGGTGGCAGAACCGGACGTGACGGCATCGGCGGCGCAACCGGCTCCTCTAAAGAACACACCACTTCTTCCCTTGAAGAATGCGGAAGCGAAGTGCAGAAGGGAAATGCTCCTGAGGAAAGAAAGATTGCTCGCCTGTTCCGCCGCCCGGAAGTGACACGCCTGATAAAGAAATCAAACGATTTCGGTGCAGGTGGCGTCAGTGTCGCAATCGGTGAACTCACAGACGGTCTTGACATTCATCTTGACCGTGTGCCTACAAAATATTCCGGTCTGAATGCCACTGAGCTTGCAATCAGCGAAAGTCAGGAAAGAATGTCTGTCGTGGTGGAAGCCAAAGATATGGAGGAATTCATGAAGTATTGCCATGAAGAGAATCTTGAGGTCAACCATGTGGCAGACGTGACTGACTCAGGCAGAATGCGTATGTTCTTCGGTGATAAAGTCGTTGCTGACCTCTCCCGTGAATTTATTGACTCTGCTGGTGCGCGTCATTTCGCGGAAGCGACAATTGGCACCATCGAGCCTATTGACCCCTTCGAGCGTGAAATTAATGGCTCCGGGGTCAAGGAAAAATTCTTGAATATTCTTGCTGATGACAATGTTACTTCTCAGAAGGGACTTATCGAACATTTCGACTCTTCCATCGGAAAATCTACCGTGCTGATGCCTTTCGGAGGAAAGACACAACGCACGGAAGCACAGGTTTCCGTGCAGAAACTCCCTGTGGGCAGTCATCAAACCAACACAGCCTCTATGATGGCATTCGGATTCAATCCGTTCCTGACATCATGGAGTCCGTATCATGGAGCTGCTTATTCAGTGATTGAGGCAGTGGCAAAGGCAGTGGCTGCCGGAGCTGACTATGAGAGAATGAGATTCTCATATCAGGAATATTTCGAAAGAATGAATTCAAGGAAGTCATGGGGTAAACCTTTGGCGGCTCTGTTAGGCACTCTGAGAATGCAGACTGAACTCGGACTTGCATCTATCGGCGGCAAGGATTCAATGAGCGGAACGTTTGCCAATATAAGCGTTCCTCCGACTCTTATTGCATTTGGAGTCGCTCCCGTTGACGCTCGCAGCGTTATTTCTCCTGAATTCAAGACTCCCGGCAATTTCCTTTACATTGTGCGCCATACTCCCCTCCCATCCCTTATGCCTGACACAGAGTCGTTAAAGCGCAATTATAAAATGCTGCATCGTCTGATTGGCGAAGGCACTGTTGTCGCTGCCTACGCTCTCGGGTTCGGCGGTCTTGCGGAAGCTCTTGCAAAAATGAGTTTCGGCAACGAAATAGGAGCAGAAGTGAAAGTGACGGAAAACGACCTGTTCAACTATGGCAACGGCTCAATTTTAGTAGAGAGCAAGGATATTCTGGAGCTTCCCGGATTTGAACTCATAGGAAAGACTATTGAATCTGCTGAGCTGAAAGTGAACGGAGAAACTATATCCATCGCCGAAGCATTTAAAGCCAACCGCGATAAATTCACTGCCGTATATCCTGACAAGACTTCCGTCAGCGGAAAAGTGGAAAACGCAGTCTCAGGTGAAAATACAGCTGTCTATAAAGGGGAGCCTAAGGAACATCCTGTGGTGTATCTGCCGATTTTCCCGGGCACTAACTGTGACTACGATATGAAAGCTTCTTTTGAAAAAGAGGGAGCTGAGGTGACGACAAGTGTATTCATCAATCTCTCACCGGAAGATATCGAGAAATCCACCACTGACATGGCAGCCCATATTGATGCCTGCGATATCCTTGCATTCTCAGGAGGCTTCTCTGAAGGCGATGAGCCTGACGGCAGCGGTAAGTTTATTGCAAGCGTAATCATGAACGACAAGGTCAAAGCTGCTATTGAGCGCCTTCACGCACGCGGCGGTCTTATTCTGGGCATCTGCAATGGCTTCCAGGCTCTTGTGAAATCCGGACTGCTGCCATTCGGGAAAATAGGCGAACTCTCGACAGAATCCCCCACTCTTTTCCATAATGACATCAACCGCCACATATCTCAGATTGTGACCACACGTGTGGCTTCCGTAGCATCTCCCTGGCTCGATGGATTCTCCCTGGGAGAACTGCATTCCATCGCAGCCTCACACGGTGAAGGTAAGTTTGTCGCTAATGCGCAACTCGCTGCCACTCTCCGTAAGAACGGACAGATTGCATTCCAGTATGCTGACAGCGAAGGGAACGCCACAATGGATTCTCCTGCAAATCCAAACGGCTCGACGGAAGCTATCGAGGGTATTATCTCTCCTGACGGACTTATCCTTGGAAAGATGGGACACTCCGAACGTTATGAGGAGGGTCTGATGAAAAATATATCCGGCAACAAGCGTCAGAATCTCTTCGCTAATGCCGTGAAATATTTTCGTGGCAAATGATGAAAAATAAAATAAGGCAAAAAATATATATCCAACATGGCAAAAAGTTATGAAGCCTCCGGTGTGAATCTCGAAGCCGGATATGAAGTAGTAAGCCGAATCAAGAAACACGTAGCTTCCACCAACCGTAAAGGTTGCATGGGTAATATCGGTGCTTTCGGCGGTATGTTCGACCTCGGCTCGCTTGGCTATAAGCATCCGATTCTCGTGAGCGGCACTGATGGAGTCGGCACAAAACTGAAGATTGCTTTTGCTCTCGGCAAACATGACACTATCGGCATTGATGCCGTGGCAATGTGTGTCAATGATGTGCTTGCACAGGGCGCCGAGCCCCTCCTCTTCCTTGACTATGTGGCTGTAGGCAAGAATCATCCTGAAGTAGTTGAGGCTATCGTGTCCGGTGTGGCTGAGGGCTGCCGCCAGGCAGGATGTGCATTAGTCGGCGGTGAGACCGCTGAAATGCCGGGCATGTATGATGAGGATGATTATGACATCGCAGGCTTTACTGTAGGAGCGGTGGAGAAGGATAAACTCATCGACTGTTCAAAAGTGAAAGTTGGCGATGTGCTCGTGGGAATAGCTTCTTCAGGCGTTCATTCCAACGGTTTCAGTCTCGTCCGTAAGGTAGTTGCCGACAATAATCTCGATCTGAATGCCAAACTTGAAGAAACAGGCGATCAGACTTTAGGAGAAATGTTGCTTACTCCAACAAAAATCTACTGCCGCCAGGTGCATGAAGTGTTGGATAAAGTAGATGTCCACGGGATAGCTCACATCACGGGCGGAGGTTTCGATGAAAACATACCCCGTATCCTTAAAGAGGGTCAGGGAGTGGAAATTGAGGAAGGCTCATGGGAGATACTTCCCGTGTTCCATCTTCTGGAGAAATATGGAAAGATTCCTCATAGGGAGATGTTCAATATCTACAATATGGGTATTGGCATGGTTCTTGCGGTTGATGAAAAAGATGCTCCCGAGGTGATTGAGATCCTTACCCGTGCCGGAGAAAAGGCATCTGTCATCGGGCGTATTGTCGAAGGCAGCGGAGTCACAATAAAATAATCTCCTGAGATGTCGAAAAAAAGAATAGCTGTCTTTGCAAGTGGCAACGGCTCAAATTTCGAAGCTATTGTAAAGGCTTGTGTAGAGGGAGTAGTGAATGCCGAGGTGGTGCTTTGCGTCACTGACCGCCCGGGAGCATACGTCACGGAAAGGGCAGCGCGTGCAGGTGTCCCCATGATTGAATTTCGTCCGAAAGATTATTCTTCAAAGGCTGAATTCGAGAGTATGCTCCTCTCTCATCTTCGTGAGAAAAAAGTGGAGCTTATCTGTCTTGCCGGATATATGAGGATTATCGGAGAAGTTCTTCTGGAAGCCTACGCAGGAAGAATCCTCAACATTCATCCCTCTTTACTTCCGGCTTTCAAGGGGGCTGACGCAGTCGGACAGGCTCTGGCTTACGGAGTGAAAGTTTTTGGAGTGACAGTGCATTATGTCGATTCTTCCCTGGATGGAGGAAAAATCATTGCTCAGGCGGCAATCCCTTACGAAGGGACAGACCGTGATGATCTCGAAGCGATGATTCATGCCCGCGAACATATCATCTATCCTGAGGCAATCAATAAGGTGCTCCCTTTGATTTGATTTATTTCAATCCCATATCTAATAATAAAGATTTCGTAAATCTGCTTAATTACAACTGATTTTATTATATGAGAGCTTTAATAAGCGTAAGCGACAAGACAGGCATTGTGGAGTTTGCCACTGCCCTTAAGAATCTCGGATGGTCGCTCATTGCGACCGGAGGCACTCTGAAAGTGCTTCGCGAAAGCGGTCTGGAAGTGGCAGACATTCAGGACATCACAGGATTTCCTGAAATTTGTGAAGGTCGTGTCAAAACCCTCCATCCGAAAGTACACGGAGGTTTGCTCGCCCGCCGCGACAAAGAGGATCATATCCGCCAGATCACTGAAAACGGCATTGAGACTATCGAAATGGTGTGCGTCAATCTTTATCCTTTTGAAGCAACCATCGCGAAAGAAGGTGTGACTATGGAAGATGCTGTGGAGAATATCGACATAGGCGGTCCGTCCATGCTCCGCAGCGCTGCAAAGAATTTCAGAGATGTGACTGTCGTGTGTGATCCTGCTGATTATTCCATGATAATTGAGGAGATAGCTGCCAACGGCAATACTCTTCCTGAAACACGCCTGAAGCTCTCAGCAAAAGCTTATACCCACACTGCGCTCTACGACAGCCATATCGCAACCTACATGCGTAAGGCTGCCGGTCTTGACGAAAAGCTTTTCCTGGCTTTCGATTCTATCCAGACCCTCCGCTACGGCGAAAATCCTCACCAGGCTGCCACTTTCTATCGTGCGCCTGAAGAGGTCTCTTATTCTGTGGCTCATGCACGTCAGTTAGGCGGCAAGGAATTAAGCTATAACAACATCCAGGACGCTAACGCTGCCCTTAATATTGTCCGTGAATTTTCAGAGCCATTCTGTTGCGCCCTGAAGCACATGAATCCGTGTGGCGCCGGCGTCGGGAAAGATCTTCTCGAGGCATGGACCCGTGCATACGAGGCTGACAAAGTGAGCATCTACGGCGGTATAGTCGCTATGAACCGTCCTCTGACAGCCGAGGTCGCACGTCTGATGAAGCCTATTTTCCTCGAAATTGTAATGGCGCCTTCTTTTGAGCCGGAAGCTCTTGAAGTGCTTGCCTCTAAAAAGAATCTGCGTCTGCTTGAAGTGAAGATGGATAATATCCGCCAACCTCAGAAACAGTATGTAGGTGTCAATGGCGGACTTCTCGTGCAGGATTCAGATGTGGATTGCAAGGATATTACAGCCGATATGTGTGTGACTGAACGTAAACCGACCGAGAAAGAACTCAAAGAGATGGATTTCGGCTGGAAAATCGTGAAGCATGTGAAAAGTAATGCCATCGTTGTGGTAAAAGACGGTGCGACTGCCGGTGTCGGCGCAGGACAGATGAACCGTGTCGGCTCTGCCGAGATTGCACTTGAAGAAGCAAAGGCTGCCGGAATCACTGAAGGGCTCGTGCTTGCTTCAGACGGTTTCTTGCCTTTCGGCGACACAGTGGAACTCGCTTCCAAATACGGAGTGACTGCCATCGTACAGCCCGGAGGAAGCATTCGTGACGAAGATTCCATCAAGGTAGCAAATGAAAAGGGCATCACAATGCTCTTCACGGGAATGCGTCATTTCAAACATTAATTTCCAGACTTAAAAATTTTATGGAGAGGAATAAAAAGGTTCTTGTAGTCGGAAGCGGAGGTCGTTGCCATGCCATAGTGAAGGCTCTCAGGCGTTCCCCACAGGTAGAAAAAATCTTTTGCGCTCCCGGCAATGCCGGGATTGCAGAAGATGCTGAATGTGTGGCAATAGGTGTGGAGGATGTAGACGCACTTGTAGAGTTCGCTAAAAATAATGACATAGATCTTACTGTTGTCGGTCCGGAAGCTGCCCTCGCAAAAGGTCTCGTCGATGCTATGGAAGCTAACGGACTGAAAGCATTCGGTCCGACAAAAGCTGCCGCACGCATCGAAAGCAGCAAGGAATTTGCCAAGCAGATTATGTCAAAATATAATGTCCCGACTGCTGCTTACGAAGCTTTCGATGATTTTGACAAAGCGTGGGAATATGTGAAGTCACGCCCTCTGCCGGCTGTCATAAAATATGACGGATTGGCTGCCGGGAAAGGTGTAGTGGTAGCTCTCTCTTATGAGGAAGCTGAGAATGCACTGCGCGACATGCTCCTTGATGAAAGTTTCGGTAAAGGAAGAGTGGTCGTTGAGGATTTTCTCGATGGTCCTGAATTCTCCTTCATGTGTGTGGTGTCTGGAAATAAAGTTTATCCCCTCGCGGTTGCGCAAGACCATAAACGAGCATTCGACGGCGATAAGGGTCCTAATACCGGGGGTATGGGTGCTTACTCTCCTGTTCCATTCGTTACGGAAGAGATCAGACAGCAGGCTCTCACAGAAATCATTCAGCGCACTGCAGATGCTCTTGTCAAAGAAGGCGTTCCGTTCAAGGGAGTGCTTTACGGCGGCTTGATTCTCACTAAAGACGGTCCGAAGGTCATTGAATTTAATGCCCGTTTCGGCGATCCTGAGACAGAAGTGGTGCTGCCCCGTCTCGAAAGCGACATCTATGAGCTATTTGAGGCTGCCGTGGAAGGTCGCGATTGCGCGACTAAATGGAGTGATGACGCTTATCTTGGTGTCGTGCTTGCTTCTGAAGGATACCCCGGAAAGTATGTCAAGGGTGCCGAGATTAAAAATCTTGACAAAGTGAATGGAGAAGTATATCACATGGGCACAAAAAGAGACGGCGACAAACTGCTGACAGCAGGCGGACGAGTGCTCATGGTGGTCGGTAAAGGAAAAACCGTTGCGGAAGCTAATGAAGCTGCCAAGGCTGAAATCGAGAAAATCGACTGTTCTTCCCTTTTCCATCGCACAGACATCGGCAAGGCGTCTCTCTGATTCATTCCCACAACTCGAAATCATGCTTTATTATTATGACAATAAGCGGAACTCAATTAGCTAAAGAACTAAAGCAAGACGTCGCACGCCGTGTTGCGGAAGTTAAAGAAAAATATGGGCGTGCTCCTCATCTGGTGGTTATTCTTGTGGGAGAAGACCCTGCAAGCCAGTCCTACGTGAAAGGTAAAGGACGTGATGCTGAAGAAGTAGGGTTCAAAAGCACAACAATACTCCGTCCTGCAGACATTACGGAGGAAGAACTCCTGGATATGATTGCTCAGCTCAACGCTGATGATTCAGTGGACGGTGTTCTCGTGCAGCTCCCTCTCCCGAAACATATAAATGAAGACAAGGTGATTGAGGCTATTGCCAAAGAAAAAGACGTTGACGGGTTCCATCCTGCTAATGTCGCGGCTCTCTGGCAGAAACTTCCCTGCACTCTCCCTTGCACTCCGAAAGGAATTATCAAACTCCTTGATAAAGCCGGAGTTGAGATTGAAGGTAAAAAAGCTGTGGTCATCGGCAGAAGTAATATTGTAGGGCTTCCTGCTTCTAAATTGCTTCTTGACCGTAATGCCACAGTCACTATCGCTCATAGCCGCACAAAAGATCTGGCAAAGGTCGCTGCGGAAGCTGATATCCTCGTCGTAGCAATAGGACGTCCTAAATTTGTCACTGCTGATATGGTCGGCGACGGAGCTGCCGTGATCGACGTCGGTGTGAACCGTGACCCTGAAACCGGTAAACTCTGCGGCGACGTGGATTTTGAGGCAGTAAAGGATAAGGCAAGTGTGATAACTCCTGTGCCTGGAGGTGTGGGTCCGATGACCAGAGCTTGTCTCATGGAAAATACTCTTGAATGTTTCATCCGCAAAATGGAGAAATAAAACTACCCCTAATATTAAAAAAAAATGATTGAAAGATACGGAAGAGATATAATGCGTGAGGTGTGGACCGAAGAGAATAAATTCCGTGCATACCTCAAAGTGGAGCTTCTCGCTGCAGAAGCCTGGAGAGAATTAGGAGTAGTGCCTCCTGAAGACGTTGAAAAACTGAATGCCAACGCTACTTTCAATATCGACAGAATTAAGGAGATTGAGCTTCAGACACGTCATGACATCGTCGCTTTCACACGCACAGTCAGTGAAAGTCTCGGAGAGGAACGTAAATGGGTTCACTACGGGCTGACCTCTACCGATGTGGTTGACACTGCTAATGGCTATCTGTTCAAACAGGCTGATGCCATTTTGCTTCAGGATATCGAAGAATTTATTGAGATGCTTAAGAAGCAGGCAATAAGATTCAAGAAGCTCCCCTGCATCGGACGCACCCATGGCATTCATGCCGATATAACTTCCTTCGGACTGAAGTGGGTTTTATGGCTTGCTGAAATGCGTCGCAATCTCGAACGCTTCAAAGAGGCTGCCAAAGGTGTTGAAGTAGGTAAGATAAGCGGTGCGGTTGGTAATTTTGCTAATATTCCTCCTTTCGTGCAGGATTATGTTTGTGAGAAATTAGGCATCGAAAGTTCTAAAGTAAGCACTCAGGTCATTCAGCGTGACCGCCACGCCTACTACATGGCTACTATTGCCCTGATCGGCGCAAGCCTTGAACAGATGGCTCTTGAAGTCAGAAATCTCCAGCGTACTGAAGTACATGAAGTGGAAGAAGCTTTCGGAAAAGGTCAGAAGGGCTCTTCAGCTATGCCGCATAAACGTAACCCTGTCAGCAGCGAAAATATATGCGGATGTGCCCGTGTGCTGCGCGGATACATGGCTACGGCTTATGAAAACGTAGCCCTCTGGCACGAACGAGACATCTCCCACTCTGCGACAGAGCGTATCATCATGCCGGATGCTACCATCCTGCTTGACTATATGCTTAACCGCATGAAGGGAATACTTGAGAATATCGTAGTGTTTGAAGACCAGATGATGGCAAACATTTATCGCACAAATGGTGTCATTTTTGCTCAGCGTGTCATGAATGCCCTTATTGATAAGGGATTCGCCCGCGAAAAAGCCTACGACACTGTTCAGCCTATTGCAATGAAGGCTATGAGCATGGGAGCAAGCTATCAGGATCTCCTGAAACAGGATGCTACAGTCATGGGCGCATTGTCGGAAGAGGAGCTTGACAATTGCTTCACTCTCGATTATTATTTTAAAAATATCGACCACATATACAAACGCAATAACTTAGAAGAATAATGTCGGAAAGATTAGTTGTAATCGGCTCTCAATGGGGCGATGAAGGTAAAGGTAAAATTACCGACTATTTTGCATGCCGTGCCGATATGGTGGTGCGTTATCAGGGGGGAAACAATGCCGGACACAGTGTAATGTTCAACGGGCATAAATACTCTCTCCAGAGCATTCCTTCAGGCATCTTTAATCCTGCCACTGTCAACGTCATGGCTAACGGCATGGTGGTCAATCCTGAAAGTGTGCTCGTAGAATTGGAAAAGCTGCATAATCAGGGCATAACTGATTATCAGCTCTACATTTCTGACCGCGCTGCTATGGTGATGCCCTGGCATGCTGATCTTGACGGTGCTTACGAGTCGCTTAAAGGGGGCAAACTTATCGGCACGACTAAGAAAGGTATCGGGCCGGCTTACTGCGATAAGTATAGCCGTATCGGACTCCGCATGGGCGACCTTCTCGAGCCTGAATATTTTGCGGAACGTCTGCGCGACGCTATGCTTCAGAAAAATCTCGAACTCAAGGCGCTTGGTTTGCCGGAATATGATTTCCGTAAAGTCTACGACAGATATATGGAAATTGCCGCTATCCTCGGTCCGCGTATCGTCGACACTTCTGCTCTTATCAATAAGGCTCTCCGTGAGGAAGGAAAGAAAATCCTTTTTGAAGGCGCTCAAGGAATGATGCTCTGCATTGATCACGGCACATATCCTTTCGTGACATCTTCAACTCCTTCTTCCGCAAGCGTACCCGTCGGAGCCGGCATTTCTCCTAAATGGATTGAGAATGTCGTGGGCGTCGCAAAAGCATATTGTACACGCGTAGGTGAAGGTCCATTCCCGACCGAACTTCATGACAACATTGCTCATGAAATACGTGAAAGAGGTCATGAATACGGCACAGTGACAGGTCGTCCGCGCCGCGTCGGTTGGTTTGATGCCGTTGTTGCCCGCTATACAAGCCGTCTCGCCGGTATCGACTTCTGGGCGCTGATGCTCTTTGACGTGCTCTCCGGTCTTGATAAAATTAAGATTTGCACTCATTATGAGCTTGATGGGGAAATAATCGACACTCCTCCCTCAACTATTGCCAAGCTTGCACGCTGCAAACCTGTGTATATCGAAATGGAGGGTTGGAAAGAAGATATATCGAATATCAAGAGCTTTGACGAACTCCCGGAATCTGCCAAAGCTTATGTTCGCAAAGTAGAAGAACTTACGGAAGTGCCCGTCGGTGTGGTCTCAGTAGGTCCCGACCGTTCTCAGACAATCCTTATTTCAGAAAAACTGAAGGAGTTCTAATTTCAATTGTCGGCTCTTTTAATGAAGTCGTTTTTAACGACTTAGTTGGCAAAGATATTTAAAAACCAAAATACCATATTCAGAATGTCATTTTTAACGGAAAAAGTCAACGAAGAAGGAATGACCTTTGATGATGTCCTTCTCGTCCCTGCATATTCAGAGGTGACTCCAAACATGGTGAATGTCCAGACACGCTTCTCTCGTAATATCACCCTCAACATACCTATCGTTTCTGCAGCTATGGATACAGTCACTGAAGCTGCAATGGCTATCGCTATTGCCCGCCAGGGTGGCATCGGTGTTATCCATAAAAATATGCCTATAGAGGTGCAGGCTGCAATGGTCAGGAAAGTGAAACGTGCTGAAAGCGGTATGATTTTCGACCCCGTGACAATCACTCCTTCCCAGACTGTCGGCGATGCGCTCCGCATGATGCAGGAAAACCATATCGGCGGTATTCCGGTGGTGGATGAAGAAGGTAAACTTGTCGGTATCGTAACTAACCGCGATCTTCGTTTCCAGACAGATATGAATCTGCCTATTGACGAGGTGATGACCAAGGAAAATATCATCACTACAAAAAATCCTTCTCTGGTTGAGGCTTCAGAGATTTTGCTGAGACATAAAATCGAAAAGCTCCCGGTAGTAGACGATAACAATAAGCTCATCGGGCTTATAACATACAGAGATATCACTAAAATCCAGGATTATCCCAACGCATGTAAGGACGATAAAGGTCGTCTCCGTGTTGCAGGCGGTGTCGGCGTGACAAGTGATACTCTTAAGCGTGTTGAGGCTTTGGTCAATGCCGGGGTGGATGCAGTGGTCATTGACACTGCTCATGGTCATTCCGCAAATGTCGTAAATACCCTCAAGGCTGTTAAGCAACATTTCCCCCAGATTGATGTGCTCGTTGGAAATATTGCTACTGCTGAGGCTGCTGAATATCTTATTGCCAATGGCGCAGACGGTATAAAAGTGGGCATCGGTCCGGGTTCAATCTGTACCACACGCATTGTTGCCGGTGTCGGTGTTCCTCAGTTAAGTGCTATATTCAACTGTTCGCAGGTGGCTGCAAGACATGGTATCCCTGTTATAGGCGACGGTGGTCTCCGTTATTCAGGCGATGTGGTGAAAGCTATTGCTGCCGGCGCTGATTGCGTGATGATGGGTTCAATGCTTGCCGGTACGGAGGAAAGCCCGGGCGAGACTATTATTTACAACGGCAGAAAATTTAAGGCTTACCGCGGAATGGGTTCAATCGAGGCTATGGAAGCCGGCTCCAAAGACCGTTATTTCCAGAGCGGCACTTCAGACAGCAGCAAGTTTGTTCCGGAAGGTATCGTTGCCCGCGTTCCATATAAAGGGACTTTAGCTGAAACTATCTATCAGCTTCTCGGAGGTCTTCGTTCAGGTATGGGCTATTGCGGAGCGAAGGACATTGATGCTCTCCACAATGCTCGTTTCGTAAGAATCACTTCCGCAGGTGTGATCGAAAACCATCCTCACGATGTAACAATCACTAAAGAGGCTCCTAATTATTCACGCGCTGAATAATTTCCGGGATCTCCTAAAGAAAGAAAAAATGGAAAAAATACTGATTCTGGATTTTGGCTCTCAATATACCCAGCTGATAGCACGCCGTGTGCGCGAACTGAACGTGTATTGCGAGATTCATCCATTCAATAAAATTCCGGAGCTTGACAGCGACATCAAGGGTGTAATCCTTTCAGGTTCTCCCTCTTCGGTGCGTGATGCGGATGCTCCAAAACCTGATCTCTCTGCCATAAAGGGACATTTCCCCTTATTAGGTGTATGTTATGGCGCCCAGCTTCTTGCAAATGAATTCGGCGGAGAGGTTGAAGGTGCGCCTTCAAGAGAATATGGACGTGCCATGCTGACTGTGGTGGCTCCTGAAGATCCTCTCATGCTTAATGTTCCCTCCCCTACTCAGGTCTGGATGAGTCATGGCGACACGATTACCCGTCTTCCTGAGAGTTACCGCATAATCGGTTCAACCGAAAATGTAAAAGCGGCGGCTTATCATATAGAGGGTGAGAAAACATGGGGTATTCAGTTCCACCCGGAGGTGTACCATTCAACTGACGGAACCCTCATTCTTTCAAATTTCGTTCTCGGAATTTGTGGCTGCTCCGGCACATGGAGTCCCGCCTCATTCATTGAGACCACTGTGGAAGACCTTCGCAGCAAGATCGGAGATGAAAGAGTGATTCTTGGCTTGTCAGGCGGTGTGGATTCATCTGTGGCAGCGATGTTGCTACATAAGGCAATCGGCGACAGACTGACCTGTATTTTCGTAAACAATGGCTTGTTGCGTAAGAATGAGTTCAGCGATGTGCTTGATTCTTATAAGCACATGGGGCTTAACGTAATCGGAGTGGACGCTTCTGAACGCTTCTATAATGACCTTAAGGGTGTCACTGATCCTGAACAGAAGCGCAAAATAATTGGACGTGATTTTGTGGAGGTATTCAATGCGGAAGCCAAAAAGATTAAGGATGCTAACTGGCTTGCTCAGGGCACAATCTATCCTGACGTTATTGAAAGCTGTTCCGTAAAAGGACCGTCTGCCACTATCAAGAGCCATCATAACGTGGGTGGTCTTCCCAAAGAGATGAATCTGAAGATTGTGGAGCCTCTGCGTCTTCTCTTCAAAGATGAAGTTCGCCGTGTCGGCAAAGCGATGGAAATGGATCAGCGTCTTCTGGGGCGTCATCCTTTCCCCGGTCCAGGGCTGGGAATCCGCATCTTAGGCGAAGTTACGCCTGAGAAAGTACGAATCCTTCAGGAAGCGGATGCCATTTTCATCAATGGTCTGAGGGAAGCCGGTCTCTATGATCAGGTCTGGCAGGCGGGAGTGATGCTTCTCCCTGTGCAAAGTGTAGGGGTCATGGGAGATGAGCGTACATACGAGAATTGCGTTGCCCTGCGTGCCGTTATCTCCACTGACGGAATGACAGCCGATTGGGTTCATCTTCCCTATGAATTCCTTGCCAAGGTCAGCAACGAAATCATCAATAAAGTGCGCGGTGTAAACCGAGTTGTCTACGACATCTCCTCAAAACCACCAGCCACCATCGAGTGGGAGTGATAAAGGCTCTTTCAGACCCCTCTGAACTATAGTCAATTACACCCCATTGAAGCAATCCACACGGATTGATACCAACCACTTACAAGCAATCCACGGTTAACTCGCTGAGTTTTCCGTGGATTGTCGCTTTTGCCCGATTTGAGAGAATCGCCCCCGCTATTCATCCCCGATGGGAGAAAATGACCCCGATTCTGGTAACTCTGAATTTTTATGTGGTAATTTGTGCATGAAACTATTTGAAGCAAATATTCGACAAATCCAAAATTGGAAAAAAGATTCATGGGAATCAGTAGAATACTATAATAATTGGTTTATTTCCTTCGCCCCTTCTGCATTTTTAGAAGCTCGCAATGGTTCTTTAGAAAAAGTTTTGTTAACATTTTCTAAGACCAATGACCTAATGAATATTACTGTAGATACGATTCTGCAAGCGCCTCAAATCATCGAAGTCTTAAGAATAATGACTGCACCTCCTTTAGCGCAAGACAGACTTGTCGGCTTATCATACGTCAAAAAATCACTTTTGAAAACTTTGGAAAACGGCAAACTACCTAGAACTGGAATTAATAAAGAGATTATTGATTCAGTATTTCGGATGGTAAAAATAATAGAGAAAATGTTCGATAACGAATTATTTCCCTGGCTTCATTCAAAGAATAGTATAACACCTCAACAAAGAAAACGAAGTGCAGCCATAGTTGCTGATCGGCTAACTGGTGTACTCTCTGATCCTATAATAAGAAATGCTCAAGAGGCACGACAGCTAAAAGCGATATCTGATTATTTAATGTCCAAAGGCTACAATTTTGTCGAAAGGGTTGACTCCTTAACGACTATGCCTCCGAAGTCTTATTCATTTCACGTAAACGTTCCTACTGTGATTGGACAAGACAGAAAGGTAAATATACCTATAGATGTTATTATAAAAATTAATGAACATTGTAGGTACCCTTTATTATTTGAATGTAAGTCTGCTGGTGACTTCACGAATACAAACAAACGACGAAAAGAAGAAGCTACTAAATTCATTCAACTAAGGAACACTTATGGAAATGATATCAAATTTTGTCTATTCCTTTGTGGATACTTTGATACGGGTTATTTGGGATATGAAGCAGCTGAAGGAATCGACTGGATTTGGGAGCATAGGATTTCTGATTTTGAAAAGTTAGGTATATGACAAATATAGAAAGAAAGAGGCAACAATTACAGGCTACTCTAGATTCGGATAAGACTCTGGAGGAGCGCAATAAAATGGGGCAATTTTCCACTCCATATCCCTTAGCTCGACAAATCTGTGAATATATGAAAACATTTACAGGAGATCATATTGAATCGTTTCTTGAGCCTTCAATGGGGACTGGTGTTTTCTTTTCCTCTCTTTCTGAAATATCAGAGATTGGGGAGTCGGTAGGATATGAAATAGACACACACTATTTCAATCCAACGAAAGAGTTATGGAAAAAATATAATATACAGATAATAAACGAGGATTTTTTAGATGCTGTCCCTGATAAAAAATTTTCTCTCATTATTACTAATCCGCCTTATTCACGTCATCATCATATTCCATTACAAATAAAGCATAAGCTATCAGAAACTATAAAATCTCTTTATGGTATAAAACTATCAGCTCTTGCTGGATTACACATATATTTTATCATATTAGCTACTCAATGGCTTAAAGA
>JAIDPA010000151.1 GCA_029062985.1 Muribaculaceae bacterium
GACAATCTCTTCGCTAACTATGAGGTGGTGAAATGCACTACTTGGTTTGCCGACGGCAATTGGGATAACTCATCAATCATACAGCCGGAAATAGTTCTCTTCGATGGCGGATACAGTTTCATAGCCCCTGAGGGAATAGGTCCTGATCAGTGGCAGGGACAGGTTCATCTCTGGACAAACGTTGAGACTTCAGCTGAGAATAAATATGATTTCATGCTCACGATTGAATCTGATAAGGACATCAAAGCAGTAACTGTTAAAGTGGTGAAAGGTGATAGCCTTGGTGAAGATTCGGAAGATGACAATGTATTCTTTGTGGCAGATCGCGTAGACGTTGAAGCCGGCACCCCTTACCTCTATTTCTTCAAGGGTAAGGAAGGCATCGACACCAAGAATCTCCAGGTCTGCATGGACTACGCCGGTGCCCCCGGAAAAGCCAACATCACAGTTTCAGACATCCGTATGCAGATTGCCAAATAATACGGACACAAAGTTTCTACATCTATATAAACCGGAGGCTGTCTAAACACGTGTTTAGACAGCCTCCACAATACTTAAATTAACATTTATCAAAACGAATAGCCTATTCCAATAGACAGATTGATTTAGATGTATAGTTTGTCTATCAGTTATCAGAATAAAACGCCTTATTTTTCAATGTGTAACCTAAAAATAGAATATTCACTATTTCCATTACCAAAAGCATAATGAAAGTCTTCGTTTCAATCATTGAGAGACATTTCGAAACTATAGTGAAAAGAATGAATATTATCCACACTATAAGTAGGCACAATATAATTTTTTTTCTCATATATTATTTTATGTTTCAGATTAAAATATCTGCAAAGTTACTAACATTTATCGACTTAACGGATACAAGTGCTTAAAAATCAAAAAGCCGCAGATTCAATAGAACCTGCGGCTTGTCGGGGTGAGGCGACTCGAACGCCCGACCTCTACGTCCCGAACGTAGCGCGCTAACCAACTGTGCTACACCCCGATTGCGTTAGCGACTGCAAAATTACAACTTTTTATTGTTTCTACCAAATTTTTGACTCAATTTTTATAGTTTTTTATTTAAATAGAGATTTTCATAATTAAATCCCGTTTTATAAAATATAAAATGAGTATATGAGTTATTTAATAATAAATTGTCAGATTTCTATAAATGAAAACCTTACATCTTTCCCTTTTGAGGATATTTTTTGCAGTGTTAACACTTCTCACATTCTCTGTCGCATTAGCTGAGACCCATTCGTTTCCTATAGTCTATGCACAAAGGAAATACTCCGACAATGTAGCTCCGGCAGAAATGTTGGAAGATAAATATTTCGCTGTCGATGTTATTACAGATGTACCCGGGCAGGACGATTGCCTGACGTTCAGACTCATGCCTGATCCGGATTCCGGAGTGATGTCAGATCACATCTGGTTTAATAAGAAGTCGTCACAATTCCGTGAGATAGACAATGGCTTTATCTTATTTTCCGATGAATTCCCGGATATTTTTGTCGTCCTTAAGGGAAGTAAACACATGAGTTATGTTCAGTTCAGATACATTGATTACAAGGGGGATGAGGTAAGTTCCGATTATGTTTACATAGATGGTTTCGGCACGTATTATTTGCTTTGGAAGCTTGTCAAGGAACAACTTCAGCAATTGGGTATTCAGGAAAGGAATTAAGAACTCTACCAAAGATTTCTGTGCGGGAGAGAAGCCCCATAACGCTCCCGCAGACGGTCAATCAGACGTTCAAGCTGATGCCCGAAATGATGTCCTTTCCAGTTACCGCTATTGGTGATTATGACCCAGCAATCATTCTGAGGAAACTTCTCAATTAGGGAATGAGTGCTGCTGAGGGTCCCCGTGCGGCGCCAAAGACCTCTTTCCACATCCACCCAACCGCGACATGACTTATCATCCTGATTATCCTCCGTCAGAAGCTCCACCCCTTTTCTTGATAAGATATCCTTCACTCCGGGCAAGCCGTCAATAGCAGCCACGAGACGTGCCAAATCAGATGCCGACGTAACCCACCCTCCGGCACCCATCAGTGCCGTAATATTGCTTCCCCCGTAAACTCGGCTCACCATCCTGCCGCTACCGTTATATTCTTCCACAAGTTCATCATCGGGAGCATAATATTTCACCTCCCGCGATGTGCGGTCGGCATAATACGTGCCTCCCGGACGAAACTGATAGGCTCCAGATGGTTCCAGCACCTCTTCTTTCATATAATCCCAGTAGCTCTTACCCGAAACTTTCTCAATCACCTTAGACAGCAGCATATAGCCGAAATTACTATACCGCCGTCCGTTGCCGGGCTGAAAGGCAAGCCGCCTTCCCAATACGATACGTGTCAATTCATTATTATCCGGGGCACCTTTTAAACCCTTTGCTGCTATGATTTCCTTAGTATTAAACATTGGGTCGCCCGCTCCACGTCCGAAACCACCTTTATGCTGCAGAAGATGGTCGACGGTAATATCAAAAATCCGACGGTCGCCAACGGAGGAAGTAAACGATGTGTCGTTAAGAATACCGTCGTCTCCAAACACTTTTGAATCCAACGACAGTCTACCATCCTCCACAAGTTTCATAATACCCACTGCCGTCACCAGCTTGGAGGCTGAAGCTATACGCATTACGGAAGAAGCATCCATTGCCTCTCCTGTCTCTATATCTGCCATACCGTATCCTTTCGCATACACTAATGAGTCGTTACGGACCACTGCCAACGAGAGACCTTTGATTTCCCATTTCTGAATAAATCTGCGTATCTCTGAATCCATGCTCTGTAAGGAGGCATATTCCGACGACCGGTTTGATAACGTATCACTCCATGCCACTCCCCCTTTTCTTTCAGCCACATCATTCTTAACCGGCTGACCGGGCTGCTCAAAGTCACGGAAAAGATAGATTAAATGTATGACTATAAACACCACAACAGAGAATGTTATGATATATATTGTGCCTTTTCGGATATCGGATCGTCTCATAGATTAGTAGTAACAGGCTTCGGAAATACCGATTTAGACTGCAAAGTTAATCATAATTTATTTTTTTTTTGTAAATTTGCCCCATAATCAATTAACAACCCTTTTTAACACCATGTCTCCCGACAACAGCACCCTCCTTCAAAAGATTGGGCGTCCTCTTTATTGGGCGCTTCTAATCCTCTCTGTCGTGCCTTTTGAAATAATTCCCGGCATTGAGCATCAGATAATAACTCCTCCGGTCGCTCTGTTTCTTGGTCTGGCATTCGCTTTTATTTTCGGCATTCCCTTCCCTGTCTTTAATAAAAAACTTTCCAAATATCTTCTTCAAGCCTCAGTTGTTGGACTCGGATTCGGTATGAATCTGCAGAAATCGCTGCAAAGCGGCGCTGACGGAATGATTTTCACTATTGTGTCGGTGATCGGCGTTATGGTCATCGGAGTCCTGTTAGGTCGCTATATGAAAATAAATGAAAAGACATCCTACCTCATATCCTCCGGAACTGCCATCTGCGGAGGTAGCGCAATAGCAGCTGTGGGTCCTGTCCTTAAAGCTGATCAAAATGAAATGGCAGTCTCGCTTGGCGTCATTTTCATTCTCAATGCAATCGCTCTCTTCATCTTCCCTCCGATGGGTCATTTCTTCGGACTGTCCCAACAACAATTCGGCACCTGGGCTGCCATAGCCATCCACGACACAAGCAGTGTGGTAGGAGCAGGAGCCGCTTTTGACCAGATGTACTTCCCCGGTTCCACAGAAGCATGCGACCTTGCCACCCTCATTAAGTGTACTCGCGCATTATGGATAATTCCCCTTGCATTTTTCACTATGTGGTTTTTCCGCAATAAAAAAGGGGGGGAAGGGAAAGCAAAAGTATCCATTCCATGGTTCATTCTTCTCTTTGTGGTAGCAATGGTCATCAACACCTATACACCTGACTCACTTCAGCCGGTCATGAATTCCGTCTATGGTGCCTTAGTAGCGATAGCCAAAAAAGCTTTGGTAGCGGTATTGTTTGCCATAGGTGCCAGCCTCAGCCTGAAAGTCATCAGGCAGGTAGGTGTCAAACCGCTCATTCAAGCTCTTACACTCTGGATGGCAATCGGCGCTACGAGTCTATTCGTGGTTATGTACACAATCGGATGACATACACCCACAAGTTTATTAATACTATATTATCATAGAATTGCAATCCATCTTAATATAAAATGGCAAAAGAACCTTCACTTTTCACAAGAGCTCGTTTCAGCTCTCTATTGACAGGTATCGGCGCAGTCCTCGCAGGCACGGCATGCGCCTCCCTCTCCGGAAATTCTGAACTTATACCGGCTTCATTATGTATTGTTTTCGTAGTGTTCGCTCAGCTGTCGGCTAATTTTTATTACCGTTATGTCGACCTGAAACGAAATAGCGGCACATATATTGATCATCGGATATCCACAAAATCAAAAAAAGGACAGTTCAACTTCCTTAAGGAATGCAGCCTTGCAATGTTTTTCATTGCTCTTATGATTGGATTGGCTCTTGCATCCATGGGCGGCTGGTGGACTCTTCTCATAGGCGGTTTTATTTTTGTGGCAGCATGGCTGACTTGCGGAGGAAGCACACCACTTCTGCGCACTCCTTTCGGAGCAGTCTCATCATTTATTCTTTTCGGTCCGGTCTGCGTCATAGGCACATGTATGCTTCAGGTGGTGCATGAATCAATCGGCAGAATAAATTGGTCATATATCATTCCGGCTGTATATATGGGAGTCGTAATCGGACTGATGAGTTTTAATGCCACTATGCTGTATGGATATGCAAATTACACTACTGACCTGAGAAATTCTAAGGTTACCTTAGTGGGGGCAGTCGGCAGACGTTGGGGCCGCATAATTTTCCTCCTCAACGGATTCCTTTATACGGCTATTACGGTCATCATGTGTCTGCAGCTTAATCTTGAGCTGAACGGGGTTGACATGCTCCCTTCCGTAATATGCCTTTTTGTCGATATCTACATCTGGTGGCAGATGCGCACCAGGCCTCGCTATCAGTATGCTCAGCTGATTGATTTAGGAAACTTCAATGTATTCCTGATGGGACTTCTTTCATACATTATCTTTGAAATCACAGGTCATGCTGATCTGAGTCAGATGTCTTTCTTCGGGTTATAATCACCTAAATTTTGCTCGATTCCCTGAGAGTCATAGAACATCTGAGAGTCATAGTACTTCCTCTAAATTGAGAATGGTGATAGGTCAGAGACATTGACTATCACCATTCTCAATTTTCAGAAAGCTCAATTTTAAATTTTATCTATAAGCGGAAGATATTCTCCATATCCTTCCGCTTCCATTTTATCCTTGGGAATAAACCGCAGTGAAGCTGAATTTATGCAATAGCGCATTCCTCCGTCGTCTGCCGGTCCGTCGGGGAACACGTGTCCTAAATGGGCACCACTACTTGCTGAGCGCACTTCGGTGCGTATACGTCCAAAGGATGTGTCGAGATGTTCTGTTATGAGCGAAGAATCAATCGGACGTGAGAAAGCAGGCCAGCCACACCCGGAATTATACTTGCGGGTGGAGACAAACAAAGGAGTCCCGTCAGTTATATCAACGTATATTCCCGGACGAAATTCATCATCATATTCATTTATGAACGGACGTTCGGTTGCCCCGTTTTGAGTCACTTCCCATTGCAGTGGGGTTAAGCGAGCCTTGAGTTCTTGCTTTGATTCCTTCTGACGATGCATCTCCCTTGCCTCTCTGAAAAGAGAAGGATCGACATGACAATACCCGTCAGGATTCTTATAGAGATAATCCTGATGATAATCCTCCGCAGGATAGAAATTCTGAAGAGGTCCGACTTCGACAGCTAACGGTTCTTTATGACGGCGCTGAACGGTTGCCACCACTGCCTCTATGACAGGCAAATCAGAGGGATCTACGTAATAGATACCTGTTCGATACTGAGTGCCGACATCATTACCCTGACGATTGAGCGACAAAGGGTCGATGCTCCTGAAATACATAACCAATATTTCAGAAAGACCGATTAACGTGTCATCATATACCACCTCTACGGTCTCAGCCGCACCGGTCAAACCTGTGCAAACCATCTTATAGGTAGGGTCAGGAATTTTACTGTTGGCATATCCGGCAACAGTTTTCTCCACCCCCTCCATCAGAGAAAAGAGATGTGCAGTGCCCCAGAAGCAGCCTCCTGCAAGATATATCTTTTTTTTCATAGTTATATAATAATTTAATTCAACTTTAGCTTACCCAACCATCCTAAACTGAGCTCTTTTGCGAAAATAATAAAACCTTTTCATTCCTACAACCCGGTTTTTCATATTTTCAGTTGGAAACCCCTCCTCTGAAAGCGGTCTGTCGCAAGGTGGAACCATTACTGACCCATTACTGCCCCCATCCCCCCGACACCAAAATTTGAATTATTTTATTGAAGATAACGAAAAGTTAATTATCTTTGCAAAAACACTTCACAAACCTGAATAATATGGAGATAATACAGCATATAGCTG
>JAIDPA010000152.1 GCA_029062985.1 Muribaculaceae bacterium
AACCAAATGGATAAAATTTACGTTTTGAAAGCGAAAACAGGAAAGAACTGACACACCAAAGGAGGTTCAGAACTGATGAAAGCCGATGATTAATGGCTGATACTCAATGTGTCGCGCCATACAAAGATATAGAAAGTCGTTATGATATTGATGTCAAAATGTTGTATAGTCCTAATTAACTAAGAATCCCTAACTAACATCTGAAACATTTCAAAGCAAGGGCAGAAAGGCTAACCTCTCTGCCCATATAGCATTTCCTAAGTTTATGTCTTTTTTTCGTATTTTTCTGCCAAACAGAATGCCTGCGTCATAGCCATGTGTTCCAGTTGTCGCAGGAAGATTTGATATGGGAAGCAGTCGCTGTGTCGCCATATTTACGGATGACGGTCTTAAGATTTCCCAGCAGATACTGAGCCTCGGCACGAGCCTCATCAGAGGCGAGCATTTTCATCGCCTTTGCCACTTCCTTATCAAACACTGCCTCCGTCTGCCTGTGCCCTATAGTTTTGTCGTAGTCAAACATAAAGGCATATTCTTTTTCTTTGTCTTTGTCGCCTAAATCCCAGTATTGAAGAATCGGCTGGAAACGGTTGAGGATATTTCCACGCCAATATTGGGTAAGCGCCCAACATTCCTCGAAAGAGTTGAATCTGCCGATGGCATACATCAGCCTGGCGATACCTCGTTTGTCGGCAGACTTTCCTTTTGTCATCTCCCGCTTATAGTCGAGCATTTGTGAGGCGAATTTCAATTTAGCATCCGGGGCAGAACGTTTACGATGAACCCCGGCTTGACATTCCCTTTCCCAGAAATAGTCATCTTCATCTTTGGAACCATAACTTGACCATCTTGAAGGATAGACCTTGAATGGGTCGCGTGAGAGATATCCATCCTTGGAAATATTCAGACTCTGAAGATAATCATTGCTGACCATTGAAAGATAATTGCCTGCCCGCTCATAATTTTCCTCCCGTAAGGCGAGGGTTCCGATAAGCTCATAATAATAATCTCGGTCGCTACGAGCTTTGGTGCGCAAATAGTTATTAAGCGGATTAGAACGTATGATATTTCTGTAGGCAGAAATCAGTTGTCCGGAAGAAAGTGAGCCCATCAGCTGGAAAGAATAATTAGAATAATCTGAAGCCTCCTCCTCTCCGTTGGTCTGGGGAAGCTTATCAGCAAAAGCACATAAAAGAATAGCCTTGGCGAAGTCTTTTCTTTTCCATAGGGTAGGCACCCAATGCTCATAAATTATATTTTGAGTCATTCTCTGCCATTCGCCGGATTCAGGGTCTTTCTCCTCTAACCATTTCAGATCAGAAAGCAAGGAACAGGAATCTCCATAAACTGCATCACACTTCATCCTGAACACTCGGGCAAGATCATGAAGTTCGGGTGAAGAGAAACTATGGTCTGCCGCTTTATTGATATATTGGCGTGCCTTTGCCCGGTCATGCTTTTGCGAATAATTGCCGAAAGCCAGAAGTAATTCCCAATCACCCTTATTCTTTACTTTATTATTGCGCAGCAGTTTTTCTGCCACCGGCATAATCTCTGCCATAAAGGCGGAGTCATTGGCATGTTTACGGATATATTCCATGAGCTGGGGAGCATCGGGATTTAAACGCGACATATAGACAGCCGGATTTTTAGCAGAGATTGACCAGATATCTCCTGCCGAGGCAAACATTGAGTCGGCACGTTGTTTATTGCCGAGTCTGTTCCAGCATCCTGCGGCATATCTTTTAGCCATCCGCTTCATCAGATCGGAATCGGCGACTGAGGAAAAAGCAGTTTCATAGAAATCAATACATTCCTGATATTTTCCGGAAGCAAAAAGCGTTCTGACAGCCTGAAGATCATAGCGGTCTTTTAGGCGTTTCCCTTTATATGCGGAGAAAACATCCATCACCTCCCGGAAATCTGCGGGTAAAGATGTTGAATTTCTTTCAGCAGGATAATACCAGGGAGAGGAAGTGTCGGTCCTGATCATCTCTAACTCCTTGGCGGCAGATAAGAATTCCCGTATATCCTTGTTTTCACTCTTGCTTAAGAATTTATAGAAAAGGTTGTCAGAATTTGCGGCATTCAGAGAATCACTTTTTGTCAGAAAAGAATCCCGGGAATCTTTATAGACTGCCTGCTCTATATCGGAAACAGGAATTTCTTGAGAAGAGAGTTGCTGCCAGAGTTTCAGATTTTCTTCTTTGTCAAAGTCAGCCATTGTCTTGTAAGAATCTCCGAGCGAGAAAAAACGTGGTGTCGGAATTATGGGGTAAAACGGACCGCATGCCATGATGTTGGCAAATCCGGCTATTATCAATAAAGCGAATAATTTAGTTCGCAAGGATAGCGTCAATTTCATCTGAAGAATATTTAGAGAGATTTTTAAAATCAAGATGATATAGGATATTGGAGTGAGTATGGCTTTTGAGATGTTGCTCAATCATCTTTTTTGTAGCGAGAATGTCCTTTATATCGGAATCTTCAGCCTTTATTATGTCGCCTCTGTAGATATAGCGGTCATTATGAGTAAATGTTTCCTTTACGGCATACAGGTTATTATTGCGGCTGAACATAGAAGTGTCGGCAAGATTAATTCCCTGTGTGAGTCCCGCAAATTCTCTGTCGCTGAATAGAAGCTGCCAGGAATATGTGGGATATGCCACATCGAGAGGAATAGTGTAATCAGAGAGGCGAGAGATATATGGCTCCACTTCTGCTGGATCAATTATAGAATTGCGGGTATCCTGATCGAAGTAGTCGCCGGTGTTATAGACCATCAGTACGCCCTTATCAACAGGAGGATTCTTTCCTGAAAGTTGATGCAGTCGGATGGTGGAGCTGAGTTGCCAAGGCAAATTTTCCTGGGCTATAAAATATCTTACGGAATCACAGAGTCGGAAGAAAGATTGCTCAGTCGATTGAGTCCAGTCGCAGTCAAGTTGCAGCTCCCCGACATTGGGGAGCTTATTATACTGACACATATTTCTTATTCTTTTCACGATGTTGGAAGCCAGCACTCCTTCTTCATCCTTCACAGCCTTCATAGCTTCGAGGGTGATATAGACAGTGGGAATAAACTCAACATCAGAAAGGGAATCCTGCAAAAGCTGATATTGGGGGTCGGAAATCCTTACAGTAGCATTAGGTATGGTCTTTTCAGGTTTATCGGGATATGACCTATTTTCCACGACATCAAACATACGCAGATATATTCTGCCGATATTATGCTGCTGCATGAAAGCAAGGTCAGTGCTATCAAGATTAAAGACAGTTTTCCAATAATAGACACCGTTTTTGACTTTTTCTGCGGCTTGACTGTCGGTGGCAGTTCCTCTGCATGAAATGCTTAAGAAAAAGATAAATGCTGCCAGAGGGATAATAAGTTTCATTTTTCGGAAGTTTATGATGGGATAGTCTGAATGACGATGCAAAATTGAGTTAAAAAAATCAACCGTCAAAGAGATTTGGCAGTTGATGTATGAAATATAAGTTAGACTGTACGAAATGTCGGAGAGGATGCTCTAAGACTTACCTCCAGACTATGTAGTTTATATTTTCATATTTGGAAGGTACGGGAGTTCCGGTGAGTTTTCTTTCACCGTCACTATTCAGATAATATACAGGCGAATCACCTCCTACGATGTAGATTGCATTTTTCACCCCCAAGTCGACAAGCGCCTGCGAGAAATCATGGAAAGACAGACGGTCAAGGCTGATAATGATGCTTATACTTCCGTCGAATTCTGCAAGCGCTTTGCGAAGAGCTTTCCCTTTCGGTTTATTCTCAACGAGCTGACCACCTACGACGAGAGGATATTGGCGGAAGAAATATCCTTCTGATTCCAATGCCTGTTCGAGCATGGGAGAAGCGTCCGACACTCCTATTGTAACCTCATTGTTTATTATTGAGCAGAATCCGGCTTTGGCTTTCCCTTTACTCAAAAGATTTCCTTTCAATACGAAAGCACCGGCAATCATACCGTTGTCTCCTCTTACGTCGGCAGCAAGCGCAGCAAGCACTGCGGTAGAATCGGCTGAAGGCTGGTAGCCCACTTCCAGAGTCGGTATCGCATTGCGTGGAGTTATTATACGCAGGGGTGTGTCATTGACAATGGTATCTTTGACAATACAGAAAGCATCACTCTTTTTTATCGGAATGGCGCTCTGAGGTGGTATGGCAGAAGCTTGATTTTCCGTATTATTCCCTACAGGTGAGACCGGCTTACTGTCAGAGCCGGAACGGGCAATAAGCCATATTGTCATTATTAAGAGAATGATTATTACGGGAACAATAAAACCGGCAATTATTCGCCGTGTCTTTTTAGAGACACGCTTTCTGAGGCTCTTCCCTTTGGGAGAGATAATACGTATTTCATCGTCTTCAATATCAAAATGCTTGTTACTCATTTAAACCTCCTTTTCCAAAAAGTCTTTCAAAGCCTTTAGTGCCTCTTTAGAAGCGGATACTTCATGGCGGAATGAACAGCAGTCAGAGAGAATCATCTTTTGTCTGACCGGGTTAATAAAGGCGATAAAATCACGATTGACAATCAGGCTTTTCCCTATACGGATGAAACGGTTGTCGTTTTCATCGAGGAGCCGTGCGATTCGCTTTTCAATTTGTCCTAATTGAAGGGTCACGACGAAGCTGCTGCCATCAACAGTAGTAATGGCAGAGTAATTCCCGTCGGCAGAGACGTAGACTACCGCGTCGGCAGGGACGATTATGATCTCCGAAGAAGTATAGAAAACGAGACGTTTGCTCATGACCTCAGCACTGCCCCCATATCACCATTCCGGTATTCAGCAAGGGTAATAGTATCGATGAGTTAATGTTTGCTTACAATCGAAAGAATTAAAGCAGCGCTATCAATTCAAGAGGAAGCTGAGATATAGCGGCAATTTCTTCCAGGCTTAGAGTCTTGGATTCTTTTAATCTCTTTGCAATTTCCCTTGCTTTTTTTTCTTCGCCTTCGGTAATTCCTTCGGCACGTCCTTGCGCAAGCCCTTCGGCACGACCTTCGGCACGACCTTCGGCACGACCTTGAGCGAGTCCTTCCTTTCTGGCGAATTTCATGGTGCTATAGTAATCCCAGTAGGCCTTTAGCTGCTTTTCATATTCAAATCTCTCATCCGGCGAAAGATTTTCCATTTTCGCCAGTTCTTCAACCTTCTTGAAAATAGGTCTTTTTGCTATGAACGGTATGTTTTCCATATTTTTCATGTTTTTGATTGTGTAGATCCACTCATCTAAGGCATTCTTACACTCTTCCGGATTCATTTTATTAAACTGAGGAAGTTGTATGAATATTAAACGGAGTCGGTCAGTTATCTGTTTACCGCTATGCCTGTCAATTATACTTCCGTCGGCAATTACCTGTCCTTCAAATCGAGGAATAGTGAAATTTGTGAAAGCGATACTTATGACAGGCATATAGTGATAATCCCATTTTCCGGATTTCGACTGAGCGGTAATAGCGCGGGAGCCATACATCAGACATCTCTCGATGAACCATTCCTGAGAGATATTCTGCATTTCTACGATAAATCGTTTTCCATTATCAGTCACACAATGGATATCGAAAGCCATTGTTCGTTCCGAAGAAGCCTGTTTGGTATGCTCTTTATCAAGATAAGTTACGTTTGTTATAGGATCATCCTCTGTTTCAAGAATAGAGTTAAGCAGATCAATTAGAATATCCGCAGAAGATTCTCTTCCGAAAAGAATTTTGAAGCCGGGATCAGTTGAGGGGTCAATGAAGACACCCGAAGTGGTATATTTATGATGGTTTGCCATAAGCGAGGATATTATATCACAAAAATAGGAAATATAATCCGTACTTACAACAATTTGGTTATAAAAGAGAATAGGTAGTCCAAAAGGGGAACATCGGATTCGGATATTAATACCTTATCTTACGTTGAGTCAGCGCTTAATTATGGATGCAAGGGGTATTTACCTGGTGGTGATTGTTATGAAGTTGGAGGCGAAGGGGAGGGGAGTTGAATGAAGATATTGCGGAGAAGCATGGGTCTTTTGGAGGCGGTAGAAGCAATAGTTCCAGCCCGGTCCCATATCGGTGTAGAGGGCTTCCTTTACTCCTTGGGAAAGGAGTGCATCGATGAAATTCCCGAACTTTACAGTGCCTTGACTTTCATACAGAGCTAATTTTCCGTCGGAATCAAGACATAGCGCACGGAATACATTCTCATTCCCTAAAGGACGAGTGGTTTTCACTGCTTTGCCTTCGTGAATCATCATCTCTTGAGTAAAACCCATTCCACCCTCTTCAGCAGCCTTATCCAATGCCGGAGAATAGTTTTGATAATAGAAGCGGGGACCTGACGCGGGCGACCATGTAAATGCTCCGGTATTTCTCTTACAGGAATAACCCTTGAATCGTTTCCCTCCGGCTACATGATCGCCTGCTATATTGATGTGACCCTCACCGGTAATTTCGCCTGTGAATGCGCCTGCGAAAGTCAGTATGATAGAATCATTTTCAGGAGAGGGAATACTGTCGCAAAGCATATCCATCTTCATGTCGGTCATATCCGGTTTGAGACAGAGCAAGTCGCCATATTCAGTTTCTATGTGTGAAACTGAAAGTACGTCGGGGATTACTTTAGTGAAATCGCACACTGCCGACTCCTTTATATCGGGATGAAGACCTTTGGCAATATCAATAAAAAGCTTAACGCGGGCTAACACCTCACGTCCGCGATTCCTCCACCAGGAAGTGCGTCTCCCGGGAGTGGCGGCGCTATAGCCTATCGCGTCCACTCCAAGATGTTTCGCCTGATATAAGGCTCTCTCATTATGATACTTCTGGGAAATGATAAGTATGGAATCCTGATTATAGACATCCCGCATTTTTGCGATTGAATTGAGGGTGCGTGTGCCGTCATAATCGAGCACAATACGGGCTGAGTCGACACCCTGCTTTATCAGAGAATCGCGCATGGCTATCGGTTCGTCATAGCCATTTTCAGAATTGCGATAGTCTCCGCCGCTGACCACCAGCCAGTCAACCTTTCCAGCCTTATAAAGTTCGGCACCTGCTTTTATCCTCTTGTCGAAATAGAGGTTTCTTCTGCCGTTCCATGTCGATACAGGAGACGTGCCGAGAATCAGACCGACTTTCCGATAAGGAGTATCCTCAACTTTATCATAAATTTTACCGCTTGCTTCCTTACCGACAATATAATCGCAGACTGCCATTGCTCCTATGAGAAGCAGGATAACGCCCGATATTATTAAGAGGAATTTCTTTTTCATTGGAGTGGGTTTATTAGGTGATTGGGTGATTTGAGGATTTGGTTTATTGAGGAGATTATGATTCTTAACTTTGACAAAAACGAGAGAGGAATTATTTTATTATACCAAAGAGGATAGAAAGGTAAACGGTTTTATCTTGTTTTATTTAATTCGACTTTCACAGGCTCAAGCCCAGGGTTATCAGGTTAAAGGATTAAGGGGTTGACTTTATATGAAAGAATTCAGCGACGATGATTTTATTTGTTATAGCAAATAAAAATGGGAATTTTGGAATTTTTATTTGTTATAACAAATAAAAATTAGAATCTTGGGATTTTATTTGTCATACCAAATAAAAATTGATATTTTTGTAATCAATTCCTGAATAAATTATTTTCAAGTATCACAAGACTATGAAGGAATCACCCATCTGACACTGCGTCAGTTTCTGACTATGGAGACTCTATAGGAAAAGGAAGATTAATCACCGCATTTATGCGGTGAATGTTTTGTCCTTTCTCCGCAAAACACTAAATTTGCAGCATGAGAAGAACTCTAACACATAATGTCTATATCTGGCAGCGGAACGACTGGCCCTCATTCAGATGGGATGCTGCGAGGGTCCTTGAACCAATAAGTCGGCTGAGTCAGATGCACGGGCTGCTGAACGGCAGGATGGCGATGCTTGGCTTTAATGAGAAAAGCCGGTCGCTGCTCACCGCCATGACTGATGAATTGATTGGCTCGTCTGAAATTGAAGGAGTAACTCTAAATCCCGCTTCGGTGAGAAGCAGTATTGCCCGCCGTCTTGGGATAGAGGATGACGGAATGCTGCTTGAAGACCATTATGTAGAGGGTCTGGTTGATGTGATGATAGATGCGGTGCGTAACTGTAGGGTGGCATTGACCGAAGAGCGGCTTTTCGGATGGCATACTGCTCTTTTCCCACTTGGCAGGAGTGGCATGCATCGTATCACGGTTGCAGATTGGCGAAAGGGAGAGGAGCCTATGCAGGTAGTGTCAGGGGCTATCGGCCATGAGAAAGTACACTACGAGGCGCCCCCTTCGGAGGAGGTGCCGAAGGAAATGGAGCGTTTGATCAGCTGGTGTAATAATACCGAAATGTCGCCATATATTCAGGCGGCAGTGGCTCATCTTTGGTTCGTAACTATTCATCCTTTTGATGATGGCAACGGTCGTATAAGTCGTACACTTGCTGATATGTTGTTGTCGCGTCTTGATATGGATTCCGCCCGTTATTACAGCATGTCGGCTGAAATCAACCGTAACAAGAAAGCTTATTACGAAATACTTGAACGCACACAGAAAGGAGAACTTGACATTACAGAATGGATTTTGTGGTTTTTCGACTGCCTTCAGAGAGCCATAACCCGTGCTTCCGACATCATTGGACGCACTTTGGAGAAAACCGCTTACTGGAACCGTTTCCGAGATATAGAGGTCAATGAGCGACAGCGAAAAATCATCAATCGCCTATGGGATGGTTTTGAAGGGAAACTAACCACATCCAAATGGGCGAAAATATGCAGATGTTCTCAGGATACTGCCTTACGTGACATCAACGACCTCATCACCAAAGGTATGCTACGCAAGAGCGAGGAAGGGGGGCGTAGCTCCAACTATCTTCTGCCGTGAGGAACTGTGCCAATGGTTATTTAAAAGAGCCGGCGAAAATTACTTGCCGGCTCTTTTTTTCAGTTATCATATAGTTCCCAGGGACGCAGGAGGAGAATCTCTATATAGTCAAGATCATACAGATGGTCGTAACCGGCAGCTATCGCCTCCGGGGAGAGATCTATGATGTCGCTGAGGTAGAACTTGTCGCCGAACTCACTGCGGATACGATTCAAGAGGTCAGTGAACATTTCCTCTACAGATTCATACCATAGAATTGTTGAGAGATCAGGAAGTGTGAGCGGCCCGGCGGTGTAAGTAAACGCCACCCTGTCATATCCTGTTTCATAATTACCATCAGGAAGTAAGTCAGGATAGACACTGTGTTCGGAATATTGAGAAAAAGAGATTTCAGAAGAATTCCCCCTGTCAATCACATATTCATATCCGATTTTAAAAGTCTTCCCATCCTCACTCAGGGAAATAGGATACGAGACATAAAGGTCAGAATTGATGCCATTCTTTTCGCAATAAGCCATCCATGGCTCGTAGAGATAATTTGGTCCGCTGATAGGAAACATGTCAAATTGCATCCAGCATTTCCCATCCTTGATGTGGATATAATAGGGCAAAGGAGATTGCCAGCCTAAGAGTGTTGTCAAATCAACCTCCTGCCATATATTATTGGTTTGGGAATCCTTTTTGAAAAGTTTAAGACTGGAAGAGGTGTAGGTAGCAGAGATTTTGCCGGAAGCAATACGCTCGAAAATATCATGAGCATCTTCAGCAACATAAGCATCCTCACAAGAATTAAATACCGAGGAAGCGAAAAGGGTAACAAGCAATAGGGACAACCAGTTTTTCTTCATGATTTTTTGTAATATAGTTAAGTTTTGTCATCTCAACTTTCGGATACTCAACTTGAGCGGGTAAAAGTTGATCTATACTATATAGACGCTGAGAAATACGGAATACTGCATGAAAAGAAAAAATTTTTATCAGCAGAGGGATTTGGCATTGGCAGTAAATCATGTTTTACGGCACGGTTTACGGCACGCCAACGAAATCTATCCTAAGATTTAAAATTTTTATAGCTGATCACAGCTGCTTGGAAGGGATGGAATATTAGCGCTTCGCATGAACCACCGAACGAAGAAGGGGAGGTATTAGGTATAAGTTATGAATTATGAGATTGGCTGTAAAGGTAAGAATAAAAGGAGAGGAGAGAGGTATATTTTGCTAAGGAATAGATAAGAGTATTATTTATAAAAGGTTATCCAATTTGTTGCATATTTATTTGGATTAGGAAAAATATCAATTACATTACCATTAGCATCTCGATACCATGAATGTTTCCAACCGCCCATATCAAGATATATAGCTTCCCAGACTCCCAATTTAGCCAATTCATAAACAAATTTTCCGAAAGGCAATGCCTTTTTAGAATCAATAATAGCTATCCGATTATTAATCAAACATAACGCACGGAAAATGTTTCTACTATTGTAATTACGCCATGATCTAACGATTTGTCCATTGTGAATCATCATATCCTGCGCAAAACCGCATCCATCTGTTTGAGCTTTTTTAAAGTCTTCTACCCAGTTGTCGTATGCAAAATGTGGTTTACCATCATAGAAAGAAAAAGCACCTCTATATGATTCGGAGGGAGCACCATTAAAAAATACTCCATTTGAGATATGATTTCCGATAATATTCTTATGGTCAAAAGTATCAAGACAGTTGACTGTATATGCAGCTGCACACACCATTATTACATTTTTATTATTCTTGGATGGCATTTTTCCGCACTCCAAATCAATTACTGAATAATTTGGATAATAAATATTGAAATACTGAGATGAATCAACTTCTACCGGTTCAAACTGTCTTTTTTGTGTATCTTCAGATTGGAAAACCGATGAATCCATAGAAGATCCAACCTTATACTTCGAACATGAATTCACGAAAATTAATATTATAAATATGAGATATTTATTCATAAATGTTTTAAAGATGAATTAACTGATGCTCCCTTCTTGTGGTTACGGTAACGGATTACATTTATTTCTTTTTCAGATTTTTATTAACTAATTTAACAATACCCCATGCGCACACCAAAAGTATTGCTGTTATTAGGAAAAGTATCGCGTAAACATAGTACAATGCTATATAGTCTTCATCAATTAGAATCTCAAGGGTTGCAGTCCCTGAAGTAGGATTTATAACCACCGAATAAGTTAAATCATCATCAACGTGTTTAGTTTTCATATACGACTCATTTATTTTTTCCCATCCTCTGCCTTTTATTTGCTTAACCAGAGCAGTTTCTTCTTTGGGAGAAAAAGTTACATGATATATGAAATTATCGAATCGAGATGCTCCCCTGTCAAGATTATCCTCCTTATCTAATATAGTATAATTGGGAAGCTCTAAATCAACTGCATGTAAAATATCTTTTGGCTCCGTACCCAGAGTTGATATATTTATAACACACCAAAGAATTCCTACGGCGCATAATACTTCTATTGTGATTATTATTCGGTTAAATATTTTCATAGTTTTTATAATTACAATGATTATCCAAATTTATATAATCAAAGTAGTTTTGGAATTAACTTAATACATCTTTATTAAATTCTAATAGATACGCACTTCTATCAAGAAAGGATAGAATTAAAGTCAAGACTTTGTTTCCGTGTGTATTTAACATTGGAAAAGAGGTTGGATGAAGCTATTGTCATTTCTATAAATTGAGTACGAATCCATTGGGGTCAATAATAAAATCCTTATATAGACGAGAGTTGGATAATTTTAATCTTCCCCGATTTTTTACAACGAGTTTCCGTAATGAGTAAGAATCGCCTTCAAGGAGATATAATTGACCGGATGGTAAGATGTAACCTGAGAACAAAGTGTTTTCAATAGGAATGATTCTGCTTCTAACGATGTTTTTATATTTAGTCAGCAGGTTCAGAAAAATCCAGTTTTGTTCATCCACTTTTGCCCAAATATTTTTAGCCTCTAAATTTAGAGAGACCTCTTGGTAAACTGGGTCAAGTAAAACTTCTTTTTGAGGAATAGAAAACAGCCCTTCTTTATCTTGATTAATAATAATGACTCCGTTATAATAAGGAGAAATTTTAATATCATGATACTTTGGCTCAAAAATGACACATCCCTGATTAAAATTAATTTTCCACAATCCTTTTAATCCCATAAGAGACGTGAGCCCCAAAATATAATCTTTCGAGCGAAGAATCTGCACATCATCATAAATGGTAGGGATTAAGACTTTATCATTATATTTTATCCCTTTCCAACCATTACGTTCGACAATTTCAAAACCACTATCAGAAGCTATGACAGTTCTTTTCTCAAATCGAAGATCATAATCCTCTTCTTTCCTAAAAGATAATTCTTCAATAATGTTATTAGTCATGTTTTGCAAAAAGATTTAGAATGGAAAACACTGTATAAGATGATACACCCGAAGCAGAAGCCATATCCAATAATTGAGCCCAATCTGTAGATACTTTTTTAGCAATATGAGCATCCATCAATTTAGAATATAGAGGAAGAATATTATCCGGATATGATTCGGCATACCGCTCATCAAGAATAACAGAGTCAATGAGACGAAAGAAAGAAGGAGGAGGAAGCAGTTTAACTTCCAGAATTATACTGTCTGTTTGAAAAGGAGATTTCCCCTGTTCACTTAATATGAAATCATTTGACAAGGTTTTTATTTCTACTTCAAAATTTCCAGTTGCTGCCCTTTCCTTAGCGACAATATAATGGGTATCGGTACATTTTATACAAAAATATTTATTCAAAACACCTTTTGGATTTCTCTCTATTACAGAGAAAACTTCTCCGGGAGCAATATGTGAAATTGAAAGATTAAGGAAAGGAATCGGATCTTCATTAATCTTTTGATCAATAAAAGATAATATTTCCTGCCTGGAAATATCAGAGCCTTCATTATAGAATTCGAGGTGTAGAGCAGAGATATTTTCTGCTGTGACATTGAAGGTATCAAAAATATACTTTCGCGATCCCGTTTTCAACACGGGACCACGAAAGAATTTTTGGAATATTCTTATAGCTTCAGAATTACTTACCGCCATACTTAATACCTAATTTATCAAGAATAGGACGCACCTCCAATATGTCGATACCATAATTAGTATTTTGCATTGATTTATCGCCCATTTCATGAACAGCATAGACCAAGCCATTTTCCAGACATACAGGACCACCACTGTTCCCTCCGTTAGTTGGAATAGTGTATTGCATGACAGTTAGATCTCTATCATCATAAGGATCTTGTCGATATGCACTTACAGAGCCAGGGGCACTATAGGTCGCTGTAAGACCGTGAGGATTACCTAAGGTAGCGCAGAAGTCGCCTTGTTTAGCATGTCGATCTGCGAGACTGAAATACGGCACAACCTCATCTCTGTCAAGATCTACCGTAAACACAGTGATATCCAATTGAGGATTTGTATAATCAATGCGTTTAATCCCACGAGTCTTAGTGCTATATATCCGTGTATCATCAGGATCATCCGCATATAACCAGACACGCCCCGCAGTATTTTTTAACACGTGATTATTGGTAATGGCTGTTCCCGTATTGTTAATAAAGAAACCTGTTCCAATACCTTCCGGTGTCTCAATTAAGAATGTGCGTTGCTTTATATATAAAGCAAGATCGGAAAGTTTAGTTGGAGGAATAGATTTTTCTACCATACTATTATATACGTCCAAAGAATCCACTACGTATGCAGCATCATATACATCACTCCGATATTGATCTATTAAAATTGTGTTAAGGCATTGTGCAACCTCATTACCTTCGGACTTTAATAAAACATATCGATAAACTGTATCATCATTTGCTTCAATATCCTCGCCAGTATGTGAATCCCTAATCAGATCCACATAGTTATTTAAGATATTTTTACGAATATATTGTTCTGCCTGTTTGGAATCCTCTTTAATGCCAAGAAGTTTAACACGAAGCCCCGTGTTCATAATGAGAGTATTCCCTTCAACATCCTCAACATAATAATCTTCTTCACAATCGTGTGAAGATTCTGTTACTGCACACGACCTGTATAAGAAAATACCGACTATTAAGGCTCCTGCAATGATTATTAAAAGCTTTTTACTACTCATACTTTACTTTAGCTCTTTTTATGATTTTCCAGTTTTTTCCGTCTTTAACGATCCCTCCCTTTTCAACTGTTACCATCCGAGATGCCTCAGTTCTGGATTTTCCATTATTGATCACCTCGATAACTCTTTCTGGGAAGCTTTTCCCAAATTCTTCATTGCCGAATTCATCTAAAGTGGCTTGCACAGAAAACTCACCTGAAGTTTCACCAATAGAAACTTCATAAGGATAAGAGGAAATTGAATCTAAATCCTCCTTGGTTTTCATTCTTTTAAAGGAATAATCTCCGTTGAGGAAGACAGGAGATAGTGCATATCGAATTTCTCTCTCTTCTTCTCTTAGAGGAGAAGGCTCGGTTTGTTCCTTAATCAGAGTTTTCTCAATTGTCGGCTCAATATTTGATAAATTTTGTGGGGGAGTTGATATTCCGATATTGCCAGAAGAAGGAACAATAGGTTCAGTTATTCCTCCGTAAGGAGAAGCTGCCGAGATCAGAAAGTTTTCAAGCATTCTGGATAAAGCTTCTCTCCGTTGTTGTGCACCGATATTTTCAGGGGCGAAAGCTTCCATAACCTCAATAGTGGCGGCATAGAGAGAATTCAGTGCCTTTGTCTGACGATCATTCATAATGTTTGAATCTTAAATTAAGTTTATTCTACTTTAAGCCTGGTTATTACTTTCAAATCCCCTCCCTCCTTTCGAAGTTTACCGGCTTCTTTAGTCTTATATCCTGAAAGTTTGGATGGTTTGACTCCATCCGAGAAGGTCTTCAAGGTATCAAGTTTGGTAGAGATATTATCAACGTTAGGATTCAGTTCATAGAATCCGGTTCCTGAAGAAGGATCATACTTGACACGGAAAAGGGCTTGAGTATTGTTCTGATCAAGCGACCAGATAGGGATTGTCAATTCTCCGCTATCATCCATGCTAAGAGAGGAAATATAGGAAATCTGATAGGGTGATGACATTTCCTCCCGGACAGATTGAATATTGCCGGAAGAGGGAGTTACAGCCTGCTTATTAGTTTTTGTCTGAACTGAAATTTTAGATTTTAAATCATGAATATTTTGATAAATTTTTGCTATATTATCATCTAAATTCCTTGAATCGTATTCAAGCAGATCAATCTTCCTTTGAAGTGCTTCTATATCTGTTCGGTTATCTCCAATCTTCTTATTAAGTATTCTTAAACTATCTTCAAGATTTTTATTTTTAGAATTCTTTTTGGAGTCGAGATATACAAAAATAGATACACCTAAAGCTACTAAAGCAATTATCAAAGCATACCAATCAGTTGTTTTTTCTTTAACAATAGAATTGGTTTGTGAATTTTCATCCTTTATGTTGTCAGTTTCCGATTCTATATTCTCAGCTTCAGAATTATTCGCTAAAGAATCCATATTCTTCATAACCGAATCTCCGGGAGTAGCAGCTACTTCTGTTTCAGATGTTTGAGTAGATGATGTTGAATCGTTGCCATTCATCCCCAGTATGGTTGAGCACCATACTGGAGATAAAATCAGTATAAGAATTATAAGTAATCTTTTCATTACAGTAATATTAGATTTTTAAATCTTTAGTCAGATCAATTCCTAACTTATAAAGACCGTCTTTCAGAGGCCAGAAGAAAAGACTCTCCTTCAAGCGATTATTTGGCTCTTCTTCTTTATGGTCCGTTTTGTATTTCTGAAGACATGTTGTCATACTGTCATCGAAGATATCCTTCAAATCTTGTTTGGACGGAAGAGAATTCAAAGCAGTATCAAAACCCATATTTGAGAGGGTTTCCCGAAAACGCTCGTTACTTTTCAGAAGTTCAATAATCTCATCATAGTGGGAGAGTACCAGATCAGAGAGTTTCTCTCCTCTTATCTGATTATCTCTGACATTTCCTACATTAAGGCGAGTGTCCGGTTCCTCTTCCTCTATTCCGTAACAAAGGGCACTATCGGTCTTAATGAGTTCAATGCCTTTTGTATGAGCTAAACTGATAGTTACAGCACCTTCTGCTGTCACTTTCTTAGGATTTGCAGCAAAGAGGATGGTTAATTCGGAACCATTTTTTTTAGTTTGAAAATCTATGATTGTCGCTGCCAGTTGACTCAATTGGTCTCCATTCCCCAACATCTTGAGATACAAACTGCCCATACCAGTGAACGATAAAATCTTTGGAAGATCTACATCCTGAGATTCAGCTATATGAGCCAGATAATATATAAGAGATGTGAAATGCAAGATGGGTAAAAGAATCATCTTGGAATTCCGGATAGCATCAGTAAAGCGAAATACATTATCGTTTTTGAAAAGGTAATTAATAATATCGCTTGATCTTTGGGAGAATCCTTCTGTACTTCCACGGGAAGAATTCTTTTTAACCATTTCGTAATCATTTTTCAGATTCGAAGGTAGATTCTTGAAATAGTCGGAAGCTTCGTATTGTTTTATAAAACCATTACGGCCTCCTTCAAGCAGAGGATTACATCCGTCTCCCCAGATATCATTTCCTGCGAACATAACAGAGAATGTAAGTTTCTCATTAGTATCCTTATTATGATAAAAGATATCTGTTGAGCCTCCACCGATATCCATATTGACATAAGGCTTATTTAAGCCTAATACCCTGCTGAAAGAATAATATGGGGCAATACTCTCGAAATGAAATTTAATATTATCCCCATCAAGTCCGATTGTCTCAGCTGCTTCTCTCCACGCATTACGGAAGTCATTTTCTACTCTGCCATTCATTGCCTGAGGGTATGTGACGGCAACTTTAATATTACGCTTTCCTCCATTTAGGACGGATTTATTACGCATGAGCAGCAACAGTTCCTGGAAGAATACTCTGATTCTCTCCTTTGTATGAGTATTGGAGGTATCCCATTTCAGATCTGTTATATATCTATTCGCCCCGGTCCCGGTAGTCATCTCGTTGGTATAGTTGAATCCAATATTAATAGCTCCGAAAAGGCGTGGATGTTGCACAGTATCGAGACTGCTGACCTCACAGACAGCAGTGCGAATAGGAAATAGGTCAGGACTCATTTCAGAGGTAACGAATTCTCGGCGTGCCATATCGGCAAAATCGGTGAACATACCGAAACCGGCACCAATTAAATGTTTTCCATCCTTGACACTGTGGTTATTTAGATAAATGGTCTGAAGTTCTTCATCTTCAGAATCAAGACGAATATTGAAAGAATCAATAGAGCCGTTATTGCAGGAATAAGCCACCTGAGTATTTGTTGTGCCAAAATCTACACCAAACACATAATCTGCGCTTGGGTTTGTAGTATTTACCTCTCTGAGCTTAGGTAGTACAAGACCATAAGCAGGAAAATCTGTTCCAAAAGAAACTTCAACTATATCGAATGGCTTATTTACATTATAATGAATAGACTGAAGTGTATTCCCATTTTCTTTCTTGGTTCTGACCTCTCTTTTGATTTCTCCTTGTTCTCCGGTAGATGCTTGGAATACATTTTGGAATGCTTCATCTGGTTTTTCAAGATCATAAAATCTCAGGTTGGTTTCATCTGCAGAGGCCACTAACATAACATCATATTCATTTTTAACATTCTTTGCTTTATCCTTAAAGAACGGGAAAAATGCGATATTGAATGTGTTTGCGGAAGCCATGGCAGATACAATTTCTCCTTCCTCTTTTGAATATGTTTTGGATAGTGGTAGTTTTTGACCGGATTCCAATGGAATATTTAATGTGGCAGTTATTTTCTCCACCAATCCATCCGGAGAATAGGCTACATCGAGACTATACATATCCTTAAGCTCCTGCGGAGAGAAGTATTTGAAGAACTCTCTTTTCAGAGGAAGAAGAAAAGTAGTGTCTTCCTCCAGTCCGGTATGGAATTTATCCTTATGAATATTATAGCTCAGTTGGATAATCTTATCCTGGAAGAAATCTTCTGAGCGAAGATATGGATATGTAATTTCTGTTCCGGGAAGTTTACGTTCATATAGAGGAATTTGAACATCTCCTGGAGTTAGGGAACCCGCAGCCCAATATGTATTATCAACATACCGAGCCGCCCCTATTCCAAACTCATTAAGGACTAAAGGAGTCCTGAGTGTTTTTTGTGCACCGTTGACAGATATGTTGGCGTAAGTGCTTTGAGAAGGCTTAATCTTATAGTCAGATTGAAAGTTGATGTTGGCAAGATCTTTTACCCACATCGTGATACCTTTCCCGATTATAAGTGCAGTATTGTTAATTTGAAGTGGAATATAAGTCTGACTGCCCTGGAATCCGTTCTTCAGGCTCTGTTCCATCTGTTGCGGAGTCTGTGCAGCAAATTTATTCAACATGTTGGCGAGTTCAAGATCATCATTCACATCCCGATTAAGATTATCAGCTATATACTGACCTATTTCAGTGCCTGTAAATGCAGACGTGTAAGTTTTATACAGTTTATAGACATACTCCTTGAACTCTTTCGATCGGTCTTTTAACGGTAGAGGAGAATTAGTGTCGAACAGACGATGACCATTACTTAATCCCGGGAAGGTTTTCGTAAGATTCGGATTTGTATAAAAAAGAGATAGAGGGGAAGTGCCGCCAATAATATCGTTGCCATATTTAATCAATATGATATCTCTGCCCATATAATTTGCATTATTCCAGGCAGAGAGTAAAGCTTCTCCCAAGCCACTGTGTCCCGGAAGAGGTGAGTTTTTCAGGGCTTGCGCCTGTTGGTCTACATTCCAGCGGATAAGGGAAAGTTCAGAACTTGCGCCATATAGATAAAGGAATTCCAATGTGTCAAGTGCCAGACTGACAAGTTTCTGATAGTTAGGAGCAGCCGTAGAAGAGAATGCAGAGCCTGATGCATTGATCTCTTTAAATGCTGAATTAAAGAGATGAAGACGAGCGAATGGTGTAGGTATGGATGTTCCGAGTTTATTCAGAAGAGTGCCGGAAATATTTGCGCTTTCCGGTATCCCTGCAATATCAGGATTTTCTTGTTTGAACCCCCCCACAACATTAGAAGAGGGTTCTATGGTAAGAGCGTGAGACATGTCTTTTTATTTTAGATTGAGTTTTTCATTTACCACATTTATGGAAGCTAAATAAAGTGAATGGAAGAAAGCATAGCTTAAGGTGTCTGTTGGAATTATTTCCTTATCTTTTCCTTCCGGCATGTGAAGAGTCTTATATTTTGAAGACATTTCACTAAATAGATCAGAAGGCTTTAAGGAGGGCACCATTTTCGATTTCCTCCATAATTTTTCTTCTTTTCGGAAAGGATGAGTCTTCAGAGTATCGCAGAATTCGGAAGCATTGAAATCAAAATTGATAAGTTTATGGATTGAACCTTCTTCAAGTTCATTCATCCACTCAGCGAAAGAGTGATAGTATGCGATAAATTTATCAAGAGTTTGTTGGAATACTTTCTGACTATCAGATTTTTCAGCCATTTTTTTATCTAATCCGGATAGTTTATAAAAATTGGCAGAGGAGCAGTCCTTGTTATTCTTTATCATATAGTCTTCCACAACTTTGCCGGCTAAAGCAAAGGCTATCAGATGATAAATCTCATTCTTTGATTCTTCAGCGAACATTGAAAAGTCGAGATCCTGAACATCATCGATATGCTGATTCTGATTAAATCCATATTTCCAGTGATTCTTTAAATTTCCTGTAGCGTCTTCCTCTTCAAAAGATTTTGCCGGCAAAGAATTAAAATGAGTAATTGCCATAGCACTTACCAATTCCACAATATGGGCAGGATTCTTCTGCTGCTCCTTACCAACATGATGTTGTACAGTATCTTTATTTTTATCACCGATATAATAAATTGCATCAATTTTATCATTCAGAGCATCCTGATAATAATAGAGTGCTGCTTTAGTCTTCGATTCGAATATTTTATCATCAATCACACCCTGACTACGTTCATCCTCCTTTGGAGATCCTATTTTGAAATAGGGGCATACGAGAATCGTAGAGATTTTTGCAGAGTTAACTCCGGTGCGTTGACTGGTACGAATGGCATTTACTAATACAGGGATTCCTGAAGAACCGGTTCCCCCAAAAAGAGAACCTATGATAACCACTCTGTCATTTTGGGTACATAAACGTGAGAATTCTTTGAATTCTTTTGTTTCACTAAGATTATTAAGCATAACACTACCGATGTTCGGATTTCCGCGAAACCCGACGGTTGTATCAATATGCAGCTCTGCCACTTCCTGGTTTTGGGATGTGTTATAGAGAGTATCAATAAGGAATTGAGTAGTCTGAAGCTCACCTGATAATGCCGAGTAACCGATACTATCGCTATATTTTTTAGCACTGCTTGGAGGGTTATATTGCAGATTGAAAGTGCTTTCTCCTCCTTGAGTCTTTAATGCCTCTTTCATTTCCATTACATCAGTAGAAAAGAACCCGTTCTTTGTACGAGTTCCATCGAATGTTACCCCGGAATAAATGTCAGAGTGAAGAGCTGAATATTTATACAGAGAATCAAGAGCCCGAAGTTTATCTCCATTAGTAACATCATAATCAATAATAATCGGGAAAACACGAGTATCACCCATATTTCCTCCATTGGCGGCAATAAGCATATTGAAAGCACGTATCACTCGGGCACCAGTACCACCAATTCCAAAAATAAATAAGTTTGCCATAGTAAAACTCTGATATTTAGAAAGGTATTTGTGTACTGTTTACGGAATACCGCTTGAAACAAAGAGATGTACCAAGGAAAAGGAGCCATGCCCACCCTGCACAAGTCAGGTCAAACGGAATCCTGACATCTTTCTGTTTTCTGAGTTCATTTTCTATTTTGATTTTAAACTTTGGATATTCCTTTGCATTTGGTTTTTTTCTATGTTCTTTAACCCATTCAGAATTAGTTCCGTAGAAAGTTGACGGAGAATTCGAACCCTGACCACCAATGAGGAAAATATCCGCTCCAAAATAACCGATCACTGCAACTACAATCGAAATAATCCACCAATTAAGGGGTTTAGCCAGAGTGTAGTTCTTATCCATTACAAAGTAGAATATACCTGCTGCTACAACTGCTATGATTAGGGCAAGGATTAATCCCCAAAGAAAACCATTGTGGGTTATGAAGAAATTGTTGTGAAACCCGAGAGCGTCTTTGTAAGACTCACTTCCGCTTACAGGGAAGAAGAAAAATTCAAAAATTTTCATAGATATAGGTTTTAAATTATTTAGTCAGTATATTTGAAGGTTATCTTTACTTCATGGTTTTTAGTTGCGTCAGACATTGGCTCAAGCAAAGATTTAAGTTGATAAGTCCTTTTCTGCTGATCCGAGTCTGAGAGAATATTTGAGTCATCATCAGAACTGTAGTTATGAGTCCATTTATTCGTAGGATTTGCGGAGAATGAAAGGGTGAGGGTGGTTTCTCCATCTCCTGCGTTGATTTGCAAGTCGTTGCTCGGAACTTCCAATGTCAATTGGTTATCCTGAAAATAAGTAGACCAATTAGAAATCGTAGTTCCATTGATGGTTACAACAGCTCCATGTTCTTGCAAAATCTTTTTTGATTTTACTATATCATAAAGACAGGAGGGAATATCTGCAATCAACGATATTTTTTTCTCTGAATTGGAGGTGTTTAATTTATAATAATAGTCTCCTAATTCTGTGAAATCAGTATTAGTAGAGACATAGAATTTTAGGTCGGAATGGTCATCATGGGAATTGAAGGCTAACCATTCGCACTCCCACTCTTCATCCCATTTCTTCTCATTTTCTTTAGTCTTGTTAATGATATATCTGATTTGAGGTTTTGGACCGACCAAGATAATATAGAAAGGTCTTTCAGATATTTTCAGATTTACTTTTTTAGAAGGTTTTTGACTCTCAACGTAGTATATGCCATCATAATTAGACTCGCCTCGAAATATCATCCAGCCAAGATTAGAATTTTTATTCATTAAGGCTCTTTTGATATCGGAAATCATCTGTGGAATATCATTTTTCCCTTGGGGGGTACTTACAATACCATCGGTGATAATAGCTACAGGTATAGAGTCTCCTCCATATTCGATGCTATTTTCAATAATTTTAGCCATGTCGGTATCCTTATTGAAATTAGTGGTTGCCAGTATTCCGTCTGCATTACTTTTAGCCTGAATAGGTTTCGGATCTCCATCAAACTTGATGCTACCTTTCTCTTTTCCTAAATCCTGCATGGCAGTTATTGCAGACATCATACTTTGCATATCCTTAGAATTGAAATAGCCTTTCATGCTTCCTGATTTATCTATAAGGATCTTGACTGTTTCAGGTTGCTCAGCTAATTCAGTCTGAGAACCATCCCCTTCTGTACTCCCATCCTCACTACCTGAATCCCCATTACTTCCTCCGCAAGCCACATATATTACACTTACAGTCAGAATAAGAGTAAGAGTAGATGCGATTTTTATAAAATTTTTATTCATGAGTTGGTATATTTTAAAGTATAACTTTTGCTTTTTGATCAGGTTGACCAGGTATACGGTATCCGACACAAACTATATCTGTGATTATGTTGTCTGTGTCAAGACGGTCCACCTTATCAAGGTGCTGACGGGAATTTGGACAGATATAATCGAGATTAGGAATCTCTCCGGGTCGGTATTCAAAATCGCCCTCCTTAACATTGTCGCAGAAAGGAGTAGGAATAATAAGTTCGATACCAACCAGAGCAAGCATCTTTGTCAGATATTTTTCGAGTTTTGAGAGTTTAGCATAATCAAGTCTCATATAATCTTCCCCTTGATCATCTCGCATAAAGGGTAGACGGCTGTAAGCACAGAGTCTTGCCAACGGTGTAATCGTGCCTTCAGCTTCCTTATTAACTTCTTCAGAAAGTATGACAAGAAGGGCAGCCTGCATATTCCCTACGGTTGGATACTCTTCAGGCTTTAACGATTCAAGTTTATTGACAATTTTAGAGAAACGACGTTTGTTTGATTCCTCATCATCTGCACAGGTTTCTCCCATCTCTCCATGGCCGAGTTCATATTTACCTTCATCAAGGATTTCCAGAACTTTTTTAGCCTCATTAAGTACGGAGGAACGGAACTCCGATACACTTTTATCCGCACGAATATTTGCAGCGGATAAATCAGTATTCAAACCCTCAATCCTAATGTTCAATTCCTCAATATCCTTAATGTTGGTATTGATTTGATTATCTTTTTCAGTTACAACGGATTTTAGGTTATCAATTCCTGATAAGGCTTGTTCTAACTCGGAAGTCAGTTCTTCCTGTTCTTTCTGAAGTTCATCAATCTTACGGTCTTTGGAAGAATTTTCGTTGTTCAATTTTTCAATCTCTTTAAGCTGAAGATTGGTAGTTTTATTCAGATCCTTTATCTCCTCTTCTTTATCATGAAGCTGACTGTTCAGATTATTTATTTCCTTGTCTTTTGAAGAAATATTCTCTTTAAGTTCCTGAATATCCGAAGTCAGTTTCTCACATTCCTTTTCTTTATCTGCTATCGCTGCTTTCAAGGTAGAAATTTCTGTATCTTTAGAAGCAACTATCTCGTCATGTTTAGAAATGCGTTCATTCAGGGAATTGATTTCCTCTTTAGCTTTATCTAACGAGTCACGAAGTTTTCCGGCATCCGTCTCCTTAAGTTGCTTATTTTCTTCTCTAAGAGTCTTAATTATATTAGCTGCTTGTTTGCCATTTTCAACTGATTCGTCATGTTTTTTCTGAAGTTCCTCTAATTCTTTCTCTTTTTGATCAAGAGATAGTTGGATCTCAAGATTCTTCTCTTCTAAGGATTTGATTCGATCATCAAGTTCACGATTTGCCTGACTTTCATTATCACTGAGTTTGTCTCTTTCTTTCTTAAGAGAGTCGATCTGAGAATTTTTTCGTTGAAGCTCTTCCTTTAAATCAGAGATTTCACGATCTTTCTGTTTTCTTAAATTCTTTTTTTCTTCAACTTCCGCATCTTTCTTTTTTCGAAGTTCAGTTATTTGCTTTTTGAGATTTTCAATTTCAATTTTTTCACATTTTGTTGTTGATTCCGTATTTCCTAATGCGGAATCAGAGTTTTGACTTTGTACATTCTGATCATGAGAATCTTTACTATCATTTTTCAGATTTTCATTTTCAGCACTAAGTTGATTCAATTTTTGTTTCAACTCTCTTATTTCAGAATCTTTAGAATCTTTTAAATCGGAAATAGATTCTTTAAGGGTGGTTATAAGAAAAGTTGTATCATTAGGTATATTAATCAAATCCGGCTCAAGTGTTTTGATCATATCCTTAATGGTTATTTCAAAAGTATTACTGCGTCTTTTGAGAGTATCTAATTCATGTTTTAGATTATCAATTTCTGCAGAATTATCCTCTTGGATTGGTTGGACAGGAGAGATTTTGATTCCTCCAATCTTCATAAGAAGCCGCTGAAAGGCATTATACACCGGCTGCTCAATTATCTGAGGAGATGAAGACAATTGCTCTTCGACTTCTTGATTATCATTGTTTTCAGCCAGTTCCTCTTTTGTGTTTTCATTCGGGTTAGCCGAGAAACCGGTAGCAGACAGAACAGATGGTTCTGAAATTTCAGATGTTGGCTTTGAGGGGTCAGAAGTTTTGGGAGCAGTTTTTTCAGTACTGTTATTTGATTTAGTTTTATTATTAGCCATGATGTATTAGTTAAGAAAGAATTATTAGATAGTTGCGGGCCAGATGCTTCGGCGTGTAATTTCATTATTCAAATCAATACCACGTGGAGCACTGCCTGAAGTGGGAGCTTTATCGACATAAAGAGATATTTGATTATGCCTATCTATATTGATTGCCATCTCAAGGGTGTCTCTACCTCCAAAAGAGGAGAGATTGAAAGTATTCATTTCCGAAATATACTCAAAGTCACCGTTTTTAATAGCATTTAGGGTCTCCTCCTGAGGAAGATATGACTGAATTAGCTTAATATCTTCGGTATGACTCAATCCGGAAATGAGAATAGGAGGAAATTCCTTCGAAGAATTATCTGAGTTAAGAGGCATATCGTTATGCGAAGCAAGTTCGATATAATCCCATTCACCGCCAAGATGTCTGAAGGCGACCCCGAAAGAGGCATATAGTCTGCGAGAGCGGATATGAACTTTAGAATTGTTGGAATTATACGACCCGGCAAATTTAACGGCACCTTCAACAACAGCTGTCTTCTGCCGATCGTGTTCTCCATTTATATCCAAATCGATAAAACGGATACCTTCAGAATCAGAGGAAAATTCGTTCAATGACTTACTGAGAACTTCTTGTAAAGGCTGAAGTCTGACACTTCGACCAGAGAGTATCACAGAGTCAATATCCATTTCTCCACCCAGATAGTTTCTCATGCTTTTCAGAACCTGAGTCGTCACCTGAAATAGATATTTCCTAAAATCCGGATGGTTGATAACATCTCTGATTTTAATTTCTATCTCCTCATCATTATATTCAAAATTGATGATCTTATCTTCATTTTCAATAGATAGCAATGGTTTAAGGGAATTCTTGACAAAGTCTTTAAGCACAATACGTCCACGGGCGATACGGTCAGCATTCACACCTGCAGGGCGTTCTGTGTCGGCAAGATTCTTCGTGGCTTTTCCCCCGATTTTGGCAACGATCTTAGCCAAAATGAAATCGAGATAATTACCTGCTTTGCTAATACCGAGTTTACCTTTAATATCAAGAAGATAAGAATCTTTTTGTGGATTATAGGTTTTGGAAAGATATGTGAGGTCAAGAGTGCCGGCACCCATGTCGAAAACAAGTATGTTTTCAGGTTTCTTTATATCCCCTCCGGGATTATACTCACTCCAATGATCCATATAATATGCGGCTACAGCATCACTTTCGCTCACGAATTGTAATTGCCCTTCGCGCAGATATCTGAAAGTGTCAGTAGCAATATTTCGTAATACTTTAAGATGATCAGGAGTGTATGAATTGGGATATGTGAGAACAAGTTTGTTTACACGTTCAATGTGAGGGATAAGCTTACTAAGATAATGACGGAATACAACTTTATAAGCCTCATCGAAAAGATTATTGATTGAGGCAAGAGAGTTGGATTCATTATTTTCTTTAGCATCAGAAAGACGAACTTTTCCGAGATTTTCATTATCATCTTTACGATAATACTCAAATGCATTATAGTCAGGATTATCAGGAAGATATTTATTCCCGACAAGAAGTTTCAGACAGGGTAGGATTCTCTGGTAGTTACTCTTTGCAACATTATTGGTAGGCGCAAGACAAACAGCCGTTTTAGAATAATCCAATTGTTCCTGAGTCTGTTCTCCACATAACATTGAGATCGGATTTTCCGGATCAATTCCTGTCACGGTGTTTAAAAGAAGGTCTGAAGAAATAAAGACAGTATCTCTTTCAGTTTCATTCTCATTACCCTTCGTCCGGGGATACCAATCTTTACTTGACTTCCCCAGTTGATTCAGAATATCTTTTCTCCGGGCATTAAGGTCAAGCAAATCTCCCTTATAAAGACTGACGATTGCACTTGAACCATAGTCAACACAGAGCCACTCCGGGAAGGGTAGTATATACATTTCCCGAGATAGAACTATACGGAAAGTTTTACGCTCCACTTCTGACCGAGGTCTGTTATCACTATTTTCGTAATAATCAATTTCGATAGAAGTCGAAACAGAGAAACGATATTGTCCTCCACTGTTTATGGAAAATATATCGGAAGGATTATACATCACTTTAAGTTTTTCCGGCACGGTGTCTCCATTAGGGATATCAATATATCCTCTTTCTTCAGTTATTTCATAGAAATCACCTTCAAGGGAAACAATCTTATTAATATCGACAGGACGTCCATTAGCTCCGTATATATGAATTCCCTCTTGTTCAATGGAAGTAGATATGCGGGGAGTCATTATCCTCAGATAACCATCGCGGGTTGCATCTGTCGCTATATTATCAAGTTCGATTATTACCTCCTTACGAAAAGCCCCGCCGGGCGAAAAATCAAAAACAGGCAGTATTGAATTGTGACCGGATGACAATGGATTACCATTCATTGTTACTCTTAGTTCAGTGCCCTGTGTATCTTTCATTAAGCGAATGGCTTTATTCTCCTGAAAAATATTAGGAATATCGGGTTGATAAGAGTAAGCCCAGCTGCCGTTGAAAAGAATTGAGAAAAAGTCATAAGGCTCGACCGGATTGGGAATGCCTGAAAAATTAATTTTAATTTCTTTTCTTAATGGTTTATAGTCTCCGTTACCATCTACTTGTATTGGGAGAGAACGCACTTCTTGCCGCATAATGTCATTCTTCCCGGATTCTGAAAAGAATATTCGTGGGGTTATTTCCCCGTTTTCATCTAAGAGAGGGGGCAGTTCCCTGCCTTTAGAATCCACTAAGGAGAGTGTCCCTTTAAAATTAATCTTAGGTGAACGTTCAAACTTTTTAGGATTAAATATTTGAATAGCTCCAACTGACACGATTCTATCAGCCGGAAGATCTTTAAAATTAATTCTACGATGAGGAATAGAAAACTCGACTTTTACGTCAGCTTTGATCTCTTTAAATTCTACATTGATTTTGAATTCTTGCGAGTCAAGTTCCTCTCCCTTTTTATTTAGGACAAAAGCTGTCCCGGTCACGGAATATTGATCTGATATTCCATTGTCGGCTTCACCTTGAATAACTTCACAGTCAGCAATAAGGGAGGGATTGAAATAAAGCTGAAAAGGAGTTCTCTCTTTTGTAAGTGTTACAGGAATGGGATTGTCAGTGAGTTCATGGCGTTGACCTTCCACAACAAGACTAAACAAATCGCGGGGAGTTATTCCGGATTTGAGGATTAACGACTTTGAGCATTTAATGTCTCGAACTCCAATAGACACATCTTTCAAGGAACGTTTCATACTGATTCTTTTTAGTATGCGTCCCATCATATTGTCGAAATCACGTGGAGGAAAATCAACGAAAAGTGATTCTGATATGGGAACCAAGCTTCGTTGAGATTCTTCTAAATCAATGATTACGCGTTCTTGAATTTTATCTTTTGACATAGTGTATATAAAGAGAAAGGGAGGTTTAAGTTATTAATTCAGAGGTGCGTTATGCTAATGGTTTTGTCATCAGGAATATATGTGGCAGTCTTTTTGAGCCATCGGTATGCAATGATCAAAATTATACCGATTGTAATGACAACTATAATAATATCCCAAATTATGACTGCGAGAAACGGGTTATTCGGAGCCCACCACCATAACCAATCTGAGAGGGGAATAAATCCTAAAATTTTAGAATCGTCACTCAATTTTACAATTTGGGAATTGCTTAGTCCCGTTTCGTATCGAGGATTATCGGGACTCAAGAGAATACCATTATACATACCATCGCGTAAGATGAGATTCATACGCATATTGATTGAATCTCCGGCTGATAGCTTTTGGGAAGAAATATGAAATTGTCCTTTAGCTTCAGGAGAGTTAACAAGGGTATCTCCGGCAGCATTCAGGAGAATAAATTTACTGATCTTATATTCTTCCGAAATAGGCTGAGCATCAATATCAAGCAGGAATCCTCCTCTTACTCTCTGTAGGGGAAGAGGAGATGGAAGAGTGGTGGCTGAATGGATGGATGGTTGAACTGATGGTATTAGTTCGTGCCATATAATTCTATATCCTCCATTAGGAGATAGCGGAGTCTCTCTGTTAGAGTCAAGAGTGATGAATTTAAATTTATTATTGAATTGTCGCATATCTTCAAACACTTCAGATTCAATTTGATTGAACCGAGTGAAATTTGAAGAACCAGCAGTTGCGATATTTCTCCACTCTTTTGCATAGTCATTATGACCCCCATTACTAATATCATCAGTAATGGTGAGGAGATAAGTATGATTTGCAACTGAATGTAAAGAATCGGAAGGAGTTTGTTTTAGAGCTGTTACTGAATAAGGTTTAGCAAGTATCTGGGCAGAAGCTGCAGGACCATTTTTTAAGTCCGGCTGCCCGAAGGGCCATGGGTTAAAGGCGGAAAACAGATTTTCATTTTTTGCAATATGCCACTTCCATGTTTTTCTATCTTTAGTTGTATATGGACGTGCGAAGCGGTTCATATCAGGATAACCCATTTCAAGAGCATACCCAATTACGGATATATAATCAATGTCGGGGTTATACCCATGTTTAATTAGATCTTTTTCAATCTTTTTGAGAATAGTAGGGTTATTATAATAATCTTGATATATACCGACATAAGGATCAAAAGAGATAATATAGTGATCGGGTAAGCGTGTAGACGCTTTGGCAGAATCTGAAGTAATTGCCAAGACGATTCCTATCAAAAGATAAAAGTAGATTTTCAAATTAGATGGGTATAGAAAATGGGACATGACCGGGTAGATATAGCAATTCTCTTTATTAGAGTAATGATTATTTTCTTTTTGCCATCTTTAATAGGGGCAAGAAATGGAGAGGGGGTATGGTCTTATTGGGGGAGTTTTTTTGGCTCATTTGATGTTGGTAAGTAAATAGTGCCTTGGTCTTCCTCTCGTCGGCGTTAGGTCAGTGTAAAAGAAAAGCGTAGGAATCTGTATCTGTTGCCATCTTACTTTCTGAGGCTTCTCGCATTGCCCTTTCCTGTCAGATGGCAACTCAGAAGCCCACGCCTATATGTAGTAATGCCATAAGGGTGACCTCTCTCGCGAGACATCAACCTTAGGCTATTATTACATAACCAGGGGCATCTACCGTTGCACAAGACTTGACAGGAAAAGAAATTTTGCGAGAATTTCAGAAAGTCAAGAGTTCGCGCGGATAAACGCTTTTATGTATGTTTTATATCCTTCCTCTACTCTCCCCATGCCGGGGCTTCTGAATAGCGGTCGGAGAGAGCAAATTTAGTAAATTTTTTGATTTGAAACAATTTTCAGATAAAAAATTTAAATGGATGGATAAAAACAGGTCAGGGACATGCGGTTTTCAGTCGATGTTCCAGTAGGCGTCGGGGTCGCCATCGAAGATGGTGTCAATCTCATCGTCGGTGTAGCCTTCGATGTCGTGGGCATAGGAGCCGGAGTATTCGTCGTCGTAGTAGTCGTAGTGCATAATGTGTTTATTTTTTAGTTTATTTATCTTAGAATACCGGCAGGGAGGGAAAGGTAAACAACTTTTTTGACTTTTTTAGCGCACGCCATAGTTTTCCGGTGAGATGCAATAAAAAAATAAATTCATCCCTTAGTGAGGGACGAATTTCGGTAAATTTTTCCCTTAGTAAGGGATGTTTTTTAGTAAAATACTCCCTCAGTGGGGGAGAAATGGAGATTAATCCCAGAGGAGGTAGGCGGCGCGTCCTCCGAGGCGGGTGTAGTGGTAGATGAGGCGGAGACGAAGGCGGTCGTTTTTTGAAATTTTAGGCTCGAGGCTCAAGGCTTGAGGCTCAAGGGATTGGGAGGGGGAGATAGCAAGCCATGGCTTGCTACACGGAACCACACCTTCGGCAGCGTAGAGGGCTGCGAGGTTAACGCGGCGGTAGAGGAGCATGCGGAGGATACGGGTGCGGAGCGGGTCGGGGAGTGTGGAGGCGTGTTGCTCCATTTTCTCTATCGCTTTTTCCCATTCTCCGGCGCGGGAGTGGAAGTCGGTGCCGGTGATTGATTCCCGTTGGGGATAGATGTGAACGAGGGTGCGGAAGATACCTTTAAGGTTGGGACGGGCTGTCAGGAGGCGTAACCCGAGTTCCCAGTCGTCCCAGCAGGGGAGATTTTCATCCCATCCTCCTATGCGGCGGATAAAGTCGGTTCGCAGGGCGTATGACACGGTGCAGAACACGCCGTTGTAGATATGGCGCTTGATGAGGTCGAAGCGAGCGAAACGTTTGGGAATCACCTCCTCACGGAAATTGACTACTGCAGTACGCCAGTAGATAAGGTCGAGCTTTGGATTCTTTTTTGCTTCTTCCATGACGGAGAGTATAAGCTCCGGGCGCATACGGTCGTCAGAATCGAAGAAGAGCATCCAGTTGGTGTCGACAGCCTGGAGTCCGCAGTTACGGGCAGCGGCAGCCCCGGGTTTTTCTTCAGAGAGGAGAAGGAGAGAGAGCTCGGGATCAGAATTTTTGCTGCGCCATTCTTCTATGACATCACGGGTGTTGTCGGTTGAATTGTTGTCAACGACAATTATTCGTATCGGGCGATATGACTGGCTGCGCACGCTGTCGAGACAGCGTGTGATGAGGTCAGGACGGTTTTTGACCGGTATTACGACTGAGAAGGGTGGGTTAGGCATTAGGCAGGAGGCTTTTGGCATTAGGCTTTAGGCATTAGGCTCAAGGCTATTATCTACAGCCTACAGCCTACAGCCTATATGTTTTAACGGCGGCGGCGACGTACGGATTTTGCTGCTGCGGAGTTGGCTGATGAGTTGTTGCCGCTGCTTACCTTCGGTTTCTTTGTGGATTTCGGTGCGGAGGATTTCTTTGTGGAGGAGCGTTTTTTCGCACGTGAGGATGCACCCGATTTCTTTTCCTCCGGGGCAGCTGATTCACTGTCAGTGACTACCGTTCGCTCGGGTATGTCGTCAGCAGAGAGGGCAGCTTTTTCGGCAGCAGCCTTAGCTTTCTCCTCTTTTTCACGCATGGCAAGATATTCCTCCCGAGTCGGCACCCAGAGGTCTTTACCGTATGAACGCAGACGGTTGTCGATGCTGTCCTGAGCGCGTTTCCGGTCGTCTTCATCCGGGAACATCTGAGCCATCGAGAGATTGCGGAGATTGCGGGTTTTATAAATCTCGCCGTCGTAAAGACCAAGAGTGAAGAAGTCGTCGAAGGTGTATCGTTCGATGTTGTTGTCATCGGAAAGAAAAGTAAACTGAGAAGCAATGTGAGGGCGCAACGCATCATACTTGACCCAGAACATAGGATAGCGAGCCTCGCCGCCGAAATCACCGGTGCGGGTGAGGACCGGACAAATAGCCTCCACCTTTGTTTTCATTGAATTTGAGCGGCGGTCGAACTCCCATTTTTCGATAATATAATAATTGAGCACCTGCTGGACCGGGACGTCAGCCTCCTCAATGATGAATTTAGGATTTCTTTCAGTAGAACCTTTCCCTTCCTGGGCATAGATGTCGAAGCGCTCAAGCATATCGCCGACGTTGACTTTGTAGTTGTCAGAAAAAATCTCCCTTCCGTCGAGATATTCATAAGCGGGAATCTGCCCCTCAACCACCAGGCGCAGGATGGTGCGGAAAAGATTCTCCTTTCCGTCGATTATATCCTCCGGGAAATAGAGGGCTGCATTCTGAGGCTTTGTGAGGTCGAGCTCACGATATATCTGACGCTGATATTCAATGTCGGCATCATGAGTGTCGTTCTCGCTGAAGAGCGACTGCATGCGTTCAGTGGTGCCTTTAGGACCGGCTACGGTCTTTCTCTCGTTTTCGCTACGTTTTCTCACGCCGCCGGCATTCTCTACCTGAGCAGACAGGGAGAAGAAGAATGCGGAGAGGAGGGATATAAGGAATAATCTTTTAATCATTGGTAGGTGAGTCTTTTGGATATTTGGTCGTTAGTTGAGGGCTACTTCCATCGGTGATATGTCGCGGGTGATGCCATCCGGACCTTTAGCCTTGACATTGGAGATGAAGAAGCTTTTCCCGGGTTTGAGACGCTTGAACTGCTCTTTCTGTCGCTGGGAGAATGATGCTCCGGCAGACACTTCCGGCATAGCATTTCCCATAGAGTCGAAAAAGACCGTGGAGAAAGATACCACAGAATAAGAGACATTCAGGATGTCATCGTCAATGGCAGCCCCGAGACCATCGGCTGACAGGAGAGCTGCCTTTGAGATGCGTTTCGGAGAGCCTTTGTAATGCACCGTATTGCCTTGGGCATCCTTCATGGCAATGTAGGGAGAGGGGTCAGGAAGCTTGCGCACACGGAAAGTCATTGAGCTGACAATCTGCGATCTTCCATCAATCTGGGCAGAGACAGTTATTACAGCTTCCGACCCGACTTTTCCGGGATGAGCCACCCAAGAATCACCGCTGCGTGTGAGAGAGCCGTTGGTCATCGTAGCCTGCACGGCGCTCATCGGCACGCCGGGCACTGATATGCTTATAGGATTGGCAATTCCGGCATAGAGGACATTCATCATTGTCGGAGATATGGTAGCCATGGGTTCGATGACGGTATATGAAGAGGAGAAGGGACGACGTTCGACAGAACCGTCGCCACGAGCCACCTCAATATATCCTGAATAGTTATGCGTTCCGACTGAGCCGGCTGTAAATTCGAGAAGACCTTTGTCGTTGGCGAGTCGCGAACCGTTGACAAACACGGCAGGGCGCTGGGTGGTGTCGATAGCTGCCAACACTATGTTTGCCGAATATCTTCCTCCGCGCATCACCATGTTGGAATTGGGAATGACGTAGGCATTGAGTTCATTGACACGCACATCGCCGATGTCGACGTTAGTAATGAGGGAAGAAAGAGCCTCTCCCTGAGCCTGACGGATATCGTTCTGGAGTTTGGTCAGGAGAGTTACGGCAGCCACAGCCGGCATGTTGTCGAACATTTTCTCTTCCCAGGTGGTCTTTCCAACGGTGCCGGGAGTAGGGCGCACCTCTGTGGAAAGAAGATTCAAGACGGCAGAGCGTTTGGCAGAATCAGGGATAAGGGGAGCGACATATCCGCGGAAGACCTCGATATTCTCACGCAGGCGCCGACCTTTCGGAGCGGCAGGGTTAAGCATGGTGACCGAGGCAGCCTCCAGGTCATCAAGGTTGATGATCTCGTCAGGTTTGCCCTCCTCGCCATCGGCTCGCCGGGCAATCTCCCATTTCAGGGAATCTATAGAGATGCAAAGGGCAGAAGCCTTCGATTGGAGCTCCATCCCCTTCTCATACCAAGGACCCGCCTTGGCAGGATTTTTTTCATAAAGTTCGGTGAGAAAACGCATCTGGACATCATTGCGAGCCTCCGTATTCAGATTTGTGGTGCGCAAGCCGTCATGCACCTGATTGAACCCGTTGAGGACATCGCTCGAAACGTTCAGGGCAAGCATGGCGGTGAGGACGATATACATAAGGTTGATCATCCTCTGTCTGGGCGACATTCTTGCAACGTTGTTACCACCAGCCATTTCAAATTGAAAATTTTATTTAGGCTCGAGGCTCAAGGCTCGAGGCTTTGGGTTTTATTTTTTATTGAGGCTCAAGGCTTTAGGCTCGAGGCTCAAGGTTTTTTTAGATTAATCGGAATTTGAGCCGGGGAAAGGCTGAGAGTGGGCTCCTCCCATCATGGGAGCGCCCATATTGATGGTCATCGCTGTTATCATCTTTTCATAGACAGCGTTGATCTGCTTCATATAGCGCGCCATCTTCTCAGTTTCCTCACAATATCGTGAAGATTCATTGGCTGATTTCTCATACATATCGCGGATATCCTTCAGCCCGCGGTTGACACGGTCGATGCTCTCCAGCTGACTTGCGACATTCTTGAGCTGAATTTCATAGATAGTGTTCAAGCCTGCAAGGTTGCGGTTGAGGTCAGCCATACGTTCGGCATAACCGGAAGCACTGTCAGAGATGGAATCTGAATTTTCGGTGATAGCCTTGTAGGAAGACAGCAGAATGGCGCTCACTTCGTTGAGGGCACGGGTTGATTCCCGGAGCTGTTCCATCTGCTCGGCGACCGCCTTCATTGTGTCCTGCAGTCCGTCAGAGGAGGAGAAATCAATATTGGGGGCAGCTGCCGCCGTGGAAACGGAGATAATTTCCGGCTGGGAAGAGGATGAGGGAGAGCCCTGGGCAGGGGACGCATTGATGACGACTCCGGCGCCGGCAGCAAAATCAGGACGTTCGGCAGGGTTCTTGGAGTCGAGGACAGGGAATACTTCCTCCCAGTTGTATTCACGCGGAGGACGGTCGAATGCAGTCAGCAGGAACATCAGAATCTCGGTGCCCATACCGATGCAGAGGAGAGTGTTGCCCCCCGGGACATGGAGAATCTTGAAGAGGGCACCCCAGATAACGATTGCGGCGCCGATTGAATAAGCAAAGTTGAAGAATCTCTGCCCCTTCTCGCCATGAAGGAAACGTTCGATGAAATTGGCGTATTTCCTGATCTTGACCATTTTTATTTCTTTTTCTTTTGAGTGCCTTTAGCGAAACCGATCTGAGAACGCACGTTGCGGAATCCGATATAGGAACGCTGTTCGTTCTGATATTCCCATTGACGCAGATCGCTGCGGATGCTGTTGGCGACATCCTTCCAGGAGCCACCGCGCACAATCTTGCGTTTCATGCGGTAGGGGTCTTCCAGGGCAGCGTCATAGCGATATTCGGGGTTAATATCGGAAGTCATCTTGTCGATGCTTTCAGAGAAAGCGGTCGAAGTCCATTCGGAGACATTCCCTGCCATGTCATACAGACCGAAATCATTAGGGGAATAAGTGCCTACCGGGGAAGTGATGACATGCCCGTCGCGCACGTAATCTCCATCCATAGGCTTGAAATTGGCGTAGAAGCAACCGCGCTCATCGTAGGGAAGGGTCTCCTCCCAGGGATAGGCGCTTTCTGAATTTCCGGCACGAGCGGCATATTCCCATTCAGCCTCCGTCGGGAGCCGATAAGGTTCCACATAGATATTGTCTTTTCCCAGCGAACGGCGCAGGAAGTCAGTGCGCCAGTTGGAGAAAGCGTTCGCCTGTTCCCAGCTTACCCCTACGACAGGATAATTGTTATAGCCGGCATGGGAGAAATACATGCGTGTATAGGTCTCGTTGTAGGCATTGTCGAAATCGTTAATCCAGCAGGTCGTATCGGGATAGACATTGACTATGTAGGTATTGACGAAATCGAAATCTCCTGACAGGGGGCGTGTGATTGTCTCGCGCACGATTTCCCCGCCGTCAGTCATATATGCCGTGTCTTTTGAAATCATCGGAGTAGCAGTCGGGACGGGCATATCCGTATTATAGACCCTTGTCTTAGGATCAAGACGGTTTTTACGTCGGGCAGCCTCAGTGTGATTGTAAATCTCATAGCGGTAGTTGAGCTGAGTGGGGTCAAGCTCTCTTTTCCCCGTGATGGGATTTGTGCGGTAGACGCTTTCAATAGCCCTCAGTTCGTCCTCATTCGGATTGCGCCAGGGGATAGGTTTGTTCCAGTTGAGATAGGGAGTGATAGGATTCCCCTCCTTATCTTCCTCTATTTTGAAAGCCTCATCGCCGCCGAAAGCGGGGTCAGCGAGGCGTTCGCGGATGATTGAATCGCGCACCCAGAATACGAACTGCTTATATTTGGAATTAGTAATTTCTGTCTCGTCCATCCAGAAAGCATCGACCGAGACACCTCTGGGATTAGCCTTTATTCCTCTGACAGAATCATCCTTGGAAGGACCCATTGCGATATTTCCGCGGTCGACGAGCACCATGCCATAAGGGGCAGGTTCAGCCCAGGCAGTTCCACCGACGCCGGTCACTTCGCCGCCCGCCGAAGAACTGCGGGCACCGAAGCAGGAAGAGAGGGCTACTGCCATCAGAGGAATAGCCGCCAGGGAGAGAGGGCGGCGGAGTGGATTTATATTTTTAAGAAAATTCAGAGTCATCATTGTTAGAGATGTTCGCTACATTATTCTGATGGAACGTTGTTTGTTTTTATTTTTTCCGGCGAGGTCGAGCTTGAGGCTATATCCTGCGACAATTTCATGACTTCCGGAAGAAGCTTTGGCTATCGCAGAGAGGGGATAGGAATAAGCATAACCGAGGAAAAAACTTTTATATTCGCCGGCTACCATGACTGAAAGAGCCTCTTTCCAGCGATATCCGACACCGAAAGAAAGGAATCGGTTGTAGGAAGCGCGGAGTGTGGCATCGGCAGAAAATCCTGAAAAATCAGAGGCGATTATAAGAGATGGATGCACTTGAAATAACGTATTTCTTATGGCAATATTGCCACCGGCATCGAAATAAAGGGTGCGCCGGAGCTGAGTCTCAAATTCTACGCCTTCAGAGGCATCGGTAGTCTCGGCGCTCATGCGGACCCGGGGAGAGGTGAGGTGCATGCCGGATATGCCGACATGAAACCTTGGATGAACATAGCTGACGCCCAGAGAGACATCGAATGCATTGCCTGAGAGATCCTGATTTGGCAGCGCCGGATCATCAGGGTCGTGATAGTCGTCGCCGTCTGGAATGTATATATCCGACCCCCGGAATCTTGAATTGTAATAGCCTACCTGAATGCCAATTCCTATTGTGCCTTTTTTGAAATTCAGCTTGTAGCTTCCTTGTGCGGAGACAAGAAGATTTGAAAAAAGACCGAGCGACTCCTGCATGAATGTCACGCCGGCTCCGATTCTCTTATTGAATACAAGGAAAGGGGAATCGGCAGTCGCTATGAAGCTTTTAGGAGCATTCTCTATCCCTATCCATTGCAGATTGGCGCCTCCACGGATTCGGACGAAGTCGGAATCGCCTGTGGCAGCCGGATTATAAAATGTTGGTATAGCCCAGTATTGAGTGAACAGGGGATCGCTCTGTGCAAGCAAGGCAAACGGGCAAAGAAGAGATATTAGGAACAGGGCGAGTTTCATTCGAAATAGAAAGTGAGGACCACCATATTCGACTTCACTTTAGAAAGCGCCTGAGTCATTTTGAAGGTCTCAGGGTCGTCGGTGAGGTCAGGACGGTCATGTTTCAGGATATCAGTCATGCCGAAGCAGAATTTAATCTCCGGGTTCAGCTTGAAAAAGGGGAGATAGAAATCTACTCCGAGCCCTACACAAAGGAATACGTCGGCAGGATTGAACATCAGAATCTCAGTGCGCTTTTTGGTGATGTCAAAAGTAGCCATGGTTCCGGCTGTCACGTATGGTCTTACGTTGCGCATACGGTCGCCTGAAATCTTGAGGTCAAGAGGAAGGACGACGTAAGCGCTTTTGATGTCCTGTGTCTTGGAGATTCCGCTGTCATAATCATGCATCACCACCCCCTTGCTTCCGAAATACATGCCGGGAGTGAAACGGAGTTCGAAGTATTTATGAAGACGAAGCGCCCCCAGGACGGTCGCGGTGAAGCCGGGAGAAAAGGAGGGCACTTCAGCCACCCATCTCTGCCCGTCGGGGGAGATAGTGCCGTTGTGGGAGAATGAGAGGTCCTGCACATGCAATCCGACAGAGAACCCGAGATGCCAGGGTTTGAGGTCGGCATACGGACGGTTCATAAGTTTGTCGGAAGGTTTTGCGACAGAAACGCCGGGATATGCGGCAGCGAAAGAAGCTACAGCCAGACAAATTACAAGACGAAAGAGAGCGATATGCCGGGAAAAACGTTTCATTGAAATAATAACGTCGGATAATGTGTTGTTATTGCCACAATAAAAGAGGAACAAAATGGTTAAAAATCTATAAAGGATTTTAGGCTCGAGGCTTTAGGCTTTAGGCACGAGGCACGAGGCTATCAGAAAGATAAAAAAGAAAATACGGATGAACTGGGAAAGCTTAATCAATGATAAGCGTCTCGGGATGGAGCAATTTCATGATTCAAGGGTGCATACGCGCAGTGACTTTCAGCGTGATTATGACCGGCTGATTTTCTCCTCCCCTTTCAGACGTCTGCAGAATAAGACGCAGGTGTTCCCTCTCCCGGGGAGCATCTTCGTCCATAATCGTCTTACCCACAGTCTGGAGGTGTCGTCGGTGGGACGCAGTCTCGCCCGTGAAGCATGGCTGAGGATGGGGGGACGCCATCAGGGGAAGGAATCGGGACATGCGCTCGAACACATGCCCGACATTGTGGCTACCGCATGTCTTTGCCATGATCTGGGAAATCCTCCATTCGGACATTCGGGAGAAAAGACTATCTCCACATGGTTTACGGAAGGGGCGGGACAGAAGTTGCAGGAGCAGCTGACCCCGTCGCAATGGGCGGATTTTTCAAATTTCGAGGGCAATGCCAATTCTTTCCGTCAGCTTTCGCATCAATTCTGTGGCAGAAGACCGGGAGGATTCGCCATGACCTACAGCACACTTGCTTCTATCGTGAAATATCCCTGGACCTCGCTAAATGCGGGAGAGAAAGGTAAATTCGGCTTTTTCAATTCGGAAGAGGAGATCTACAGGAAAGTGGCAGGTGAGCTTGGCATTCCTGAAATCAAGCCTGGAGTGTTCGCACGCCATCCTTTTGTCTATATAATGGAGGCAGCTGATGATATATGCTATCAGATAATGGATATTGAGGATGCACACAGGCTGGGGATACTTAGTCTCGGGGAGGTGAAGGAGCTGCTTCTTGCTTTTTTCCCCGAGAGAGACAGGAGCCGGATGGAAAGGGGAATGTCGCACCTTGACGACCCTAATGAGCAGGTGGGGTATATGCGTTCGAACGTGATAGGCACCCTTGTGGGGTGTTGTGCGGAAGCGTTCGTCGATAATGAGGAACGCTTGCTTGCCGGAGAATATATGGAACCGCTTGTCAGACAGATTGACCCGCGTCTGAGCGGCGCCTACGCCAGATGTGCCGATACGGCATGGGAGAAGATTTATAATGCTCCGGATGTGGTCGATGTGGATATTGCCGGAAACCGCATACTGACATACCTTATGGATGCCCTGATGGACGCGGTGCTGAATCCGGAGAAGAATTTCTCCAAACTGCTGTTGCTCAAGATGCCAAAGCAATATGATATTTATGCGGAGAGCCTCTATGAGAGGATTCAGAGTGTGCTCGATCATATTTCGGGTATGACGGATGTCTATGCTCTTGATCTTTTCAGAAAACTTAACGGACACAGCCTCCCGGCAGTATGAGGTGAAGAATGACAAAAATAAACTGATGATGGAAAAGATATTATACAGAATTTTTTTGATAGTCCTGCTCATGTCAGGAGCCATAGCTGAGGGCAGAGCACGCGATTATCGTCCGGAGGAGCTTCCGAATCCTAACGTCGAAAGAAGGGACGTCTACGTCTCAGACGTCGGGAATCTTGTCGGCAGAGAGGCGAAGGAAAAGGTGAACAGGGAATTGTATGAGCTCCGTAAGCAGACAAGCGCGGAAGTGGCAGTGGCTGTCGTGCCTTCGATAGGGGATATGAGGGTGGAAGAGTTTTCGGAGAAACTGTTTACACATTGGGGGCTTGGAAAAGATGATAAGGACAACGGGGTGCTTATCCTGATAGTTCCGGAGCAGAGGGAGACGTTCATCATGACGGGATATGGGGTAGAAGGAGTCCTGCCTGATATTTCCGTAAAGAAGATAGTGGAGCGTTCGATAGTAGCCAATATGAAGCAGGGAGACCTTGATGCAGCCGTTGTGGCGTCAGCTTCGGATGTCGCTCAGGCATTGTCAGATCCGGAATTTGCTGAAGAATTGAAGAGCAGCCGGAAGGAAGCCTGGGAAGCCGGAGAGGAGCCACCGATAACGGGCGAAGACATCATGACGTTTGTGTGGTGGGTTGCGTTCGGTGTTTTTCTTGTTGCAGTCGGTCTTTTTGTCTATGACAGTATCAGAGTCAAACGTCAGCCTGACCGTTACCACAAGGCTTTAGTCAGGCATTCCCATCGTCTCACTTACTGGCTTCTGGCTCTGTTGTCGTTAGGAATGGCTTTGCCTGTCGCCCTGATAGCGGAATGGCTTAGAAGACGCTCGCGCAATAAGCCTCTCAAATGCGCAGTATGCGGACATAAGATGAAGAAACTCAGCGAGGAGGAAGATAATGCCTTGCTTTCAGCCTCACAGGATTTTGAAGAGCATCTCCAGACTGTGGATTATGACGTATGGCAGTGCCCGGAGTGTGGCGCAGTGGAGCGGTTTGCCTTCAAGATGCCTCAGAATAAGTATACGGAGTGTCCGTCGTGCCATACGATAGCTATGTGTGAGGTGAGAGACCATACGGTGGTGCCGGCAACTACAAAACAAACCGGAGAAGGGGAAAAAATCTATGAATGTCAGTTTTGCCATCATCAAAATCGTCGCAGGTATGTTATACCAAAGAAAGATGACGGCGAAGCGGCAGCCTTAGCCGCCGGAGCGATTATCGGCTCTCTCGGCAGAGGGGGTAGATCGCATGGCGGCGGTTTCGGAGGCGGCTTTGGCGGCGGTTTCGGGGGTGGCTCTACCGGAGGCGGAGGCGCCGGCGGCAGATGGTGAATCCACCCTATGGTTTAAAATTTAAAGAAAGGAATAAGGTAACCAATATGAAGAAAATGAAAAAGGGCATTATACTGAGTGCCCTGGCAGGATGTTTATTAGCTACAGGATGCGGAAGAAGCAGCGAAAAAGCAGACGGGTTTACTTCCCGGGTAGATTTGGAAGGATATGAATATGACTGCATAGTGGAATTACCTGACAGCCTGGTGACAGATGGAGAAGGGGGAAAATACGTAAGATTCAGAGGTCAGGGAATGCTTCCGTCTCAAGTAGGGGGGAAGAAGATAGCATCAGTGAGAGATTCCCTCATGCGTCTTGGAGGAATCTCTATGGCTGACCGCACGGGGGCGCTCCCCTTGCTGAAAGAGGGGTATCGACTGACCCGTCTTGACCCGGAAAAGATTTCGGGATGCAGCGAGAGATATAATCAGCTTGCAGTCACTTTGGTCACTCCCCGGATTGTGGTCTGGAGAGATTACGTCTACAGTTATCTCTGCGGATCAGCACACGGACTGTATAACACCACCTACGTCAACTACAGCATACCGGACGGCAAAATCCTTGAGCTGACTGATATCTTCAAGAAGGGATATGAAAAGGAATTGTTGAGTCTGATAGTCGAAAGACTTAAGGAAGATGAGGTGGAACTTTCGGTGAAGCCGGAAGAAGTGGGTATTCCTTCGGATTTCGAGATAATAGAGAGTGGCATTCGGTTCGTGTGGGGGCTTTATGAGATAGCGCCATACGTGGAAGGAGAGGTGACGGTCGATATTGCTACTTATGAGATTACAGACCTCCTGAAGCCCGGCGTAGAGGAAATGCTCTATGGCAGGACGGATAATTAAACCATTATAGGCAGACGTTTGTCTTAGGTATAGGAGGCTGAGAGAAAACCACTCTAATGACGGCTCCGATGCTATCAACACATAAAAACACCCGAGACATGAAAAGACTACTGCTAATACTATTGTTGGGGGTTGCCCTTTCGGTAAATCCCGTTTATGCCGACCATCACGGCAAAGGAGGTAACGGTAAGGACCGTCAGGAACATAATGACCACCGAGGACACCGTGATAACGGAAAACATAGTAATAAACATAAGGACCGGAAGCATGATAATCACGGCAGCAAGCCGAAACCCGGCGGTCCGTCGCATAAGCCTCCCGGACATTCACGCCCGGCTCCCGGACATGGATATGGCGGTCCGGTCGGACATCATCCGCGTCCCGTACCACCTCCACCTCCTCCTCGTCCGCACCGTTATCCCCCACAGGCTTATTATATTGACGGAGGAAGAGTCTATTATGACGGAATTGTTATCTCGGGTCTGGTGCCGACAGCTTTCCGTATTCTTACAGACGGCTATGCTGTCAATCCTGAAATAGTATATTATTGCGGTCAGCCGATAAGAGGTGCTTATCCGGGTTCTTTTCAAGTGCTTGGAGGAGGATATGCCATGGATGGCTTCGGCGTTTACTATAATGGAGTCAAACTGATTGGTGTAGCTCCGGGTGGCTTCCGGATTCTTGGAGATGGATATGCCGTTGATCCGTATTACGTTTATTATGGCGGAGTAAGAATGAAGGGGGTGCATCGTCCGACATTCAGATACGTCGGAGGAAAGGCGTATGACAGATTCCATCATTATCATCATGGTCGCCGGATACGTTAGGGATGTTTGCGCAGCCGCAGCGAAGAATTGTGATAAGGAAACTGCAAAGAGAGGGTATTGCCTTCTCCGGTCTGCGCCTTGATTGAGTTGGAGAGGCTATTTCCTTCGGCGTCAATCCATTCCACATTGAAAATACCTGAGAATAAATCGGGGGTAAGGATGGCTTTCACCATTCCTTGCCTCCATTTTTTTGCATTTACACGTGCTCCGGAGAGATACAACAGGAGGTAGCGGTCGGCATCACGCACAATTGCACACCGATAGTCGCCTCCCATCAGCAGGAGGGATTCCTCAAGGTCGCGGTCGAACAGACTCCAGTAGCCTTCCAGAGGGTCTTTGCTTTTCTTAAGATAGGCATCGAGTTCGTCAGCTCCTTTCCATGAATGGAATATAGACATTGATACGGGTGAATTGTCGGAAAATGATATGTCTTTAATCATCAAATCGGCTGCCGGGTGGGCGCTGAATCCGAATCCGGAGCATGGTGGAAGTGTCATATCAGCGTGAAGAAGAAGGGAAAGACTGCGGGCACCACCCCATATTTCAAGTCCGTTTTCAGAACCTGACAGTGTCCAGGAATTGAAACCTGTGTAACAGTCGATATCCTCATTCCCGGAAATGAATTTTTTTGAAATAGCTTCTCCTTCTGAATTTAGAATTGAAATCTCTATTCCGTTTTGTGACGAGACAGATGTGGCTTGCTCAACGGAAGCAATGCGGACAGAGATGCTGTCTTCAGGAGAAAATTTAAGGATTGCATCCCATGCCGGCATACTGACTCTTTTCTGTCTGCCGTCTTTGTCGAGATAAGGGAAACGCTTTCCGGGATGAGCATGACGGTTGGCTGCACGGAAGGACAGCGAGAAGGAAGCAGAGGGAACAGGGAGTAAGAAATTGTCGGAGATAGGAGTGGACGACTGATTATCAATTTCTATTCCCTCTCCGGATGCATTACGGAACGGTTGATAGCCTCTTCCTTTGTTCCATCTCAGAGTGGATGGAGAAGCCTGGTTCTGACAATATACATTTGCCTGAGAGGCAATAGCGGCGAGAAGGAGAAAAAGGACAAGACGCACCATTATCCCACAAGGTTAGAGATGCCGGAGACGATGCCTACGATAGCGAAAATCAGTATGACTGCCCCAATGATGCGATTAATCAGCCACATAGAACGGAGGTTGAAGTGGGCGCGCACTTTATCGATGGAGAAGGTGACGAGCCACCACCATCCGAGCGCACCTGCCACAATTGAGAGATAGCCTACGATGTAATGATAGAATTTCACTTCCGGAACGGGGAAGTTGAATCGCGCAAATAATCCTATTATCAGGAAAAGAATCAGGGGATTGGAGAAGGTGAACAGGAATCCTCCCAGAATATTCTTTTTAGGGGAGACGGGTTCATCCTGAGCCGGACGGGTGATTGATGAGGCAGGATTCTTTTTGAAGAGATAAATGCTGAATCCGATAAGCACCGCGCTTCCGACAAGCTGAATTATATTCTGGTTTTTTTCCAGGAATTCCTGAATGAAAGAGAGACCGAAACCGGTCAGGAGACAATAGAAAAGATCAGAAATCGTAGCACCGACACCGGTATAGAAACCGGGGCGCCGCCCTTTGTCAAGGGTGCGCTGAATACATAGTATACCCACGGGACCCATAGGGGCAGAGATGAGTATACCGATGGCAATGCCACGCCATATCATATATATGAGACTTTCAATCAAGTCCATGCATATTTATCCTAAGGACAGCCGCTGCTGAGAAAGGGGGCTGCTCGGTTTTCAATTTGTTATTAAATATCCTCCTGCCTGAGTGGGGATGCAGCGATAACGACGGAGCCCGAATGCAGAGGAAGAAGCCGGACCTGAAAGGGGAGCGCCGCCTCCCATCGTCACGTCGTAAGAGGAACCGCACACGGGACATATTGCCTTAAACGTTTCCTCCTCAATCTCTATCCTTACAGTAGGCTTGCGTTCTACGGGGCATGCCAGATCATAGGCAAGGGGCATAAGAGTGGCACCGCTGAAAGGATCCATGCCTGAGATGAGCAAAACGCCGCCAAATCCTGTGGCGGAGGTCTGTGTGTAGGGGAAGGAATACGGGGTGCGGGTGCCGTTGCCGAGGATGAAAAGAGAGTAGGATCCGAATGCGTTAACGCCGTAGCTGTTCCAGGTGCCGGCGTCAGCCAGCTGTATATTGACAGGCAGGTCGGGAGTGCGTTCGTCATTGACGGAGGAGCACGATGAGGAGACTGCCAGTAATCCCGTCAGAAACAGGGAGATGACGGATGGACGCATCAGAAGGGTATTGCCTTCAGGACTTCCCCGAACTGGTCAGCCATCTTCTGGATGTGTCCGCCTATCATCGGCTTGAGCATAGCGGGAATCTCAATGTCAATGACTACCTGCGCCTTACATTCGGCTTCAGAGACCGGAGATATGTGCATTGCGAGCGACAGGGGCACAGGAGAGCCTTCCCCTGAAAGAGCAATGAGAGTGGGTTCGATTTTTTCTGAGATACGGAAGGTCAGAGCTCCGACAGGACCGCCCGGGACTGTGATGGAGTCCGGAGTGATGGAAATGCTGTCGAACATTGCTTTTTTATCTTCCGGTATCTTATCGGCTGGAACCTTTTCCAGCAGGGAGCGTAGATTCTCAAGATTTGAAAGCTTGGAGAATACAGCTTCCGCCGAGGCTTGGAGAGGAGTTTCCTGACTTTTATATGTAGCCATTATTACGTTTATTTTAGTTTCGCAAGCTCAGGCTGTGATTTGGTTGAGCTTGCGAAAATGAATTATTATAATTGAGGGGAGGAGAAAGCATTTAATTTATATGAAATCGAGAGAGATTTATTCTTTTACGTAAGGCACCCAGTCGGCAGGGTCTTCACGCCATTCGCGAAGCTGCTCGGCTTCCGAAGGGCTTATATAGGCTGTCTCTTCCGCTACTTCAATCATAGTAGAGTAGTTGCAGAGAGCAATAAGATTGATATTAGCCTCATGAAAACGTTTGACAGCCATCGGGAACTGATAGTTGAAAAGACATGTCATTCCTATGACATCTCCGCCGTAAGTCTGTAGGATTTCCACTGTCTTGAGCGAACTTCCGCCGGTAGAAACAAGGTCTTCGATGACGACAACCTTCTTTCCGGGCTTGAGATTGCCTTCAATAAGATTTTCAAGCCCGTGGTCTTTGGGAGTGGCACGGACGTATACGTAGGGGAGACCGAGAGTGTCGGCGACAATCGCGCCGATAGCAATAGCTCCGGTGGCAACGCCGGCAATGATTTCGACATCGGGAAAATGTTCGAGAATCACACGAGCGAATTCCACCTTTATGAAGTTGCGGATGTCGGGATAAGATAAAATGCGTCTATTGTCGTTGTAGATAGGTGAGTTCCAGCCGGAACCCCAAACAAAAGGATTCTGAGGCTGGAGCTTGATCGCGCTAATCTGTAAGAGTTTCTCGGCAAGAATTCTTTCCGGTTTTTTCATAATTTTAATCTATTTTTGTTTAGAATGGCCTGAATGGGGATAGGAGAGGATAGGCCAGACTGTCCCCTTGGAGTGCAAAATTACATCTATCTCCAAACATTTCCAAATAATAAACATTAAATGGGGTAGAAAATTCTTACAGGAGGGTGCAGAATATTGTGAAAATGTGTTAAAATGTAACTCCGATAGTCATAAGAAAAAGTCGGCATTGAGGAGCCTGCTCCATGATTGTCAGCGCTGCCGATGTGAGTGTGGATCCGGTGGTGCAGACGTCGTC